>NZ_JBEZLP010000013.1:0-301568 GCF_040652195.1 Streptomyces sp. NPDC048278
GGACGAGGATCTTCTGCACGAGGTGCTGCATTATCTGGGGTTGCCGGACGAGCAGCGGGACAACGACTTCGTCTTCCGGTCCCATGCCAACAGCATGGCGGTGCACACCGCGGGCGTGATGGCGACGACCGAGTCCGGAGTGGAGATTCCCCAGCGCTATCTCGACATCATCGAGAGCGTCACGGCGGCGGGCCCCCGGCTCCACGACCACCCCTTCGACGGCGGCGTGCACAGTGGTCCCGTTCAGGAGCCCGCCGACCCCCCGATCCCGGCCGACACCCCGCCCGCCTGGCCCACCTCACACGCACCGGTCCCGGCACCGTCGTCCTCGTACGTCCTCGCGTACGGCCGGCAGCTGGACGGCAATGTGGGGCTGGTGTTCCTCGAACCGCTGTCGGCGGCGGTCGTGGACGGGCTGCACGCGCAGGTCATGGCGGCGCTCGGGCTGGCGCACGCGCCCGACACGCACCCGGTGCGGGAGCAGTTGCGGACCGTGGCGAGCGCGGAGGAGCTGGTGCTCAACCTGCCGTATCTGCGCGGCAGTCTGGGCCATCGGATCACGCTGCGGGTGAACGGCCGGGACCGGGTGGTGGATCTGCGGATGCGCCTCGCGGACCCGGTGGCGGCGGCCCGGTACGGGCAGGCCGAGGGTGCCGAGCGGGACGTGCGGGTGGAGCGGCGCGGTGTCGGCACCCAGGAGTCGGTGTCGTCGGAGGCGTCCGGCACGGTCCGTACCCTGCTGCTGCCGTGGACCGGGCTGTTCCCGGTGACCAGGGCGATCCCGGTCCGCGGTGTCGACGTGGCGCTGACCCTCGCGCTGACGTTGAACCAGCTCGCGTCGACGTCGTCGGTGACCACGGTGGTGCAGACGACGTCGGCGCAGCGCAGCAACGAGCCGTCGGAGCCGTACGACTTCACCGCCCTGTGGGAGGTGCGGCTGGACACCCCGGCACTGGCCGCTCCGGTCACCTGGGGGGCGGCCGTGTCGCACGGGCCGGTGACCTTCTGGTTCCCGCAGCACCTGGCGCGGGACGAGGAGGGGGAGCTGCCGGAGGCGGCGGATCTCGACGACCTTCCGGTGTGGGGCGTGGACACGGTGGCCGAGCCGGGGCGGCTGTTCGCGGAGGCGCTGGAGCACTTCGGGGCGCGGCTGCGGTCCCTGGACGAGGACTCCCTCGCCGAACTGGAGACGTTCCTGTCGGAGCCGTTGCTGCGGGGCACCCTGCCGATGCAGCGGGACCGAGGGGTCTTCTCGCCGGTGCTTCTGGACGGGTCGGGGCGCGCGGTCGGCATGTTCCAGCTGCTCACCGAGGTGGCCGTCGGGGATCCGCTGCGGCGCAGTGTCCCCGGGAAGATCAATCTGGAGAGCCATCTGACCCAGGTGGTGCGGATCGACTCCCAGTCGAGGTTCAGCAGCGGCCTGTCGTTGTCCGGGAGCGTCGGTCCGGCGCTCACCGGCGACCACGCCGAGGGGCATCCGGAAGCGGTGCGGCGGGTCGGGGGCGGGGTGCTGGGGCGGGCCTCGGCCCAGGCGGGGACGAACGAGTCGCTGGCGCAGAGCGGCAGCGCGGCCCTGATGCACGCGGTCCGCAGCAACCGGAGCCATCTGCTGGCGCCCGCCGAGGTACGGCACACGCTGGTGCTCCACCTGCCGGGCGGCGGGCATCTGGACTTCACGCCGGGCGACTGGCCGCGCGGGATGCACCTGCGGCTGCTGACCGCCGAGGACGCCCGGGGCCACGCTCCGTCTCCGGAGGAACTGCGGCGTCTCCCGGCCGAGTTGGAGCATCTCCAGGCGATCGGCACTACCACGACGCCGCTGGGCGTGGAAGGCGCCGAGCCCCTCTTCGTGCAGGCCGAGAACTGGCTGCGCCGGGAGGGCTTCCTGCCCGCGGACACCTCTTCGCGCAACCGGGTGCTGCCCGACGAGGCCCTGGTGCAGGCCCAGTTGAACAATCTGAGCAGGTTCGAACAGGCCAGGTCCCAGGTGGGGCAGCGGGCCGCCACGGACGCCATGGTGGACGGCGGCCATCCGCTCTTCCTGGAGATCCCGACGCTGTCCGGGAGCCGCCGGGTGCGGCTGGTGCTCAGCGCGGTGCGCGGGGAGGGCGACAGCGTGCACACCCGGGTGCTGCCGGATGTACAGGGCATGGGCGTGGCGTCCCTGTCGACGGCCGGCAACGACCAGCGGGGGTCGTCGTACGGGATGTCGTACGGCGGCGGTGGTTCGTTCGGGCTGCCGGTCCGCAAGGGCGCGTGGACGCTGGGCGGCACCGGCGACCATGTGCGCGGCCACCAGGTGCAGCACGACAACAGCGTGCAACTGTCGGTCGGACACGACCAGTTCTTCATCGGCAGCGGGCCGGGGCAGCGCAGCGAGGTGTTCGAGGTGCCGGCCGAGCTGGCGCTCGACCTGTACGAGGGGCCGGGGGAGCAGCCCCTGGTGCGGTTCGCGCACGAGACGGTGACCGAACCGTACGTACCGCACGGTGCCCCGCCGGCGGACCCGCCGCCCCCGCCGCCGGACCGGGTGCCGGGGACACTGCGGCTGTCGGTGCCGACGCACCGTACGCTGCCCGCCGCCGCGCCCGCCCCGGCGGCGCCCGCGGCCCACACCGTGCGGGCCGCCACCCCGGCCGACCGCACCCTGCTCGACCTGACCGACGACCACGGCACCCCGCTGCCGGACTCGGTGCCGCTGCCGGACGACTCGATGGTGGAGGTGTTCCGGGCGTCGGCCGCGCTGGACGAGGCGTTCCGGTCCGTGCTCGGCAACACCTACCCCGGGCATCCCGCCCGGGGCCTGCTGGACGACGTACGGGACGCGGTGGCGGAACACACCCCGGCGCCGGTGGCGCGGGTCGGGCGGGCCATCGGCGAGTCGCTGGCCGGGTCCGCGGCCACCGACCCGACCACGGTGGCCGCGGAGATGCTGACCGCCGCCCGCAGCCCCGCGGCCCTGCTGGCCCGCGGCCACCAGGTGTTCAAGGGCGCCTATGTGATCGAGGGGCTCACCCTGCCCGGGCTCGCCGCGGACGAGGTGCTGTCGGTGGAGATCCGGGGCGCCCTGCGACGGCCGCGGGCGGCGGGCGACGTCTCGCAGTACTTCGAGACCGGGCTGAGCGCAGGCGACGGGGCCGGACAGCAGCGGGGGGTGTCGAGCAGCGTCCAGTGGGCGGGCGGCTTCACCGCGGTCCGCAACACCTCGTCGGCGCAGACCCCGGCCGCCGACCAGGCCGCGGGCAACGACGACGACGGCGGCATGCACCACCGCCGTGCCGACGACCCGGCGCAGCAGCAGGGCGGCGGCACGACGGCGTCCGCGCACCGGCCGTCGACCCTCAACCCGTCGGTCCGGCACAGCCGCACCACCCGAGGCGACCGGTCCCGGGCGCTCGCCTCCTCGACGGTCGTGAACCGCACGGCCACCGAGAGCGGCGCCCAGCACCGCATCGCGGCCGACGGACTGCTGCTGGTGACGTTCCGGCGGGGCCGCCGCAACGCCGTCGGCAACGCGTTCGGGCAGGGCGAGGGCCGTACGGTGACGGTGGCGGTGGAACTGCCGGACGCCGTGCGGTTCCTGGCCACACCGGCGCAGATCCGGCGCCACGCCGCCTGGTTCGCGGGGGTGGCCGGTCTCACGGTGCCCGCGCAGGTGCCGGGCTCGGTGCCGCTGCCGCGCCGGTTCGTCGCCTCCCGCGAGGTGGGCCTCGGCAGCGTCCAGGCGATGGACCAGTTCACCGACGCCACCCGGACCGTGCGGCGCCCCGACGAACTGCGGCAGCGACTGCTCGGACTGGTGGAGGACGAGGCGCCCGGCACGACCCGGCCGGGGCACTCGTCGTATCTGCCGGGGGTGGCCACCAGGATCGCCGACCTCACCTCCACGGCCGGGCTGCGCACCCTGGCCGGGCGGGGACCTGGCCGGGTGCAGCGGTTCCGGTACCGGCACGTCGGGTACGGCGGTGCCCGCCTGGTCGAGGTGACGCTGCGGGCCGAACCGGACGCCGACGACCACGCGCTGCGCCTGCTGCGCGGGTTCCCGGCGGCACCGGGCGCCGGGATCGAGCACTTCCTCGGCCACACCCCGTCCGCGGTGACCGACCGGACCGCGCGTACCGTCCGGCACTCGGGGTTCGTCCAGCTCCAGTCCCGCATCCCGAGGCTCACCGGCGGCCCCCGTACCGACCGGGCGAACGTCCTGCTCGGCGGCGACACGGTCCGCGGCAACTCGGCGCGGGCGACCCGGGCCGCCGAGGACCGCTACTGGCTGCGCACCGACAACGCCGCCGACTTCGAGGGCGTCCCGTACCGGATCGTCGCCGAGGTCCGCTCGACCCCGACCGCCGACTGGCTGCTGGACCTGCCGGGCAGCGTCCTCCAGCACGGAGTGCTGAGCCTGACCGACGCGGACACCTCGCTCGCCGACCGGGTCACGCACCTGTTCCTGGGCCGGCCCGCCCGGACCGTCACCGTGCACGCCGCCGCCGCGCTGCGCTTCACGGGCAGCGAGACCGCCGAACCCGCGCCTGCCGAGGAGCCCCTGGCGGTGGGACGGCACCGACAGCGCCCCACGGTGACCGGGCGGCGGTTCACCCCGGGCGGCCCGGCGCCGGTGTTCGGCTTCGACGGGGGCGCCGAACTCGCCGCCGCGCTCGGCGAGGTGGCCCCGGACCTCACCCACTCCTGGCGGTCGCTGACCGCCTCGGACTCCGCGGACGCCGGCGCCGTACGGATCGGCGAACTCGTCCAGGCGGGCACGGTCTCGCTGGACCATCCGCGCGGCCCGGCCGGTGTGACCACCGTGATGCCGGGCGCCTACCCGTTCCAGGGCCGTCCGGGCACCCCGCCCCGGCTCACCGTGGAGCTGTACCGGCCGCGCCCGGTGACCGACACCGGCGACGTGACGGTGGACCGGCTGCGGATCAGCACGGTGAGCGCGGGCTCCGCCTCGCAGGCGGGCCTCACCGGAAGCCTCTCGGCGCAGGGCGGTTTCAGCGCCGACGACGCGAACCGGCAGCTGCTCGGCTTCACCCTGCCGGTGCTGGCCCGCCAGCCGCAGCAGCCGGGGACGGGCGCCGCCGTCAGCGGTACCCGCAGGGACTGGCTCAAGCACGGCAACACCACCACCCCGGAGGGTTCCCGCGGCACCCGCAGCCACGAGGCCCTCGCGGACGCCCTGATCACCGTGCACGGCCCGAACGGCGTCCGGTACGTGACCGGCACCGTGCGGATCCGGCCCCTGGAACGCGATCTGCTCGGGTTCGGGGTCACCGGCGCCCGGACCGCCCCGGGGGTGTTCGACGGCGCCTCCCTCGCCCGGGAGGCCGCGGACGCGCGGGCGGCGGACGGCAGGGCCGACGACGTGCTGCGGGACTGGCGGACCGTGCCGCTGCGGGACCTGCCCACCCTGCTGGCGGACGGCATCGGGGCGGGCCCGGACGGCGGCTCCGGCATGGTCCAGCTGTGGCTGGCCGTCGACGGCAGCGCGGCACAGACCGCCCGCGCCCTGTACGCCGCCTCGGGCACCGCCGCCCTCCTGCGGCGACCGGTCGAACTGGCCCTGCGCGACGGCGACGGCGTCCGGTTCCGCCGGTTCGACGCCGACGGCGACCCGGACAGCACACCGGCCGAGGACCAGGCGGCGGACAGGGCGGCGGACCGGGACGAGGACCAGGCGGCGGACCGGGACGGGGGCGCGGGGGACGGCCGGGGCGACGGCTGGACGGCCGTACGCGATCAGATACGCGCGCTGGAGGAGGCCGGGCAGGCCGAGGACGCGGCACGCGCGCACGAGGCTCTGCTCCAGGCACGGATGCCGGACGCCCTGCGCGCGCGGGACGACGCCCTGCCGCCGGTGACGGAGGCGGAACGGGCGCTGGCCGACGCCCGCGCCGCGGCCGGTATCGCGGCCGACGCCCGCACCGCCGCCGACACCGCCGTCACCGAGGCCGCCCGCACCGACCGGGAACGGCGGGCCCGGGTGACGGAGCTGACGGCCGATCTCGGTGAGCGGACCGGGCGGGCCACGGCCGCGGCCGACGCCGCCGACGAAGCCCACGAGGCGGTCAGGACCGCGCAGGCCGAGCTGGAGGAGGCGGAGGAGGCCGTACGGCGGGCCGCCGCCCCGGCCGCGCGGGACGGCGGCACGGGCAGCGCCGCCTCGGGTGAGTCCGTTGCCCGGCGTGAGTCCCTGGCCCGGCGAGAGTCGCGCCGGAACCGGGCGCGCACGGCGCTGGCCCGGGCCCGGACGGCGGCGGAGGCGGCCGACCGGGCCGCCGAGACCGCCCGGCACGCCGCCGACGACACCGCGCGCCGGCTCGGCCTGGCCCGGGACGCGGCCCGCACCGCCGCCGAGGCCCTGGCCCACGCCCAGGACACGGCCGCGACGGCGGCCACGGCCGACCGCACGGCCCGGGAGGCACTCGCCGTGGCCGTCGCACGGCACGACCGGGCGGTCGCCGCGCGCGACACGGCCCAGGAGGCCCTGGACGCCCTCGGCCGCGAGGTCGACGCCACCCTCGCCGAGCAGGGCCGGCAGGCGGCCCGGCAGCGCAACGCCCAGAACGACCTCGCCGACGTGGTCGCCCTCCTGGAGACGGAGCGGGCGGCGGCGGACGACGGCACCGTGCCGCTGCCCACCGGCTCCCTGGCCGCCACCCCGGCCACCTGGCCCCGCCGCACCCCCCGCCCGCCCCGGGCACGCAGCGGCGCCGGTCCCGCGGCGGAGTTGGCGCAGGAGACCGAGGAAGAGCCGGAGGAACCGCCGCAGGAGCGGGAGACCGGGCCGGCCGGAGCCGGGGGCGGGACCGCCCGGGGCACCGGGGGCGGCCACGGCGGGGGCGGGGAAGAGGACACCGAGGACGAGGAAACCGAAGACGACGAGGACGACGCGGACGACGAGGACGACGCGGACGGCGAGGACGGGAACGGCCGGGGCGGTGTGGGCCCCGCGGGTCGTCGGCCCGTCGTGTCGCGGGAGGAGCGTCCCGAGACGTTCGCGCGTTCCCTGGCCGGGCTGCTCGCCTCCTCCGGCACCGCCCCGGCCTGGACCCGTACCGGTGACCCGCACGGCGCGCTCCTCGCCTGGGCCCGGAGCGACGTGGCCGCGCACGGGGCCCCCGACGACGCCGCGCTCCCGGGCCCCGACACGGCGCTGACGACCGCCGCGCTGGCGCACGTCGGTGCCCTCACCGAGGAGGTGCGCGCCCAGGCGATCCTCCAGAACGGCACGGTGACCGTCGCCGAGGCCGGACTGGACGACTTCGCACGCCTCGCACTGGTGCTGGCCCGCCCCGACACCCCCGTCTACGTGTCCACCCTGGCGGCACTGGTCGCACGGGACACCGGGCGACCGGTCCTGGTGCTCGGCCCCGGCGACCGCAGCCACCGGTTCGGCCCGGCCGACGGCGCCCCGCTGACCCTCTACTTCGACGGCAACCGGTTCTCGGCCGCTCCGCCCGCCGCGGACGACGACTGACCGGTCGCCACCCGATCACATCGGAAGGAACACCATGTCCGGCAAGAACAGCCCGCGGCAGCAGCCGACGACGGGCGAGACGGAGTCGGGTGCGGCCCCGGACCCCACCTCGGGCGGTGCGCCCGCGACCGGAGCGGCGCGGGAGGCCCAGGCCACGGCAGCGGCGGCGGCCCCGGCCGTCGGCGGGGAACCGGCGACCGGTCCCGGCGGGACGGAGACCGCCGCGCGGGCGGAAGAGGCTCTCACGGCCCGGTCCCGGCCTGCCGCGGCGGCCCCGGTCGCGGCCCCGGCCCCGGCGCCGGGTCAGGCCGCGGGAACGTCTCCGGCCCCGGGCGCCGACGCGGGCGCCGACGTCGGCGCGGCCCCGGAGCGAGAGGCCAGCGCCGGCCCGGGCCCGGAAGCGGCACCCGAGGGCCACGCCGACACCGAGGCAGAGGCCGCCCCAGGAACCGGAACCGGCGCCGGAGCGGGCTCCGGCGCCGACACGGACGTCGTGGCCGCCCCCGCCTTCGGCCGTCCCTCGCGGGGGCTGCTGGCCGGAGCCGCGATCGCGGGGGCGCTGCTGATCGGGGTGCCGTTCCTGGTGTCGGGAATGCTCGGCCGGTCGGGTCCGGACGGGAAGACGTCGGACCGGGCCGCCGAGGCCGGCACCGTACTGAACGGGGCGACGACGGACGCCGGACCCGGCGCCTACGGTTCGGCCACCCCGGACCCGGTGTCCTCCTCGCCGACCGCGTCGCCCTCCCGGCCGGCGGACGGCGGCAGGAAGAACACGGTGAAGAAGGGCGCGGGGGCCGCCGCGGCGGGCGCCGGGGTGGTCGCGGGCAGCTCCGCCGAGGCACCCAAGAAGGCGTCCTCCGGCGGGAGTTCCAAGAAGAAGACCACCGGGACCAAGGCCACGGTCACCGCCACGGTGACCAGCGCGCCCGGCACCACCATCTACAGTCACGCCTCCAACCGGTGCATCGAGATGGTGGGGCACAAGGGCGCGGACGGCTCGCCGCTGGAGATCTGGAACTGCAACGGCAAGAACTGGCAGAAGTGGGACTTCCGTTCCGACGGCACGATCCGCTCGATGGGCCTCTGCATGGACGTCGCCTGGGGCTCCTCGCAGAACGGCGCGGTGATCCAGCTCGCGGTGTGCAGCGGCAACCCGGCTCAGCAGTTCCGCCTGAACTCCAGCAACGACCTGGTCAATCCGCAGGCGAACAAGTGCGTGGACGTCAAGGACGAGCAGACCGGCAACGGCACCCGGCTCCAGCTCTGGGACTGCAACGGCCAGGACAACCAGAAGTGGAGCACCCGCTGACCGGGCGGAGGGGCGCCCCGGTCGGTTAGGGTCGGCTCGTGGCGGACGCAGCGGCTCCGTCACCGTGGATCTGACTGGCCCGGGGTGTGTCGCGGCTGTGCGGTGGTCGGCCGAAGCCCAGGCCGGAAGTGCGTTTTCTGGGGGCGCAATGCGATTGAGAGTGGAGTTCACGACCGAACCCTTCGACCTCGACGAGGCCCCCGCGCACGCGCTGGTCGCCCGCGAGGTCATCGAGGGCGCCGAGCTGGACGCGGTGGACGTCGGGCCGTTCGGGAACACGGCGGAGGGCGGCTCCGACGCCGTGCTCACCGCCGTGGACGCGCTGCTGCGCAAGGCGCTGGAGGCCGGCGCCACCCGGATCTCGCTCCAGGTCAACGTGGTGGGGGAGGGCGGCGACAAGTGACCGGAAACGGGGACGAGCCCTTCATCACCGCCGTGAAGCCGCTGGTCGACGCCATGGGCGGGGAGATGCTCCCGCCCGACGAGGCCGGCCCCGACGACGTCGTGCTCGCCTGGGAGGGCGTCGACGCGGTCGCCGTACGGCTGCCGCAGCTCGCGGACTCCCTCGACCACATCCTGGCCGCCATGGAGCGCAAGCAGGGCAAGCCGCTGGCCGACCTGGACCGCAAGGCGAAGCAGGAGGTCGTGCGCATACTGGAGGCGCGGGGCGCCTTCTCCGTACGGCACGGCGTGGAGACCGTGGCGGGCGCTCTCGGCGTGAGCCGCTTCACCGTCTACAACTACCTGAACCGCGAGAAGGAAGGCTGACCCTCCCGGTGTGCGGCGGGGGTTGTTACGCGGAATTTTCAACAAAGTGTTGACGCTGGGTTCCGGAGGGCGTTAGCTAACGGCAGCCCGTTCAGCACGAAGGCCGCACACGGCCACGGAGGCTCCCGTGACGTCGACTTCCACGCCCCCGGGCCTGGCCCGGTTCAACGAACTGGAGGAGCACGCGGCACTCGCCGTCCTCCACGAGGCGTGCGCCTCCACCGCCTGGGCCCGGCACCTGCTCGCCGCCCGCCCCTACGCCACCCCGGAGGCCCTCTACTCCGCCAGCGACGCCGTCATGGCCGAGCTGGGCGCGGCGGACCTCGCCGAGGCCATGGCCGGACACCCGCCGATCGGCCGCCCCAGGCCCGGCGACCCCACCTCGGCCCGGGAGCAGTCCGGCATGGCAGGCGCCGCCGACGCCCTCAAGGCGGAGATGCTCGAACTCAACCTCGCCTACCAGGAGCGGTTCGGCCATGTCTTCCTGATCTGCGCCACCGGCCGCACCGGCGAGGAGATGCGGGACGCGGTCAAGGAGCGGATCGGCAACCCGCCCGAGCAGGAGCGGGAGATCGTCCGCACCGAGCTGGGCAGGATCAACCGCATCCGGCTCGGCCGGCTGGTCGAAGCGGACTGAAGCCGGCCGAAGCAGACTGAAGAGGACGCCTGACACCATGAGCACCAGCACCGGCACCAGCACCACCGCCTCCGTGTCCACCCACATCCTGGACACCAGCGTCGGCCGCCCCGCCGAAGGCGTCGCCGTCCGGCTCTCCGCCCGCCCCGGCCGGGAAGCGGACTGGCAGGCGCTCGGCGGTTCCGCGACCGACGCGGACGGCCGGTGCAAGGACCTGCCGGCGCTGCCGGTGGGGACCGCACACGTACGGCTCGACTTCGCCGTGGAGCCGTATTTCGAGAAGAAGCAAGCCGATGCGCAGCAGGACGCCCCCGCGAATCGGGACAGCGGACCGGCCGTGTTCTTCCCGGAGGTGGCGATCACGTTCGCCGTCGTACCGGGCGAGCACTACCACGTACCGCTGCTGCTCAACCCGTTCGGCTACTCCGTTTACCGAGGGAGCTAGCTACACATGCCTACGATTCTTGGACAGAACCAGTACGGCAAGGCCGAGAACCGGGTCGTCAAGATCACGCGGGACGGCGCCACCCACCACATCAAGGACCTCAACGTCTCGGTGTCGCTCTCCGGCGACATGGACGAGGTCCACTACTCCGGCTCCAACGCCAACGTCCTGCCGACCGACACCACCAAGAACACGGTGTTCGCGTTCGCCAAGGAGCACGGCATCGAGTCCGCCGAGCAGTTCGGCATCCACCTCGCCCGGCACTTCGTGACCAGCCAGGAGCCGATCCACCGGGCCCGGATCCGGATCGAGGAGTACGCCTGGGAGCGCATCGACGCCTCCGACGCCAGGCACTCGTTCGTGCGCAAGGGCCAGGAGACCCGGCTCACGCAGATCAGCTACGACGGCTCCGGGTGGGAGGTCGTCTCCGGCCTCAAGGACCTCGTCGTGATGAACTCGACCGACTCGGAGTTCTGGGGCTACGTCAAGGACAAGTACACGACCCTCCCCGAGGCGTACGACCGCATCCTGGCCACCGAGGTCTCCGCCCGCTGGCGGTTCAACTGGACCGACGACGAGCAGGAGATGCCCCACTGGGAGCAGTCCTACGAGCAGACGAAGAAGCACATGCTCCGGGCCTTCGCCGAGACGTACTCCCTCTCGTTGCAGCAGACGCTGTACCAGATGGGTTCGCGGATCATCGACAACCGCGGCGAGATCGACGAGGTCCGCTTCTCGCTCCCGAACAAGCACCACTTCCTCGTCGACCTGGAGCCCTTCGGGCTGAAGAACGCCACCGAGGACGGGGCCGTGTACTACGCCGCCGACCGGCCCTACGGCCTGATCGAGGCGACCGTCCTGCGGGAAGGCTGCGAGGCGAGGATCCCGGTGGACCTCACCAACCTCTGACCTCCTCACTCTTTTCGGCACCCTCGGCCGGGGAGCGGGCTCTTCGGGCTCCCCGGCCGCGGCACTCAAATCCCCGGGGTCCTGCCGTGCCCTCACCACGAGTCCGCTGAGCGAAAAGGACACATCATGGCAGCAGGCCAGCGCATCGTCATCGAGAACTGTTCGATCGCGACCGTCGACGCCCACGACACCGAGTACGCGGACGGGTACGTCGTCATCGCCGGCAACCGCATCGAGTCGCTCGGCGCGGGCAGGGCACCCGAGGGCCTGGAGGACGTCGTACGCCGCATCGACGCCACCGGCCACCTGGTGACCCCCGGCCTGGTCAACACCCACCACCACTACTACCAGTGGATCACCCGGGGCCTGGCCACCGACCACAACCTCTTCAACTGGCTCGTCGCCCTCTACCCGACCTGGGCGCGCATCGACGAGCCCATGGTGTACGCGGCGGCGCAGGGCTCGCTCGCCATGATGGCCCGCGGCGGTGTCACCACCGCGATGGACCATCACTACGTCTACCCGAAGGACTCCGGCGACCTGTCCGGCGCGATCATCCGCGCCGCCCGCGAGACGGGCGTCCGCTTCACCCTCGCCCGCGGCTCCATGGACCGCAGCGAGAAGGACGGCGGGCTGCCCCCGGACTTCGCCGTCGAGACTCTCGAAGGCGCCCTGGCCGCCACCGAGGCGACCGTCGCGGAGCACCACGACGCCTCCTTCGACGCCATGACCCAGGTGGCCGTCGCGCCCTGCTCGCCGTTCTCCGTCTCCACCGAACTCCTGCGGCAGGGAGCCGAGCTGGCCCGTCGGCTCGGGGTGCGGCTGCACACCCACGGCTCGGAGACCGTCGAGGAGGAGCAGTTCTGCAAGGAACTGTTCGGGACGGGCCCGACCGACTACTTCGAGTCCACCGGCTGGCTCGGCGAGGACGTGTGGATGGCGCACTGCGTCCACATGAACGACTCCGACATCGCCGCGTTCGCCCGCACCGGGACCGGCGTCGCCCACTGCCCGTCCTCCAACGCCCGCCTCGCGGCCGGGATCGCACGCGTCCCCGACATGCTCGCCGCCGGCGTCCCGGTCGGCCTCGGCGTCGACGGCACCGCGTCCAACGAGTCCGGCGAACTCCACACCGAACTGCGCAACGCGCTGCTGATCAACCGCCTCGGCGCGCACCGGGAGGCGGCCCTGAACGCCCGCCAGGCGCTGCGCCTCGGCACCTACGGCGGCGCCCAGGTCCTCGGCCGGGCGGAGCAGATCGGCTCCCTCGAACCCGGCAAGCTCGCCGACCTGGTCCTCTGGAAGCTGGACACCCTCGCCCACGCCTCCATCGCCGACCCGGTGACCGCCCTGGTCCTCGGCGCCGCCGCGCCGGTCACCGCCTCCTTCGTGAACGGCCGTCAGATCGTCGAGGACAACCGGCTGCTGCGCGTCGACGAGGACGCCATCGCGCGCGCGACGCGGGCCGAGGCCCGGCGGCTGGCGGAGATCGCCGGGCGCTGACTCCGCTTCCCCGCAAGGCACTTGAGCTCCGGTCGGGAGGGACGGCTCCCGGCCGGTGGCCGTGGACCCCGAAAGGGCCCACGGCGGCCGTCTCCCGGGCGCGCGCTGCCCTGCGCGCGCCCGGGCCCGG
The DNA here is from genome assembly GCF_040652195.1 of Streptomyces sp. NPDC048278. NCBI lineage: Bacteria > Bacillati > Actinomycetota > Actinomycetes > Kitasatosporales > Streptomycetaceae > Streptomyces > Streptomyces sp. NPDC048278. The sequence continues at coordinate 13,182 of NZ_JBEZLP010000013.1, forward strand.
TCACCGTCCTCCTCTCGGGTCCCGCACGACCTCGACCACCCGCACCACCTCCCTGAAACCCGCGTCAGAGCCGATGCGTAACCGACCGGAGGAGAGCCGCAGTGTCCGCGCAACCAGTGCACCCCGTCGACGAGAAACTCCCCGCCCTGAAAATGGCCACCACGGGCCTGCAGCACGTGGCCGCCATGTACGCGGGAGTGGTCGCCCCGCCCCTGATCGTCGGCGCGGCCATCGGCCTCACCGGCACCGAACTGACCTTCCTGACCGCCGCCTGCCTCTTCACCGCGGGCCTCGCCACCTTCCTGCAGACCCTCGGCGTCTGGAAGATCGGCGCCCGGCTGCCCTTCGTCAACGGCGTCACCTTCGCCGGGGTCGCCCCGATGACCGCGATAGCCGCGTCCACCCACGACAAGTCCGACGCCCTGCCCGTCATCTTCGGCGCGGTCGTCGTCGCCGGCCTGCTCGGCTTCCTCGCCGCCCCCTTCTTCAGCAAGGCCATCCGCTTCTTCCCGCCCGTCGTCACCGGCACCGTCATCACGCTCATCGGCGTCTCGCTGCTCCCGGTCGCCTTCGGCTGGGCGCAGGGCCCCGACCCCGCGGCGAAGGACTACGGCTCGGCCGGGTACCTGGGGCTGGCCGCCACAACTCTCCTCATCGTCCTGCTCCTTCGCCGCTTCACCCACGGCTTCGTCAAGCAGATCGCCGTGCTGCTCGGCCTGGTCGCCGGCACGGTCGTCGCGATCCCGTTCGGCGTCACCGACTTCGGCCCGGTCGCGGACGCGGACCTGATCGGCTTCCCGACCCCCTTCCACTTCGGCGCCCCGCAGTTCCAGCTCGCCGCGATCCTCTCCATGTGCGTGGTGATGGTGGTCTCGATGACCGAGTCGACCGCGGACATGCTGGCGCTGGGGGAGATCGTCGAACGGCCCGCCGACGAGCGGACGATCGCGGCGGGGCTGCGCGCCGACACCCTCGGCTCGGCGCTGAGCCCGCTCTTCAACGGCTTCATGTGCAGCGCGTTCGCGCAGAACATCGGCCTGGTCGCGATGACCCGGATCCGCAGCCGGTTCGTGGTCGCGGCCGGCGGAGGCTTCCTGGTGCTGATGGGCCTGTGCCCGGTGGCCGCCTCGCTGATCGCCGTCGTACCCCGTCCGGTCCTGGGCGGCGCGGGCGTGGTCCTGTTCGGCTCGGTGGCGGCCAGCGGCATCCAGAACCTGGTCGGGGCCGGCCTGGAGAAGGGCGAGAACGTCCTGGTCGTCGCCGTCTCCCTCGCGGTCGGCATCATCCCGATCACCGAGCCGGACTTCTACCACGCCTTCCCGGAGACCGCCCGGATCGTCCTCGACTCGGGGATCTCGACCGGGTGCGTGACCGCGGTGGTACTGAACCTGGTCTTCAACCACCTGGGCCGACGGCGCGCGGAAGCGAGGGCGACGACGACGGAGGCCGCCGTACCGCTGGCGGCACCGCAGTCGATCACGTGACGCAGGGGCCGCGGCTGCGCGCCGTGAGCGTGCTGCCCGGGCGATTGGAGTCAGGGCCGGCGGAGCCGGAGTGCCTGGCAGGGGGTGATCGCGGGCAGGCGGCCGGTGAAGTACGAGCGGGGCGGTACGCCCATCAGGGCGCGGAAGTCGGTCGTCATGTGCGACTGGTCGAAGTAGCCGGTGGCAGCCGCCAGTTCGGACCAGCCGACGCTGCCCGCGCGAGCCGCGACCGTGCGGACCCGGTCGATACGGGCGTAGTGCTTCGGGGAGACCCCGACCCCGTCGCTGAACAGGTTCCGCAACTGGCGTTCGCTGACGGCCAGTTCCCGGGCCACGTCCCGTACCTGCGCGGGCGCCCGGTCCAGCCGCACGGACAGCGCCTCCACACCCGCCCGCAGCAACGCCGTCCGGTCCGCGTCCGTCTGCTCGGACAGCAGGCCGGGCAGCACCTCGGCGATCCGCGGCAGCGCCGTCGGCGGGTCCAGCCACCGCACCTCACGGGCGAACCGGCGGGCCACCCCGCCGGGCAGCGCGTCCAGCGGCACCACCCGGCCGACCAGCCCGGCGGCCGGTACGCCCAGCAGGGCCCGGGCGGTGCCCGGAGCGAGCACCAGCTCCACGCACGAAAGGTGCGGCTTCCCCTCGTGGTACGCGGCCCGCACCCGCGGCCCGACCGCGAGGACGTCACGCTGCCCGTCCGCCGTCACCCGCAGCACCACCTTCGTCAGCGCGTCCGGCAGTTGGACGAACGTCCCCTCGGGGGGCTCCGCGAAGGACATGGTCCGCACCCCGGCGACCCAGGGGCGCAGCGTGTCGGGCACGGTCGCGAGCGGCTCGGCGATGGTCATCGGCACCCTTCCACCGTAAGCGACCCGCACCGCCGTCCGGGCGGGCCGGCCGTGCCGGAATTTCCAAGAGAAGGGCACCCCGGCGGGCCCACCGTGGACCGCATGATTCTGGTGACGGGTGCCACGGGCACCATCGGACGTGACGTCGTACGACAACTGGCCGGGCGCGGCGCCAAGGTGCGCGCGCTCACCCGCGACCCGGCGAAGGCGGCCGTGCCCACCGGGGTGGAGGTGGTGCGCGGGGACTACGCCGAACCGGCGTCCCTGGAGGCCGCGCTGGCCGGTGTGACGGCCGTGTTCCTGCTCAGGGCGGCCGGTCCCGACGAGGGTCAGGACGCGGCCCTGGTCGCCGCGGCCCGGTCCGCCGGCGCGGAGCGGCTGGTGAAGCTGTCCGCCATCGCGACCGGCGATCCGGGTTCGGGTCCCTCCGGCTCCTGGCACATGGCCGGGGAGCGGGCGGTGCGGGACAGCGGGCTCGCCTGGACGGTGCTGCGGCCCTCGTCGTTCGCCTCCAACACGCTGACCTGGCTGCAAGCCCTGCGCACGGGCGAACCGGTCCCCAACATGACCGGGGACGGCGCCTCGGGCGTGATCGACCCCCGAGACATCGCCGAGGTGGCGGTACGGGCCCTGCTCGACGCCGGGCACGCGGAGCGGACGTACACCCTGACCGGCCCCGAGGCGATCACCGTCCCCGGCCAGGCCGCCGTGCTCGCCGAGGTCCTGGGCCGACCGGTCCCGACCCGCGACCTGTCCCCGGACGAGACCCGTGACTTCCTCCGCACGGCCTGGGGGATGGAGGGGGCCCAGGTGGACGGCGTCCTGACCGGCCTCGCGTTCGTCCGCGCCGGAGGCAACGCGGTGCTCACCGAGGACGCCCGGGAGGTGCTCGGCCGCCCGGCCCGGACCTACCGGGAGTGGGCGGAGGACCACAGGGACGCGTTCGGGGCGGCCTGAGAGCCGGTTCCGCCCGGCGCCGGAGTGTCGCGGCGCCGGGCGCTTCGGGCGCGCCGACCTGCCCGGCTCAGGCCCGCCGACCTGCCCGGCTCAGGCCCGCCGACCTGCCCGGTTCAGGCGCGCCGCGGTCGCAGCGTGGCCGCCGCCAGGCCCAGGGCCGCCGCCGCGACCACTGTGGCCACCCGGAAGGCCAGCTGGTAGCCGGCCGCCGTGGCCGGCACCGGCCCCGCGCCCGCGAGCAGCAGGCCGTCGGTACGGCTCGCCGCGAGGGTGGACAGGGCGGCGAGGCCCAGTGAACCGCCCACCACCTGCGTGGTGTTGAAGAGCCCGGAGGCCAGCCCCGCGTCCTCCGCGCGGGCACCCGCCATGGCGAGGCCGGTGAGCGGGGGCATCGCCGCGGCGAAACCGGCCGCCATGAGCAGCATCGGGGGCAGCACGTCGGCCGCGTACGACCCGTCGGCGGGCGCCCGGCTCAGCAGCGCCATCCCGACGGTGATGAGGACCAGCCCGGCGAGGAGCACACGGTACGCGCCGAAGCGGCCGGTCATCCGCGCCGACAGCCCCAGCATCAGGACGCCGATCGCCAGCGGCGCCGGCAGGAAGGCGAGCCCGGTGTGCAACTCGCCGTAGCCGAGCACGCGTTGCAGGTAGAGCGCGCCGATGAACTGGAAGCCGTACATCGTCGCGACCATCAGGACCTGCACGCCGTTCGCGCCGCTCAGCGTCCGGGAGCGCAGCATCCGCAGCCGCAGCAGCGGGTGTTCGGCCCGGGCCTGGCGGACGGTGAACGCCACCAGGAGCAGGAGGGCGAGCGCGGCCAGGAGCAGGGTGGCGGCCGGACCCCGGTCGCCGGAGCCGACGATGACGTAGACGGTGAGCATCAGCGCGCCGGTGACCAGGGCCGCGCCAGGACCGTCGGCGCCCTTGCGGAGCCCGGCGCCGGGCTCGCGGGCCAGGATCCGTACCGCGGCCAGCCAGGCCACGACCCCGATCGGCAGGTTGATCAGGAAGATCCAGTGCCAGCTCAGCGCCTGGGTCAGCGCCCCGCCGAGGAAGGTGCCCAGGGTGGCGCCCACCGATCCCACCGCGCTGAACACCGCGATGGCACGGGCCTGTTCGCGCGGCTCGGGGAAGAGCGAGACCAGCATGCCGAGCACGACGGCCGAGGTCATCGCGCCGCCCGCGCCCTGCACCGCCCGCGCCGCGATCAGCGCACCCTGGGTGGTCGCAAGACCGCACGCCACGGAGGCCGCGGTGAACACGGCGAGCCCGGCCGTGAACATCCGCTTCCGGCCCACCAGATCACCCAGACGGCCGAACAGCAGAAGCAGTCCGCCGAACGGGATCAGATAGGCGTTCACCACCCAGGCCAGCCCCGGACCGCTGAAGCCCAGGTCGCGTTGGACGGCCGGCATCGCCACGGTGACGATCGTGCCGTCCAGGATCGTCATCAGCGCGCCCGCGCACAGGACGGCGAGGGACGCCCGACGCGGGTATGTTCGGGAGAGAGTCACCGGTGCGGCCGGTGTGCCGGTCGTGGTCGACATGGCCTTCTGGCCTCCGCAATCGCCGTAGCTCGCCAGGGACATCAACAGGAACCGGTCGTGCGCAAGGTGCACGACTTGTAACGGGGTTCATGGTGAGTGACCATGAGAGGACGGCGTAAGGAGGCAGTTCGATGTCCCAGAGGAACACCGGTGTTACCAGCCAGGTCGTGAACGCGCACGCCTGCCCGGTCCGCGAGGTTCTTGACAGGGTGGCCGGGAAATGGAGCGTGCAGATCCTGGTGGCGGCCTCGCACGGGCCCATCCGGTTCACGGAACTGGAGCGCGGCATCGAGGGCATCAGCCGCCGGATGCTGACCCTCACCCTGCGCAACCTGGAGCGCGACGGCCTGGTGACCCGCACCGTGTATCCGACGGTGCCCCCGCGCGTGGAGTACCAACTCACCCCGGTGGCTCTGGAGTTGCACGAGACCCTGCAGCGGCTGACCGACTGGGCCGAGCAGAACCGCCACTACGTCGCGCAGGCCCGGGCGGTCTACGACGCCGAGCACCAGCCGGAACTGCTCGACGCGTAGACGGCCGCGCGGGCGGCGCGCGGACCGGGTCAGAACCCGAACAGCTCCGGGACCGCGGCGAGTTCCTTGAAGACCGCCCGCGGGTCGGCGACCAGCTTCCGGGCCTTCAGGTCCAGCAGCCCGCCGACCGCGTCGACCTCGGCGGCCAGCGTGCCGTCCGCCTTGGTGATCTTCTGGAGTATCCGGAACGTCTTGCCGCCGCCCCACTCGAACGCGCAGGTCACATCGACCTCGTCACCGGCGAGCAGCTCCCGTTTGTAACGGATGGTCGTCTCCAGGCCCACCGGGCCCACGCCCCGCCCGATCAGCTCGGCCTGCGTGACCCCGGCCGCCCGGAGCAGCGACCAGCGGGCGTGCTCGGCATAGTTGATGTACACCGCCTGGTTCAGATGACCCTGCACATCGGTCTCGTAGCCACGGACGGTCACCCGGACGGAATACGGTTCGCTCACGACTTCCCCTTCTCGCGTACGGCGCCTTGTCGACGGCGTCTTGCGTACGGCGTCTCGCGTACGGCGTCACGTGTACGACGCACTGATCCTTCGGCGGCATCCTGACACGCCCGTCACACCCGGCGCGGCGATGCCAGCAGATAGCGCGTCCTGGTGCGCGGCTCCGTGTACTCACCCGTCTGCCAGCCCGCCCGCTCCAGGGCGTCCGTGCACGCCCGCAACCGCTCGCCCTCCGGCGCGTACACGGCGACCGCCTCCGGCTGCGGGGTCGCCCGCACCCGGTACCCGGGGGCGTCCGGCCCCTCGGGCGGCTGACCGGCCGCCTCCAGGGCGAGCGCGGCGGCCCGCACCAGATGCGTGCGCTCCCAGCCGCACGGCCGGTCGGTGGCGCCGTCGGGATTGGTCATCCGGCGCAGTTCGAGCAGCCCCTGCCAGGCGCTGTGCACCTCACGGGCGCGGGCGGGCCCGCCCGCGGCCGACTCCTCCCCGCCGACCCGCGCGGCGAACCCCCCGGCCGGCTCGGCCTCCCCCGTGGCCCGGGGTTCCGTGGCCTTCAGCGGCTCCGGAGCCTCCCGTATCCGATGCCCGGCCGGCGTCAGGAAGTGGTCGTGCGGTGGGCGCGGGTGCCGGAAGGCGAGCCCGCGCCCGACCAGGGCCGTCAGCTGCGCCTCGGTCCCGCGCAGCCGTCCGGTGACCGGGTCGGCGGCGTCGATGACCCGTCGCTGGGCGGCGGTGGGCGGTCGGGTCACGGTGCACACCTCCCCGGCGTCGAACGCGGAACCGATCCCTGCTCCGAAGGTTACGACCGGCCACTGACAACGCGGCCCGGCTACCCGCCCGGCCGGATGTTCCACCCCGCGATCACCGGTCGCCCGTGCTCCGTACCCAGCCGGCACAGCGTCCCGGTGGCCAGCTGGAAGAGGGCCCCGCCGGACGGTGGCAGGCCGAGGCGGCGGGCGGTCAGGACGCGCAGGAAGTGCCCGTGGGCGACCAGCAGCCCGGCCCCCTCGGTGTCGGCGAGGGCCGCCTCCACCTTGGCCAGCATCCGGTCGGCCCGCTCCCCGACCTGCTCGGGACTCTCCCCGGGATGCTCCGGCGGGCCGGGCGCCACCCCGTCCGTGAACAGGAACCAGCCGGGCCGGGTGCGCTGGATCTCCACGGTCGTCACGCCCTCGTAGCCGCCGTAGTCCCACTCCCGCAGGTCGTCGTCGACCCGGGCGTCGGGCACCCCGATCAGCTCGGCGGTGTCACGGGCCCGCTGGAGCGGGCTGACGAAGGCGGCACCGATACGGAGCGAGCGGATCAACGGCCGCAGCCGGTGCGCCTCGTCCCTGCCGTGCTCGGTGAGCGGCACGTCCGTCCACCCGGTATGCCGTCCGGACCGCGACCACTCGGTCTCACCGTGCCGGACGAGAAAGACATCAGCCATACGTCAGAGGCTAAGAGCCCAGCGCTCCAGTTCCGCGAAGTCACGCGCCCGCAGGCCGTGCCGCGGGTCCACCGGAAGGAGCAGTGCGGGCCCGTCGTGGTGCTCGGCGACGTGGCGGACGTCGAGTTCGGTGACCATGTCGTCGACCCACACGAACGGCCGCCCGGCCGCCCACGCCACCACGGTCCGGGTCTTCCAGTACAGGCCGTCCGGATCCTTCGCGAACAGCTCCGGCCACTCGATGACGGGCAGCTCGGGCAGCCCGACGACCGGCCCGATCATCTCGTTGGCCTGGTGCGTCCAGGTGGTGGCCCAGGCCAGCTCGTACGGCAGCGCGAGCAGCCGCGCCCCGTGCCCCGGATGCAGCCGCACCCGCAGCCCCCGGCGCAGCGCGCGGGAGCCGGGCCGCTGCCGTGCGGACCACTCGGCGGGGCGCAGCCTGCGGGTCACATACCCGCGGTGCCGCAGGAACCGGGCCCGGAAGGGATTCAGGGGGCCGTCGACGTCGAGGAGGAGCAGAGGCCGCTGGGTCATGGGGATGGCATACCCGGACGGCCCCCGATGGCTACCGCGCCTGTCGCGACCACCGCCCGGTTACTGCCGATAGCCGCTCAGGAACCGTCCGATCCGGCCGATCGCCGTCTCCAGGGTCTCCGTGTGCGGGAGGGTGAGGATGCGGAAGTGGTCGGTGGCGGGCCAGTTGAAGCCGGTGCCCTGGACGACCTGGATCTTCTCCTGGAGGAGGAGGTCCAGGACGAACCTCTCGTCGTCGTGGATCGGGTGCACCTTGGGGTCGATGCGGGCGAAGGCGTAGAGGGCGCCCTTCGGCTTGACGCACGAGACGCCGGGGATCTCGTTGAGCTTCTCCCAGGCCACGTTGCGCTGCTCGTACAGCCTGCCGCCGGGGGTGGTGAGCTCGCGGATGGACTGGCGGCCACCGAGCGCGGCCTGGATGGCGTACTGGGCCGGGGCGTTGGCGCACAGCCGCATGGAGGCCAGCATGGTGAGGCCCTCCAGGTAGTCCTTGGCGTGCTGCTTCGGGCCGGTGACCACCAGCCAGCCCGAGCGGAAGCCGGCCACCCGGTACGTCTTGGAGAGGCCGCAGAAAGTGAGGACCACCAGGTCGGGGGCGAGCGCCGCGGTGGAGTGGTGGACGGCGTCGTCGTACAGGATCTGGTCGTAGATCTCGTCCGCGAAGACCATCAGGCCGTGCCGGCGGGCCAGGTCGAGGATGCCCTCCAGGATCGCCTTCGGGTAGACGGCGCCGGTCGGGTTGTTCGGGTTGATGATGACGACGGCCTTGGTGCGGTCCGTGATCTTCGACTCCATGTCGGCCAGGTCCGGGTACCAGTCCGCCTGTTCGTCGCAGAGGTAGTGCACCGCCTTGCCGCCGGCGAGGGTGGTCACGGCGGTCCAGAGCGGGAAGTCCGGGGCGGGGATGAGGATCTCGTCGCCGTCCTCGACGAGGGCCTGGACGGCCATCGACACCAGTTCCGAGACGCCGTTGCCGAGGAAGACGTCGTCGACGCCCACCTCCAGGCCCAGCGTCTGGTAGCGCCCCGCCACGGCCCGGCGGGCGGAGAGGATGCCGCGGGAGTCCGTGTAGCCGTGTGCCTGCGGGAGCATCCGGATCATGTCCTGGAGGATCTCCTCCGGCGCCTCGAAGCCGAACACCGCGGGGTTGCCGGTGTTCAGGCGCAGCACGCTGTGGCCCGCCTCCTCCAGCGCGTTGGCGTGCTCGATCACCGGTCCGCGGATCTCGTAACAGACCTCGCTGAGCTTGTTGGACTGCCGGAACTCCATGCGCCCCTCCGGAAACTCGTGTTGCTTGGTTTTACCAAGTAGGAGCTTGGAAAGTCCAACATCTTGTCTAGACTGCGTCGCATGTCACCTCGCCGAAGCTACGACCAGTACTGTTCCGCGGCCCGCGCCCTCGACGCGGTCGGCGACCGCTGGACCCTGCTGATCGTCCGGGAGCTGCTGGGCGGTCCCCGGCGCTACACGGATCTGCACGCGGATCTGCCGGGGGTCAGCACGGACGTCCTCGCCTCCCGGCTGAAGGACATGGAGCGCGACGGTCTCGCGACCAGGCGGCGGCTGCCTCCGCCGGGTGCGGCGTACGTCTACGAACTCTCTGCACGGGGGCGGGAGTTGCTCCCGGTGCTCCAGGCGCTGGGCAAGTGGGGGGAGCCCGAACTGGGTGAGCGCCGGCCCACCGACGCGGTACGCGCCCACTGGCTCGCGCTGCCGCTGCTGCGGGCGCTGACGGGCGAGGGGCTCGTCGAAGTCCGGCTGGGAGAGGGGGACTTCCACCTGTACGTCGGGGCGGAGGACGGCCCGGTGTACGGCGACGGGCCGGCACCCGCCGAGCCCGACGCCCGGCTCGTGCTCGACGCCGGTACGGGTACCGCCCTGGCCCGGGGCGAGTTGGAACTGGCGGACGCGGTGCGGGACGGGCGGGTCACGGTGACCGGGGACGGGGCGCTGGCCAAGGAGCTGCGCGAGGCCTGAAACGACGACTGGGCCGCCGCGAACGGGGCCCAGTCGCCGGGTTCTCTACAGGGTCACGCGCCCGGCGGCACCCGCGACGGGCGTCCGGACCCCCGGGTCAGCGCGTACCCGCCGATCCCCGCCAGCGCGGCCAGCACGCCGCCGATCCCGGTCCACACCCAGCGGTCGCTCCACCAGCCGGAGGACCAGCCGCCGTCGGGCTCGATGCTGGACAGCACCGCCGACTTCGTGGACGAGGAACTGTCGGCGGACGAGGAACTGTCGGACGAGGAACTGCTGTCGTCCGACGCGGACTTGACCGCTATCCCCGGCACCAGCGGCTCGGCCAGCGAGCCGTCCACCGCCGCCGAGCCGCCGATGTCCTTGGAGTCCACCTTCACCTCGGCGCTCACCGGCTGGCCGAGGTCGGCCGAGGTCAGGTCGACCACGGTCAGCCGGATGTAGTACGTGCCGGGCAGCGGGTCGTCGGCCCACGGCTCCGACCAGGCACGCACGGTCCGCATGACACAGGCCAGCTCCACCGACGTGGCGCCCTGGGCGGCCGTGCGGGTCTGCGCGCCGTACTGGCAGGCCTGCCGGCGCCGCAGACCGTCGTACACGTCGAGCTGCCAGGTCTGTCCGGCGTGCGCGTCGGGCAGCTTCACCGTCGCCTTGACGTCGGGGCGCTGGCCGGCGTCGGCCGGGAAGGACCAGTACAGGTAGTCGCCGGTGGAGCCGCTGGCCGTCGCCTGCTGCCCCTGGTCGATCTCGGCCGCCGTACGGAAGGACGTGCCCGCCTGGGTGGGCGCGCCGCCGTCCGCCGAGGCGCTCGGCGAGGGGGAGGCGTCGTCGGCGACCGCCGGGGCCGCCGCCAGGCCCACCGCCAGCAGGGCGGTGCTCAACACTCGTGTGATCGACATCAGTTGGTCCTCCAGACCGCGACCCGCCAGCGCGACACCCAGCCCCACACCAGACCCGCGAGGAAGCCGGTCAGCACCAGCGCGCCGAGCAGCCACCAGCCGCGGCCGAGACCGAAGGAGGCGACGTCGCTCGCCTTCGACGGCCCGTCCACCACGTCGACCGTCAGCTCGACCGGCAGACCGGGGCTGGTCTTCACCCCGGACGCGGCCGAGAAGGAGTTGGTCACCTGGAGGCAGACGGTCTCCGGGGTGGTGTCCTCGTCGTCGCTCTCCGCCTTCGGGTACCGCAGTCCGGTCGAGATGACGTCCGTACGCCCGAGGCCCGACGCCTCGCCGCGCACTATTTCCCGCCCGTGCACGGTCACCGCGCGCAGCAGCACCCCGTAGTCGGCGTTGACGGCCCGGTCGGCCGCGACGCTCACCGAGGCGCGCAGCTCCTGGCCCGGGTCGACGTCGACCTTGTACCAGCGCTGCTGCCCGAACTCCTCACGGTCGGTGTACAGCCCCGACTTCAGAGTGGGCGCGGACGAGCACTGGTCCGTCCCCTCGGTCGCCACCGGCGTGACCACGGGGTCCGCCGCCCGCTCCACCAACTGGCCGACGCGGTCGGTCAGTTCCTCCTTGTGCTGGACGGAGGTGTACGTGCCGCCGGTCGCGTCCGCGATGCAGCTGAGCTGGTCGCGGGTCTTGGCGTCCGGCACCAGGCCGAGGGTGTCGATGGTCAGCCCGACGCCCTTGGCGGCGATCTCGCGGGCCACCTCGCACGGGTCCAGCGGCGGGCAGGTGTCCTCGCCGTCGCTGATCAGGACGATACGGCGGGTCCCGTCACCGCCCTGGAGGTCGTCGGCCGCCTTGAGCAGCGCGGGGCCGATCGGGGTCCAGCCGGTCGGCGAGAGCGTGGCGACGGCGGTCTTCGCCTCGGTGCGGTCCAGCGTGCCGACCGGGTAGAGCTGCGCGGTGTCCTTGCAGCCCTCCTTGCGGTCGTTGCCGCGGTAGTTGGCGCCCAGCGTGCGGATGCCGAGCTGGACCCCCTCGGGCGTCGCGTCCAGCACCTCGTTGAACGCCTGCTTGGCCGCGGCCATGCGCGTCCCGCCGTCGATGTCCGCCGTCCGCATGGAACCGCTGACGTCCAGCACGAGCTCCACCTTGGGAGCGGCCTGTTCGGTCTCGTCGGCGACCGCATGGCCGGGGAACGCGATCCCGGCCGCCAGGGCGGCGAGCAGAGCACAGACTCCTGCCGCCGGCCGATGTGTTCTGATCATCGGCGGATCCTATTGATCAAAGGCGCCGGGCTCCAAAACGAGGTCCGGAGCCCGAAACCGGAGTGACCCCCACGTCAACGCGGGACGGCGAGCGGGTTCGGCAGGGCCGTCCACTGGTCGCCGGGCACCTCCGGGGAGAGCCGCATCAGGGTCAACGCCTTGGCCGGCAGCGGACCTTCGAGGAGTGCTGCCAGGTCAGGAGTGGCGGGCAGGTGCGGTACGGCCGCCGCCAGGGCCGCCGCCAGGGCCGGTCCCGAACCCGCGGTGCCCGCGAGGGCGCCCCCGACCAGGGAGCCGAAGAGCTTGCGGCGCAGGGTCGCCTCGTCGTCCGTGACCAGGCGGCCCGTCAGGCCGGGCGGGGTGATGCCGTGGCCGCGGAGGCGGGCCGGGCTGAGCCGGATGTCGGCCAGGTCGCGGTAGACCAGGCGGAGTGGGGCGCCGGTCCCGGAGAGCACGACCAGGAGGTTCTGGCCGTGCGCCTCCAGGGCCACGCCCAGGTCCAGCAGCCGCAGCCCCACCGTCAGCGCGAGCCGGGTGAACTCCGCCAGCCAGGACGGCGATTCGGGCAGGCCGGTGCCGGGCAGGGCGGCCACCGGGAGGACCCGCTCGCCGGCCGCCGCGTACACCTCGGGCGACTCGCGCAGGAGCGCCGCGAGATCGGGGGAGTCGGCGGTCACCGCGCCCAGCGTGCGGGTGATGTGCAGGAGCCCGTCGGTGCGGGACGCCAGGTCCGTGGCGAACGCCGACAGCGTCATCGCCGCGCCGATCGAGTACGCCGAGATGTCCCGCACGGACGAGGTCAGCCGGGCACTGAGCGCCGTCTTCACGTGCGGTCCGCCGGGGAGCGCGAGCGTGCGCAGGGACATCAGCGGGTGCGCGTCCCGCCAGGGTACGGCGGAGCCGGACTTGAGGACATGGACCCGCTGCCAGGGGTGCACGGGAATCAACAGCCGCTCCCCGTCCCGGAGTTCGTCCGGCCAGTCGCCGGTCAGCAGGCAGTCCCCGGCCGCGACCGGAACCGTCTCCAGCCGGACGACCGCCCGGTGCTCCGGCCCGTACGCGAGCTGCTCCACCGCCGAGAAACCGGACCGGGAACGGCAGTTGGGGTGGAAGGGATGCCCGTCGACGACCCGCTGCTCCCACTCCCAGTCGCGGTCCGGCCACTCCTGCGACGGAGCCTCCCGGTCGGCCCGCGAGAGCGCCAACGACGCAGCGCTGTTCGCCAGTTCGGCCGCGAACCCGGCGGAGTGCGGCCACCCCAGGTCCGTCATCAGCCGCGCCGGATCGTCGTACGCCTCCCCGTCCAGACGTACCGCGGTCACGTACGCGTCCGTGGCGTACGGATCCGCCCGCGGCCCGTGCAGCGCCCGCCCGTCGGCCAGCCGCAGGGCGAGGCTGTGCGCCCCGCGCACCCGGCGCTCCACCCACGGCAGCGGCTCGTGCGCCAGCGCCCGCCACAGCCGGGTCAGCACCGCCGCCCGGGCGCCGGGCAGCTCGGCCCGGTACCGGTCGACGAGGTCCGGCCGCGCCTCGGCCAGCTCCGCGGCGAGCCGGGTCTCGATGGGGGAGGGACGGTGCACGGGAGGGCTCCTCGGGGACGGGTACGACGGTCATGATGACCGGTGACGAGCGACATACTGATCAGGAACGGACTGTGTGGACGTAGCGAACTGTGTGGACGTAGCGAACGAATGGAACGCGTGGATCTCATGACCCCCAGCGACGACGTCGGCGAACGCGCCGACGCCTACGCTGCCGCGCCCCTGCTCAACTGCCTGCTGCGGGAGGTGGCCCAACCGCTCCCGGACGCCGGGGAAGGGCCGTCGCGGGTCTACCGGCTGCCCGGCGGCGGACGGCTGCTGCGGGTGCGCGGCGAACGCCGGCCGACCGCGCCCGAGGTGTACGCGGACGGCACCTGGCACCGTCTCGGCCACCCCGAACTGGTGAAACTCGTCGCCGAGGAACTGCGCAGACACACCGGGCTGTCCAACGGCGACCTGCCGGCCGAGATGATCGACAGCCGGGACGCGGTCGCCGCGCTGCTCACGGCACGCGCCCGGGCGACGGCGCCCGACGACGCGTATCTGCGTTCGGAACAGTCCCTCATCACCGGCCATCCCTACCACCCCGCCCCCAAGGCGCGCGGCGGCGGCCCGGTCACCGCCTGGCTGCCGTACGCCCCCGAGGCGCACGCCCGGTTCCCGCTGGTGCTGCTCGCGGTCCGCGAGGACGAGATGGTGGAGGAGGGCGACACGGCCGCGCTGGACGCCCTGGCCGCGCCGGCCGCCGTACCGCAGGGCTACCGGCTGCTGCCCGCCCACCCCTGGCAGCTCGACCTGGTCGCCCGCGACCTCGCCCCCGCCTTCGCGGACGGACGGCTGCTGCGCCTCGCCGAGACCGCCTTCACGACCTGGCCGACCGCCGCGATCCGCACGGTGTACGAGCCGGAGCGGGACCTCTTCCTGAAGTTCAGCCTGGACGTCCGGATCACCAACGACATCCGTCGCCTCTGGGCCCACGACCTGCGCAGACTGCGCCGCACGGACGCCGCCGCGACCGCCGCGTTCACGGCGATGGACGGGCCCGCCGGCTGGCTCGGCGACCGCGGCTACCGCACCGCCCGGTTCGCCTTCGAGGAGCTCGCCGTGCTGGTCCGGGACGGGCTGCGGGACAAGCTGCTGCCGGGGGCCACCCCGCTGCTCGCCGCAGGCCTGGTGGAGGGCTTCGACGGCGACCCGCTGGCCGCGGCGGCGGACCCCGGCGCCTGGTGGGAGGCGTATCTGCGGGCCGTCGTACCCCCCGCCCTGACCGCCTTCGCCGAGCACGGCGTCGTTCTCGAAGCGCACCTCCAGAACACCCTGGTCGCCGTCGACGCCGCCGGCCTGCCGGTGCAGGCGCTGTACCGGGACGCCGAAGGGGTCAAGCTGCTGGCCGACGTGGACCGGGCCGCCGGGTGGGAGCGGCTGGTGTACTGCCTGGTCGTCAACCACCTGACCGAGGTCGCCGCCGCGCTCGCCGAACGGCACCCCGGGTTCGACCCGTGGCCGGCCGCACGCCGGGAGCTGGCCCGGCATCCGCTCCCGGAGGTGACCGACCTGCTGGCCTCCCCGACCCTGCCCGGCAAGACCAACCTCCTGCTGCGCTGGACCGGCGCGGACGGGGCCGACGCCCGCTACCTGCCGTTGCCGAACCCTCTGGCCTGACACCGGGGGGAACCGCGCCCCGCCACGCCCGGTTACGCTGGTCACTTCAGGTCCGAGGCCGGAGAACGAGGGGCGAGCATGCTGAGGGAGGTCACCGCCACCCGCTACGTCGCCCCCCTGCACTCCGGCGGATCCGTGCCCGGCATCGTCGAGGCCGACGATCTCGGCACCTACGTGGTGAAGTTCACCGGGTCCGCGCAGGGGCGCAAGGCGCTCGTCGCCGAGGTGATCGTGGGGGAACTGGCGCGGGCGCTCGGGCTGCGGTTCCCCGAGCTGGTCCTGGTCCACTTCGACCCCGCGATCGCCGGGGACGAGCCGCACCAGGAGGTCCGCGACCTGCACGCGGCCAGCGGCGGGGTGAACCTCGGGATGGACTTCCTGCCCGGTGCGGAGGACCTCACCCCCGAGATCGCCGAGGTCTTCCCGGTGGACCCGCTGGAGGCGGGCCGGATCGTCTGGCTGGACGCGCTCACCGTCAACGTCGACCGTACGGTGCACAGCTCCAACCTCATGGTCTGGCCGACCCTCGGCATCGCACCCCCGCGCCTGTGGCTCATCGACCACGGCGCCGCCCTCGTCTTCCACCACCGCTGGGACACCTCGGCCCCGGGGAAGGCGTACGACTTCCGCCATCACGCCCTGGGCCGGTACGGCCCCGACACCAGGGCCGCCGACGCCGTACTCGCGCCCAGGGTGACCGAGAAGCTGCTCCGGGACGTCCTCGCCGAGGTCCCGGACGCCTGGCTCACCGGCTTCGGCACACCCGACGAGATGCGCGAGACCTACGTCGGCTACCTGCTCGCCCGGGTGCGGGCCTCCGCCGAGTGGCTTCCCACCGACTTCCCGGGCCGCGACCAGCTCGCGGCCGAGGAGGCCGCCCGCGCGGCCAGGACCCGGCGGGGACGCCCGGCCTGGCTTCAGCGGGTACCCGACCTGCACGGCAAACCCGCGGCCCAACAGGATTGGTCGGTGCACCTCGGATGACTGACAGCCGACGCGTCGAGATCGAGTACTGCACCCAGTGCCGCTGGCTGCCGCGGGCGGCCTGGCTGGCGCAGGAGCTGCTGACCACCTTCGAGACCGAGCTGACGGAGCTGGCGCTGAAGCCGGGCAAGGGCGGGATCTTCGTCGTGCGCGTCGGTGACGAGGTGGTCTGGGACCGGCGCGAACAGGGGTTCCCGGAGCCGACGGCCGTGAAGCAGGCCGTACGCGACCGAGTGGCCCCGGGGAAGTCCCTGGGCCACTCGGACAAGGCTGCGCCGGACTAGGGGCTGTCCGGCGGGGTCAGCCGCGCAGCTGCTGGTACGCGGGCAGCGTCAGGAAGTCCGCGTAGTCCTCGTCGAGGGAGACGGTGAGCAGCAGGTCGTGGGCCTGCTGCCAGTGGCCGGCCGCGAAGGCCTCGTCGCCGGTCTCGGCGCGGATGGCGTCGAGTTCCTCGGCGGCGATCCTGCGGGCCAGCTCCGGCGTGGCCTTCTCGCCGTTCTCGAACTCGACACCGGCGTTGATCCACTGCCAGATCTGCGACCGCGAGATCTCCGCGGTGGCCGCGTCCTCCATGAGGTTGAAGATGGCCACCGCGCCGAGCCCGCGCAGCCAGGCCTCGATGTAACGGATGCCCACCTGAACGGCGTTGACCAGACCGGGGTAGGTCGGCTTCGCCTCCAGCGTGTCGACCGCGATCAGGTCGGCGGCCTCGACGTGGACGTCCTCGCGCAGCCGGTCCTTCTGGTTCGGCTTCTCGCCGAGGACCCGGTCGAAGGACTCCATGGCGATCGGGACCAGGTCCGGGTGGGCGACCCAGGAGCCGTCGAAACCGTCGTTCGCCTCGCGGTCCTTGTCGGCGCGCACCTTCTCGAAGGCCACCTTGTTGACCTCGGCGTCCCGGCGGGACGGGATGAAGGCCGCCATGCCGCCGATCGCGTGCGCGCCGCGCTTGTGGCAGGTGCGGACGAGGAGTTCGGTGTACGCCCGCATGAACGGGGCCGTCATGGTGACCGCGTTGCGGTCCGGGAGGACGAACCGGGGCCCGCCGTCACGGAAGTTCTTGATGATGGAGAAGAGGTAGTCCCAGCGGCCCGCGTTCAACCCCGAGGCGTGGTCGCGGAGTTCGTAGAGGATCTCCTCCATCTCGTACGCGGCGGTGATCGTCTCGATCAGCACGGTGGCGCGGACGGTGCCCTGCGGGATGCCGACGTAGTCCTGCGCGAAGACGAACACGTCGTTCCAGAGCCGGGCTTCGAGGTGCGACTCGGTCTTCGGGAGGTAGAAGTACGGTCCCTTGCCGAGGTCGAGCAGGCGCTGCGCGTTGTGGAAGAAGTAGAGCCCGAAGTCGACGAAGGCGCCGGGCACCTGCTCGCCGTCGACCACGACGTGCCGCTCGTTCAGGTGCCAGCCGCGCGGTCGCATGACGACGGTCGCCAGTTCCCCGTCCGGGCGCAGGGCGTACGACTTGCCGTTCGCCGGGTCCGTGAAGTCGATGTTCCGGCGGTAGGCGTCGATCAGGTTCAGCTGGCCCAGGACGACGTTCTCCCAGGTCGGGGCCGAGGCGTCCTCGAAGTCGGCGAGCCAGATCCGGGCGCCCGAGTTGAGGGCGTTGACGGTCATCTTGCGGTCGGTGGGACCGGTGATCTCGACCCGGCGGTCGTTCAGCGCCGCGGGGGAGGGGGCCACCCGCCAGGAGTCGTCCGCGCGGACCGCGGCGGTCTCCGGGAGGAAGTCCAGGGTCGAGGTGCGGGCGATCTCGGCGCGGCGCTCGGCACGGCGGGCGAGGAGTTCGGCGCGGCGCGGCGAGAACCGCCGGTGCAGCTCGGCCACGAAGGCGAGCGCCGCGTCGGTGAGGACCTCCTCCTGCCGGGGCAGGGGCTCGGCGTCGACGACGACGGCCGACGGAGACGGCGCTGGTGCGGACATGAGCTGTCACTTCCTTCAGCGGTGGCACCGGGTGCCAGGCGTTCCGGGTAGAGCGAAGCGGACCCGATCGGGGGTCGAGCGCTTCTGAACAGTGGATACTAGTTTCCTCATTGTGGAAGTTCAATGGTTTGTTGACGTCGAGATTCTTCGGGTCGAGCGAAGGTGGCGCTCAGTGCCACTCCGTTCACTCAAGGTGGCCCAGATCCGCTTCCGTGTCGATGTCGTACGGCTCGGCCACGTCCCCGCACTCGACGAGCGTGATCGCCTCCTCGTGGGCCTTGAGGTACGCGCGGGCGCCCCGGTCCCCGGTCGCGCTCGCCGCGATGCCCGCCCAGTGCGCCGAGCCGAACAGCACGGGATGCCCGCGCACCCCCTCGTAGGCCGCCGACACCAGGGAGTTCTCGTCCCGGCAGCCGCCGAGCACCCGGGCCACGGCCGCGCCCCCGATCCCCGGCTGGTCCACCAGCGACACCAGGGCGGCCCGCACGCCCGCCCCGGCGAGCGACTCCAGCCCCACCCGCAGCGAGGACCCCATGCCCTCGGCCCAGTCCGGGTTCTCCACGACCACGCAGCCGCCGAGCTCGGCCCGCTCCCGCACGTCGTCCGCGCGGGCCCCCAGGACCACGTGCACCGGCCCGCAGCCGCCCGCGCGCAGCACCCCGACCGCGTACTCCACCAGCGGCCGTCCCCGATGCGTCAGCAGCGCCTTGGGCCGGCCGCCGAGCCGTCTGCCGGCGCCGGCGGCCAGCAGCAGCCCCGCGATCCGGTCGTGCGTGTCCGTCATGGGTCCTGCATACCCGACACCGGGGTGGGCGGCCGGTTCCCCAGGGCTGAAATTCGGTCCGCGCTGTAGCGCTTCCCGTGGGAGAGGGCGTTTACTGACCCGCGTCCCCGGGCGCCCGACCACCGTTCAGGGGCACCTGGCGAGGGGGGGAGAGCTGTGTTGCGGAGCTTGGGACAGAGGCCAGTGACCGGCAGTGACGAGGATCCGAGAGTGACGGAACTACGCACGGCGGTCTCCCGGCTGCGCCGCGAACTGGCCGCACATCCGGCCGAGTTCCCGGACCGCGCGATAGCCGAGGACGAGCTGGCGGCCCTGGCGGCGATGGCGACGGGCGGCATCCCGGAGATCCCCCGGCTGCGCCGCTCCCTGTTACTGATCGCAGGAGCCATCGGCTCGATGAGCGCCCTGTCGCGAGGCCTGTCGGACGTACGCCAGGCAGTCGACCTCTTCGGCCAAACCCCCCGAACCTGACCGCTCCGAACCTGACCGCCCCGAGCTTGAGCGCCCCGAAGGGGTGCGGGGAACTGCGCGACCAGCCACACACGGCCCGCACCCGCCGACGGTGAAGCGGTCCCTGCCCCTCAGGCGCCCGAACTCGCCAACGCCCGGGACAACTCCACAGCCACCTGCTGCAGCACCGGCACGATCGTCTCGACCGCCGCCTCCGTCACCCGTCCCGCGGGCCCGGAGATCGAAATGGCCGCCGCCGTCGGCGAGTCCGGCACGGACACCGCCAGGCACCGCACCCCCACCTCCTGCTCGTTGTCGTCCACGGCGTACCCGAGCTGCCGCACCTCCGCCAGGGCGGCCAGGAAACCCTCCGGAGTGGTGATCGTCTTCTCGGTCGCCGCCGGCATCCCCGTCCGCCCCAGCAGCGCCCGCACCTCGGCATCCGGCACGTTCGCCAGCAACGCCTTCCCCACCCCCGTGGAGTGCGGCAGCACCCGCCGCCCCACCTCGGTGAACATCCTCATCGAGTGCTTCGACGGCACCTGCGCCACGTACACGATCTCGTCCCCGTCGAGCAGCGCCATGTTCGCCGTCTCCCCGGTCTCCTCCACCAGCCGCGCCAGGTACGGCCGCGCCCAGGTGCCGAGCAGCCGGGACGCCGACTCGCCGAGCCGGATCAGCCGGGGGCCGAGCGCGTACCGGCGGTTCGGCTGCTGGCGCACATAGCCGCAGGCGACCAGCGTCCGCATCAGCCGGTGGATCGTCGGCAACGGCAGCCCGCTGCTCGCGGACAGCTCGCTGAGGCCCACCTCGCCGCCCGCGTCCGCCATCCGCTCCAGCAGATCGAAGGCGCGCTCGAGGGACTGGACGCCGCCGCCTGACTTGGCGGAGTCGGTGGTGCTGGCGCTGGACGTCGGCACGGCGCGTTCCTTTCGCACGGGCGGGAAGGGCTGAAGCCTACCCGGCGGTCGGTTGACGCCCCGGTCGTAGGTGGCTACGTTCTGCTCACCGGAATTGTAATTCCGCTCTGTGGAAACGTCCAGAGTGTGGCGTCCGTGGGGCCCTGGCGAGCAGTGTGCCCTTGACGGCGCGGAGGCGGGAGTGAAGACTCCTTCAACAGAACGTTGAATTCCGTTGCGTGGGTGTAAATCCCGTTTCGCGGAAGTAAAACGGCGGCAGAGAGAGGGGTCCGGGTGTCCGACGCTGAACTGGTGCTGCGCTCGACGCGCGTCATCACCCCGGAGGGGACACGGGCCGCCTCGGTCGCCGTGTCCGCCGGGACGATCACGGCCGTACTGCCCCACGACGCCCCCGTCCCGGCGGGCGCCCGCCTGGAGGACTTCGGCGACGACGTCCTGCTGCCCGGCCTGGTCGACACCCATGTGCATGTGAACGACCCGGGCCGCACCGAGTGGGAGGGCTTCTGGACCGCCACCCGCGCGGCGGCGGCCGGCGGCATCACCACCCTGGTCGACATGCCGCTCAACTCCCTCCCGCCGACCACGACGGTCGAGAACCTCCGCGTCAAACGGCAGGTCGCCGCCGACAAGGCACACATCGACGTGGGCTTCTGGGGCGGCGCGCTGCCCGACAACGTCAAGGACCTGCGCCCGCTGCACGAGGCCGGGGTCTTCGGCTTCAAGGCGTTCCTGTCGCCGTCCGGCGTGGACGAGTTCCCGCACCTCGACCAGGAGCAGCTGGCCCGGTCGCTGGCTGAGATCGCCTCCTTCGACGGCCTGCTGATCGTGCACGCCGAGGACCCGCACCACCTGGAGGCCGCCCCGCAGCACGGCGGCCCCAGGTACGCCGACTTCCTCGCCTCCCGCCCGCGCGACGCGGAGGACACGGCGATCGCCCAGCTGATCGCCCAGGCGAAACGGCTGCACGCGCGCGTGCACGTCCTGCACCTGTCCTCGTCCGACGCGCTGCCGCTGATCGCGGCGGCCAAGGCGGACGGCGTCCGCCTCACCGTCGAGACCTGCCCGCACTACCTCACCTTCACCGCCGAGGAGGTCCCGGACGGCGCCAGCGAGTTCAAGTGCTGCCCGCCCATCCGCGAGGCGGCCAACCAGGACCTGCTCTGGCAGGCACTGGCCGACGGCACTGTCGACTGCATTGTCACCGACCACTCGCCCTCCACCGCCGACCTGAAGACCAGCGACTTCGCGACCGCCTGGGGCGGCATCTCCGGCCTCCAGCTCAGCCTCGCCGCGGTGTGGACGGAGGCCCGCAGGCGCGGCCACGGTCTGGAGGACGTGGTCCGCTGGATGTCGGCCCGCACGGCAGCGCTGGTCGGCCTCGACGACCGCAAGGGCGCCATCGCGGCGGGCCGGGACGCCGACTTCGCCGTCCTCGCGCCCGACGAGACCTTCACCGTGGACCCGGCGGGCCTGCAACACCGCAACCGGGTCACCGCGTACGCGGGCAAGACCCTGTACGGGGTGGTGCGCTCCACCTGGCTGCGCGGCGAACGCATCGTCGCGGACGGCGAGTTCACGCCCCCGCGGGCCCGCCTCCTCACTCGTACCCCCTGACCGCCCGCTCCTCCCGCACCCGCAGCGGCCGACACCGAAAGGAACACCTTTGACGGCGATCCCGAGCTTCACCGGCGACGCGCACCCCTACTCCGGCGGCGACCCGTACGCGGACTACCGCACCGCGGACTTCCCCTTCACCCAGTACGCCGACCTCGCCGGCCGGCAGCTCGGCGCCGGGGTCGTCGCCGCCAACGACGAGTTCTTCGCCCAGCGGGAGAACCTGCTGGTGCCCGGGCGGGCCGAGTTCGACCCCGAGCACTTCGGGCACAAGGGCAAGATCATGGACGGCTGGGAGACGCGCCGGCGCCGCGGGGCCTCGGCCGGCCACCCCTGGCCCACCGCCGAGGACCACGACTGGGCGCTGGTCCGGCTCGGCGCGGCCGGCGTGGTCCGCGGGATCGTCGTCGACACGGCCCACTTCCGCGGCAACTACCCGCAGGCGGTCTCGGTCGAGGGCACGTCGGTCGCCGGCTCGCCGTCCCCCGAGGAGCTCCTCGGCGACGACGTGAAGTGGACGACCCTCGTCCCCCGCACACCCGTCGGCGGCCACGCGGCGAACGGCTTCGCCGTCTCCGTCGAGCAGCGCTTCACCCACCTCCGCGTCAACCAGCACCCCGACGGCGGCATCGCACGCCTGCGCGTGTACGGCGAGGTCGTGCCCGACCCCGAGTGGCTCGCGGTGCTCGGCACCTTCGACGTGGTCGCGCTGGAGAACGGCGGCCGGGTCGAGGACGCCTCGAACCTCTTCTACTCGCCGGCCACCAACACCATCCAGCCGGGCCGCTCCCGCAAGATGGACGACGGCTGGGAGACGCGCCGGCGCCGCGACCAGGGCAACGACTGGATCCGCTACCGGCTCGCCGCCCAGTCCCAGATCCGGTCGGTCGAGATCGACACGGCGTACCTGAAGGGCAACAGCGCGGGCTGGGCGTCGGTGTCGGTCAAGGACGGCGAGGACGGCACCTGGACGGAGATCCTCCCGCGCACCCGCCTCCAGCCGGACACGAACCACCGCTTCGTCCTGCCGACCCCCGCGGTCGGCACGCACGCACGCGTGGACATCTTCCCGGACGGCGGAATCTCCCGCCTGCGGATGTTCGGCACACCGACGGAGGCGGGAGCAGCAGCCCTGACCACGAGGCACCGCGAACTGTCCTGACCCGTCCTGGCCCACCCACTCACCCGACTCGCCTTCTCACACAGCGAACTCGAAAAGCGACGAAGCGGGTGGCCGGGCCGGTGGGCGGGCGAGGGGAACCGTGAGGCCGTCGGCTACGTTCTTCTGCCGTGACCCTTCAGCAAGAAATCGTCGGCAATGCCATGCAGATGGCGGTCGTGAACCTGCACCCCGGCCAGACCGTGTACTGCGAGGCCGGCAAGTTCCTGTTCAAGACGACGAACGTGACCATGGAGACCCGGCTCAGCGGCCCGAACGGCGGCGGCCAGCAGCAGGGCGGCGGTGGCGGCGGCATGGGCGGCATGCTCCGCCAGGCCATGGGCACCGCCATGCAGGTCGGCCAGCGCATGCTCGCCGGCGAGTCGCTGGCGTTCCAGTACTTCACCTCCCAGGGCGGCGAGGGCACCGTCGGCTTCGCGGGCGTGCTCCCGGGCGAGATGCGCGCCCTGGAGCTGAACGGCACGCGCGCGTGGTTCGCCGAGAAGGACGCCTTCGTCGCGGCCGAGTCCACCGTCGAGTTCGGCATCGCCTTCGCCGGCGGCCGTACCGGCATGAGCGGCGGCGAGGGCTTCATCCTGGAGAAGTTCACCGGCCACGGCACGGTGATCATCGCCGGCGCGGGCAACTTCATCGACCTCAACCCCGCCGACTTCGGCGGCCGTATCGAGGTCGACACGGGCTGCGTCGTCGCCTTCGAGGAGGGCATCCAGTACGGCGTCCAGCGCGTCGGCGGCCTCAACCGCCAGGGCCTCATGAACGCCGTCTTCGGTGGCGAGGGCCTCTCCCTGGCCACCCTGGAGGGCAACGGCCGGGTGATCCTGCAGTCCCTCACCATCGAGAGCCTCGCCAACGCGCTGAAGAAGGCCCAGGGCGGCGACAAGCAGGGCCCGACCGGCGGACTGTTCTCGACGCACGCGGGGTGAGGGCACACCGGAGACCGGCCGACCGATGAGTTGCCGGCGCCGCGGGGGTCTGAGCTGACGACAACGGACCGTACCCCCGGGAAGCAGGCACCGCCATGGGCAAGCTCGTCTCCACCATGTTCGTCACCCTCGACGGCGTCTACCAGGCGCCCGGCGGCCCCGAGGAGGACCCCCGCGGGGGCTTCGCCCACGGCGGCTGGAGCTTCACCTACGGCGACGAGGACTTCGGCCGGTTCGTCGCCGAGGTCTTCGAGCGGGCCGGCGCCTTCCTGCTCGGCCGCCGTACGTACGACATCTTCGCCGCCTACTGGCCGAAGATCACCGACCCCGGCAACCCGATCGCGGCCAGGCTCAACGCCCTCCCGAAGTACGTCCCGTCCGCGACCCTGACCGACCCGGCCTGGTCCGGCACCACGGTCCTCGCCGGCGACCTCGTCAAGGAGGTCACCGCCCTCAGGGAGCGCACCGACGGCGAGCTCCAGGTGCACGGCAGCGGCGCCCTGGTCCGCTCGCTGCTCGACCTCGGCCTCGTCGACACCCTGCACCTCGTGACCTTCCCGGTCGTACTCGGCTCCGGCCGCCGGTTCTTCCAGGAAGGCGCCCTGCCCACGAAGTTCCGGCACACCGGCGGGCGGATCACCAGGGCGGGCGTCTCCATCCAGTCGTACGACACCGCGGGCCGCCCCGACTACGGCTCGTACATCGCGGAGCAGAACGCCTAGCCGCGCAGCCGCCCAAGTTAACTCCCTGAAAACTCGCGGGACTTGGCGGCAAATTCTTCGAACTTGTCATTGACATGCCACACTCTACGCGCGTCATCATGGAGCCATGAGATTCCCCCCACGAATCACCCGCATCGGCGCCGCCGGCGCCCTGCTGTCCGCCCTCCTCGTGGGCGGCACCGTCTCCGCCGTCACGGCGGACGCCGCTGCCACCTCGGTCGGCAGTATCTGCTACAGCGACCTGCCGTCGCAGGCGTACGACACGCTCGACCTGATCGCGTCGGGCGGTCCGTTCCCGTACTCGCAGGACGGGACGGTCTTCCGCAACCAGGAGGGCGTGCTGCCGAGCGAGCCCAGCGGCTACTACCACGAGTACACCGTGAAGACGCCCGGTTCCTCCACGCGCGGTGCACGGCGCATCGTGACCGGCGAGGAGTACCAGGAGGACTACTACACGGCGGACCACTACGTCACCTTCGACCTGATCGACTTCGACTGCTGAGCTGCTTCCCCGCTTGAGCCGGCAGGCCGGAGAGATCACGGTCCGCTGAGGAACGGCGCGACCCGCCGGAGGCCCGGTTCACGTTCGCCCGGGCTTCCGGCCCCTGCCAGGGGCCTCGCCCCGCGGTCGTCTCCCCCCACGTTGGCGACCGCGGGACGGGGCCCCGCCTGCTCGTGGCCGGCGTCGCCCCTCGCCCGGTGACGTTCGCGTCCGGGCCCCGGCTACATCGCCGTCGCCGCCGGACGTCCCGCCCGGTGTTCCTCCTCCGCCGTGTCCCGGTCGACGCACTTCGCCAGGCAGCGGGTGCGGGAGAGCGTGACGACGCCGTACGAGAGCAGGGCGACCCCGAAGAGGGCCGGCACGAGCCACATGCCGTGGCGCGGCGACTCCGCGTACAGGGTGATGCCGAGGCAGAAGCTGACCACGGCATCGCCGAGGGTGAGCGCCGGCTGGGAGGCGATGAGGGGGCCTCCCTGCATGGCGTAGCCGAGCAGGATGATGGAGAACGAGCCGACGAGCGCGAAGCCGTAGGTCTGCCACGCGAGGAAGAACGCGGTGGCTCCGTGCCGGGACAGGATGTGCATCGCGGATTTGACCAGGGCCGCCGTCAGCGCGTTGCCGACGGCGGCTGCCGCGGCCAGGCCGGCGGCGCGCGCCAGGCCGTGCGGGCGTCGCAGGCCGACGAGGACGAGTGCGGCCACGGTCGCGCCCAGCACGGCGATCGTGGGCGCCCACCACATGCCGGGGACCTGTTCGCGGCCACCGGAGGGAGCGGCCGAGAAGAGGCTGATCGCCAGCCCCGCGAAGATGGCGGCGACGCACCCCCACGCCTTGCGGGACACCCGGACCCGGAACACGAGGCTGCCGAAGAGCAGCGCGAGCGGCAGTTCGAGGATGAAGACCGGCTGGACGGCGGCCAGGCTCCCGAAGTCGAGCGCGAGCGCCTGGAACAGAGCCGCGCCGACGACTCCGAGAATGCCGCCGAGCCAGACGGGACTGCGCAGCAGGCTCCCGACGAGACCGAGGGGGGAGTGCGCTTCGGGCGTGCTCGTGGCGGCCCGTCGCTGCAGCACCGTGCCCCATGCGTTGCTGGCGGCGGCGAGCACGGCACAGGTCATCGCGACGATCATGTCGATCGCATCGCTTCCGGCCGGCCGGCCGTCTTCCACGGGCGTGGCGGCACGGCCCCGGCGGTGCCCCGGGGCCGGGCGGTCCGACTGCGGTTCACGACGGCGCGGTTCACTGCGCTGCGGTTCACGACGTTGCGGTTCACGACGTTGCGTTTCACGACCGGGAACGGCGAAGCCGCGAGCGGCACACTCACCTGTCCAGTGTCCGGCCGGACACCCGGGCGGGCGACCGGTGTCAGGCCCGGTGGTACTGGACGGGCGTGCCGACACTGCCCCCGAGCCGGTCGGCGGCGTGCCGCGCCCAGTAGGGGTTGCGCAGGAGTTCCCGGGCCAGCAGCACCGCGTCGGCGCTGCCGGAGGCGATGATCTCGTCGGCCTGCGCGGGCTCGGTGATCATGCCGACGGCGGCGACGGGCATGCCGGTCTCGTTGCGGACGCGGTCGGCGAACGGGACCTGGTAGCCGGGGCCACTCGTGATCTTCGCGTCGGGGACGATGCCGCCGGAGGAGATGTCCATCAGGTCGACGCCGTGCGCCTGCAGCTCCCCGGCGAAGCGGACGGTGTCGTCGGCGGTCCAGCCCGTCCGGCCGTCCTCGGGGTTCTCCGACAGCCAGTCGGTCGCGGAGATCCGGAAGAACACCGGCAGCTCCTCGGGCCACACGGCGCGTACGGCGTCGACGACCTCCAGGGCGAAGCGGGTCCGGCCCTCGAAGGAGCCGCCGTACTCGTCGGTGCGGCGGTTGCTCTGCGGGGAGAGGAACTGGTGGATCAGGTAGCCGTGGGCACCGTGGATCTCGGCGATCTGGAAACCGGCCGCGAGGGCGCGGACGGCGGCGTCGGCGAACTGCCGGACGATCTCGCGGATGCCGTCCGTGGTCAGTTCCTCGGGCACCGTCGACGTCCCGTCGAAGGCCACCGCGCTGGGGCCCACCGGCGTCCAGCCGTGGGGCTCGTCCGGGGCGATCGGACGCCCGCGGTCGACCCAGGTGCGCTCGGTCGACGCCTTGCGCCCCGCGTGCGCCAGCTGGACGCCGGGGACCGTGCCCTGCGACTTCAGGAAGGCGGTGATGCGCCGGAAGGCGGCGACCTGCTCGTCGTTCCAGATGCCGAGGTCGTAGGGGGAGATCCGGCCCTCGGGGCTGACGGCCGCGGCCTCGGTGATGATCAGGCCGGTGCCGCCGGCGGCGCGCGCGGCCAGGTGGGTGAAGTGCCAGTCCGTCGGGACGCCGGCCGCCGCACCGGCGGGCTCGGCGCTGTACTGGCACATCGCCGCCATCCAGATGCGGTTGGGGATCGACAGCGACTTGAGGTCGAAGGGGGTGAAGAGCGGGTTCAACGCGCGACTCCTTGGCAGGTCTGTGGGCCGGTGCCATGCGCCGGGGCCGTCGGGTACGGCCGGTGCGCGCGGCACGGGAGTCATAATTGCATGCGCGGGTATTTTATTTCCGCTGCCTATCGGCACGTGCATATATTGCGGTCCGGGTCACCCCTGACCGGACCTCCGGCTCCCCGCGGCGGCGAACAGCGCGCACGCCAGCACGATCAGCGCGACGCTCGCGTAGACGCCGTAGCCGTCGAGGAAGCCGAGCCGTTGCAGGAGGCCCACGTGCCAGTGGGTGAACTCGTGCAGCAGCCCCAGCACACCCTGCACGAGGGCGACGAATCCGAGCAGTTCCAGCACCTGTTTCACGGTACGACCCTCGCCCCGCCGCCTCCCGCCGCGCCATCGGCCGTGGGGCGGGCCGTGGCCGCTGGAAGACCCTCCGCACGCGCGCGTGGCACACCGAAAGTCCACACGGGCCCAACTTTGGTCGACGATCCCGTGCCCGAGTAGGTGTCCCGGACCGGTCCTGCGTAGATTTGTCGACCGTGAGCGGTGACATCTCTATACGGACGTTCGAGGGGCGGCGGTGGCTGTTCCCCTCCGCCGTGATCCATGAACTCGACCCCGACGCCGGTCCGGCCGGCCGTCGGCCCCGGCGCACCGCGCGCGACTGGCTCGTCGACTTCAGCTGCTTCCTGCTGGCCGTCCTCCTCGGCGTGGCCGCCGCCAACACCATGCGCCAGGACCCGAACGTCTCGCACGGCCTCGCCGTCGCCGACCAGCTGGTCGGCGGTCTGGCCTGTGCCGCGGTCTGGCTGCGCCGCCGCTGGCCGACGGGCCTGGCCGTCGCCATGGTCCCGGTCGGCTTCGTCTCCGACACCGCGGGCGGCGCCGCCATGGTCGCGCTGTTCACGCTCGCCGTGCACCGCCCGTTCCGGCACGTCGCCTGGATCGCCGGCGTCAACCTCGCGCTGGTTCCGCTCTTCTACTGGCTGCGCCCCGACCCCGACCTGCCCTACCTGGCCGTCGTCATCCTGGTCGTGCTCTTCAGCCTCCTGGTCGTCAGCCTCGGCATGTTCGTGCGCTCCAAGCGGCAGCTCATGGTCAGCCTGCGCGACCGGGCCGGGCGGGCCGAGACCGAGGCCGGGCTGCGCGCCGAGCGGGCCCAGCGGCTGGCCCGGGAGGCCATCGCCCGCGAGATGCACGACGTGCTCGCCCACCGGCTGACCCTGCTCAGCGTGCACGCCGGGGCGCTGGAGTTCCGGCCCGACGCACCCCGGGAGGAGATCGTCCGGGCGGCCGGGATCATCCGGGAGAGCGCCCACGAGGCCCTCCAGGACCTGCGCGAGATCATCGGCGTGCTGCGCGCCGCCGACGGCGACGAGGCGGGCGGCCGGCCGCAGCCGACGCTCGCCGCCCTGGACTCCCTGGTCGCCGAATCACGGGGAGCCGGCATGACCGTGGTGCTGGACAACCACGTCGGCGACCCGGCCGCCGTCCCCGCCTCCGTCGGCCGTACCGCCTACCGGATCGCGCAGGAGGGGCTCACCAACGCCCGCAAGCACGCCCCGGGCGCCGAGGTCACCGTCCGCGTCACCGGCGCTCCGGGCGACGGCCTGGACATCACCGTGCACAACCCCGCCCCCGCGACCGAGGCCCCGCACGTCCCCGGCTCCGGCCAGGGCCTGATCGGCCTGGCCGAACGCGCCACGCTGGCCGGGGGACGGCTGGACCACCGGGCCGTCGGCGACGGCGGCTTCGAGGTGCGGGCCTGGCTGCCCTGGGCCGCCGCAGCCCCCGCCGCCGCTCCCGCCGAGTGACGACCGGGCGACCGGCCACGTGATGCCGTACCCGCGTGATTACGTAGGAGCCATGACCGCGATCAGACTGCTGCTCGTCGACGACGACCCGCTGGTGCGGGCGGGGCTCGCGCTCATGATGGGCGGAGCGGAGGACATCGAGATCGTCGGGGAGGGCGCCGACGGCGACGAGGTCGAGGCGCTCGTGGACCGCACCCACCCGGACGTCGTCCTGATGGACATCCGGATGCCGTCCGTGGACGGACTCACCGCCACCGAGCGGCTGCGCGCGCGTGCCGACGCCCCGCAGGTCGTCGTCCTGACCACCTTCCACGCCGACGCACAGGTGCTGCACGCCCTGCGCGCCGGAGCCGCCGGGTTCGTCCTCAAGGACACCCCGCCCGCCGAGATCGTGGCCGCGGTACGCAGGGTAGCGGCCGGCGACCCCGTGCTGTCGCCCGCCGTCACCCGGCAGCTGATGGCGCACGCGGCCGGCGCGCGGGCCGACACCCGGCAGGCACGCGCGCGTGACCGGCTCACCGCCCTCAACGACCGCGAGCGCGAGGTCGCCGTCGCGGTCGGCCGGGGCCTCGCCAACGCCGAGATCGCCACCGGCCTCTTCATGAGCGTCGCCACCGTCAAGACCCACGTCTCCCGCATCCTGGCCAAGCTCGGCCTCAACAACCGCGTCCAGATCGCCCTGCTGGCCTACGACGCGGGACTGCTGGAGGAATAGGGGGCCGCTGGGGGCACCTGTGGGGCCTCCCGTGCGTTCTCCGGGTACGGGACGGCCTCGGGGGACCTCCTGAAGGGGGAGCAGAGCATGCAGGTGACCGACCTCGGCGAGTACGGCGACGGACTGCGCACGGACCCGCACACGGTGTACGCGCGGCTGCGCGAGCGCGGCCCGGTGCACCGGGTGCGGTGGCCGCTACCCGACCAGTACCACGAGACCTGGCTGGTCGTCGGGTACGAGGAGGCGCGCGCGGCGCTGGCCGACCCGAGGCTGGCCAAGGACACCGAGAAGATCGGCTTCAAGTTCCTCGACGAGGAGCTGATCGGCAAGTACCTGCTGCTCGCCGACCCGCCCCAGCACACCAGGCTGCGCGGCCTGATCACCCGCGCGTTCACCGCCCGCCGGGTGGCCGCACTGGAGCCGAGGATCCAGGAGATCACCGACCACCTGCTCGACGAGATGCTCCCGCGTGGCCGCGCCGACCTCATCGACGCCCTCGCCTACCCGCTGCCGATCACGGTGATCAGCGAACTGCTCGGCGTCCCCGAGCTGGACCGCGCGCGGTTCCGGAAGCTGTCCAACGAGGTGGTCGCGTCCAGCCACCCGGGCAGCGAGTACGACGCCTTCGCCGCGCTCGCCGAGTACCTCGCCGAGCTCATCGAGGACAAGCGGTGCACGGGCCCGAGCGGTGACCTGCTCAGCGACCTGATCCGCACCACCGCCGAGGACGGCGACCGGCTCTCCGCCGCTGAACTGCGCGGCATGGCGTTCGTGCTGCTGATCGCCGGCCACGAGACCACCGTCAACCTCATCGGCAACGGCGTCCTCGCCCTGCTCACCCACCCCGGCCAACTGGCCGCGCTGCGCGCCGACACGAGCCTCCTGGACGGCGCGGTCGAGGAGACCCTGCGCTGGGAGGGCCCGGTGGAGAACGCCACGTACCGGTACGCCGCCGAGCCCCTGGAGATCGCCGGCACCGCCATCGGCCGTGGCGACCCCGTGATGATCAGCCTCGCCGGTGCCGACCGCGACGCGGACCGCTATCCCGAGCCCGGCCGGTTCGACATCCGCCGCGACCACCGCGGCCACCTCGCCTTCGGCCACGGCATCCACTACTGCCTGGGCGCACCCCTGGCCCGACTGGAGGGCCGCATCGCCCTGCGCACCCTCCTGGAGCGCGCCCCGGACCTCGCCCTGGACGGCCCGCACGGCGAGTGGCTGCCGGGCACCCTGATGAGAGGGATGCGCAGCCTCCCGGTGCGCTGGTAGCCGTCGTCGGGCAGTGGTCGTCGCCGGTCAGGCCAGGCTGCCCGGGACCTCCGCGAGCGCCACCGGTCTGCGCTCGTGCCGGGAGATCTCGCAGGCCTCCGCGATCCGCAGCGCCTGGAGCGCCTCGCGCCCGTCGCAGGGGTTGGCCAGCTGACCCCGCACCACGTCGACGAAGGCGCACAGCTCGGCCTCGTAGGCGGGCCCGAACCGCTCCAGGAAACCGGGCCACGGCTTGTCCGCGGGCGGCGGCCCGGTCGGCTCGGTCGAGGCCACCGGCGTACGGTCGTCCAGGCCGACCACCACGGTGTCCCGCTCCCCGGCCAGCTCCATCCGCACGTCGTATCCGGCGCCGTTCAGCCGGGTCGCCGTCGCCGTGGCCAGTGTGCCGTCGTCCAGGGTGAGCACCGCCGCCGCCGTGTCGACGTCACCGGCCTCGCGGAACATCGCGGGCCCCGCGTCCGAGCCGGTCGCGTACACGTCCACCACCTCGCGGCCGGTCACCCAGCGCAGCACGTCGAAGTCGTGGATCAGGGTGTCCCGGAACAGCCCGCCGGACAGCGGCAGCCACTCCGGCGGGGGCGGGGACTGGTCGGAGGTCAGCGCCCGTACGGTGTGCAGCCGCCCGAGGCGGCCCGAGCGCACCGCCTCCCGCGCACCGGCGTACCCCTTGTCGAAGCGCCGCTGGAAGCCCATCTGCAGGACCGTGCCGGCCTTCTCCACCTCCGCCAGGGCCTGGAGCGTGCCCGGCAGGTCGAGGGCGATCGGCTTCTCGCAGAAGACCGGCAGCCCGGAGCGCGCGGCGCGGCCGATCAGGTCGGCGTGGGCGGAGGTGGCGGCGGTGATCACCACGGCGTCCACGCCCCACGTGAAGATCTCGTCCGTCCCGGGCGCCGCCGTCTCCCCGAGCCGGTGCGCCAGATCCTGGGCCCGCTGGGGATTCACGTCCGTGAGGATCAGCGATCCGACCTCGCGGTGACGACTGAGCGTGTTCGCGTGAATGGTGCCGATGCGGCCCGTCCCGATGACCCCGATGCGCATGGGAACAAGGTGCTGGTGCACCCCGGGCGCTGTCAATCCGTATGTCCGGACAATCGAACTACACAACTTCCCGTCAACCCGTCACGGGGATACGCTCGGCCCCGTGCCGAAACCAGATGTGGACCCGACCGTGACGCTCGACCTCCGCGTGGACCGGAGCTCCCCGGTGCCGTTGTACTTCCAGCTCGCCCAGCAGCTGGAGGCGGCCATCGAGCACGGCTCGCTCACCCCCGGCAGCCTGCTGGGCAACGAGATCGAACTCGCCGCACGGCTCGGCCTGTCCCGCCCGACCGTCCGCCAGGCCATCCAGTCCCTGGTGGACAAGGGTCTGCTCGTCCGCCGCCGGGGTGTCGGCACCCAGGTCGTGCACAGCCAGGTCAAGCGCCCGCTGGAGCTGAGCAGCCTCTACGACGACCTGGAGTCGGCCGGCCAGCGCCCCGCGACGAACGTCCTGGTCAACACCGTCGTACAGGCGTCCGCCGAGGTCGCCGCGGCGCTCGGGGTCGCCGAGGGCACCGAGGTGCACCGCGTCGAACGGCTGCGGCTGGCCCATGGCGAGCCCATGGCGTACCTGACCAACTACCTGCCCCCCGGCCTGCTCGACCTGGACACCGCCCAGCTGGAGGCCACCGGCCTGTACCGCCTCATGCGGACCGCCGGGATCACCCTGCACAGCGCCCGCCAGTCCATCGGCGCGCGCGCCGCCACGACCGCCGAGGCGGACCGGCTCACCGAGCCGGAGGGCGCCCCGCTGCTCACCATGCAGCGCACCACGTACGACGACACCGGCCGCGCCGTCGAGTTCGGCGACCACATCTACCGCCCGACCCGCTACTCCTTCGAGTTCCAGCTGCTCGTGCGGTCCTGAACACTCCGACGCTCTGGTTCTAATGTCCGGACAAGGTGACCATGCGGGTCGAGGAGGGGCACCGCAGCGCCCCTTCAGGGGCGCGGGGCTGTGACATGTGCGGCTCCGCCGCGTGGGCGCGACCAGCCCCCACGCACCCGCACCCGGCAACGGTGCCGTCCCGTTCCTTATCTCCCCCGAACGGCACCGCGCGCACGCGTACGGCAGAATCGAGCCCGATGAGCACCTACCGCGACCTCACCGCCCCCATCGGCTCCCGCCGAGCCCCGGTCCTGCGCACCGTCGGCACCCGGGAGCGCCGGTCCCACCTGACCGCTCCCCGCGTGCCCACGGTCGGCATCGACATCGGCGGCACCAAGGTCATGGCGGGCGTCGTGGACGCCGACGGCAACATCCTGGAGAAGCTCCGCACGGAGACCCCGGACAAGTCCAAGAGCCCGAAGGTCGTCGAGGACACCATCGTCGAACTGGTCCTGGACCTGTCCGACCGGCACGACGTGCACGCCGTGGGCATCGGCGCCGCCGGCTGGGTCGACGCCGACCGCAACCGCGTCCTGTTCGCCCCGCACCTGTCCTGGCGCAACGAGCCGCTGCGCGACCGCCTCGCCGGCCGCCTGGCGGTCCCCGTCCTGGTCGACAACGACGCCAACGCCGCCGCCTGGGCGGAGTGGCGGTTCGGCGCCGGCCGCGGCGAGGACCACCTGGTCATGATCACGCTCGGCACCGGCATCGGCGGCGCGATCCTGGAGGACGGCCAGGTCAAGCGCGGCAAGTACGGCGTCGCCGGTGAGTTCGGCCACATGCAGGTCGTGCCCGGCGGCCACCGCTGCCCGTGCGGCAACCGCGGCTGCTGGGAGCAGTACAGCTCGGGCAACGCGCTGGTCCGCGAGGCCAAGGAGCTGGCCGCCGCCGACTCCCCGGTGGCGTACGGGATCATCGAGCACGTCAAGGGCAACATCAACGAGATCACCGGCCCGATGATCACCGAGCTGGCCCGCGAGGGCGACGCGATGTGCATCGAGCTGCTCCAGGACATCGGCCAGTGGCTCGGCGTCGGCATCGCCAACCTCGCCGCCGCCCTCGACCCCTCCTGCTTCGTGATCGGCGGTGGCGTCAGCGCCGCCGACGACCTGCTCATCGGCCCCGCGCGCGACGCGTTCAAGCGCCAGCTCACCGGCCGCGGCTACCGCCCCGAGGCCCGGATCGCCCGCGCTCAGCTGGGCCCCGAGGCCGGCATGGTCGGCGCCGCCGACCTCGCCCGGCTCGTCGCCCGCCGGTTCCGGCGCGCCAACCGGCGCCGGGTGGAACGGTACGAGCGCTACGAGCGGTACGCGGAGGCCCGCCGCACCCGGGACACCGCATGACCGCTTCGCTGCCCCGCCAGGCCGCGTCCCCCGAGGAGCCGCAGCGCCGGCCGGAGACCCCGGGGCACAAGGCCAAGCGGAGGGCGCTGACGCTGCTGATCATCGTGCTGCTCATCGGCGTACCGGCCGGCTATCTGGTGATCTCCGCCAACCAGAGCCGCAACAGCGGCAAGGACAAGGAGTCCAAGTACTCGGCGACCGGCCTCTCCGAGGGCTGGCCCTCGAAGGTGCAGCGGCGCCTGTACCAGGTGCCGGTCCCACACCCGGCCGACCGGATCGCGTACTACGAGACGAACAACTGGAAGACCAGCCGTCTCTACGTCCAGTTCCGCACCAACAGCGCCGGACTGGACAGCTTCCTGGAGGGCATGGGCGTCAACCGGGACGCGCTCAAGAAGGACGACATCAGCATCGGCGCCCGCGACCGGAAGATCACCGGCTGGGAGTTCACCGGCCCCGGACCCTGGTCGGGCCTGACGCACAAGCAGAAGAACCCGGCGCCCACCCAGGACGTGGTCGTGAACACGGCCGACCCGAACTACCCGATGATCTACGTCGTCTCCCGCACCGTGCCGTAGCGGCGCCCGCGCCCCACCGGCAGGCCGCCGCGACCGATTGTCAGACCCCGCCCGTACAGTCGAAGACGTCTGATCCGACAGGCGGGCGGGAGGTGACAGAACGTATGAGCGGCACGACGGCCGAGGCCGACACGGACGTACCGGTGCGCCTGGCGGCGGTCTACCTGCCCGCCGCCCTTCCCCGCCAGGGCCGCGTCGCCTTCTGGGACCCCGAGGGAGCCCCGCTGCCCGCCACCGCGACCGCGACCGCGGAGCTGACGGTCGTACGACGGCACGGCGCCACCGGGATCCGCCGCCGGCAGGTGCCCGCGCTCACCCTGCCGCTCGCCGCCGCCCTCCCGCTGCTCGTCCGGGCCCGCCGCGACCCCGCCGCCCACCCCGCCACCGCCTGCTGGGGAGCCGCCGCCCTGCACGCGCTGCGGCTCGCCGCCCGGGGCCGTCTGCTGCCCGGCCTCACCCCGGGAGGACACGACGCCTGGCGGGCGGGCCCCCTGGAGCCCGCCGACATCGCCCACCTGCGCGCGGTGGCCGCCGCCCTGCCCGTCGAGGGACACGCCGTCCCGCTGCCCGGCCCCGGCCCGCTCCTGCTGCCCCAGCCGGAGGCGCTGGTCCGTTCCTTCCTGGACGCGGTGGCCGACACCCTGCCCCGCACCCCGGCCGCCCCGCACACCGCGGGCAGGCCCTTCGCCGCCCGCGAGGCCCAGCGGCTGCCCGACGCCCAGGAGTGGGCCGCGGAGGTCGCGGCCGGCATGGACGCGGGGGTGCGGATCTCGCTGCGCCTGGACCTGTCGGCGTACGACCTGTTCGACGACGGCGAGGGCGCGCAGCGCGCGGGCGCGGCGATCGTCCAGGTGCACAGCCTCGCCGACCCCACCCTGGTGACCGACGCGGCGGCACTGTGGTCGGGGGCCTCCGACGCGGCCTTCGGTCCCCGCGCGCGCGTGGACGCCGCGCTGGCCGTGCGCCGGGCCGCGCGGGTGTGGCCACCGCTGGACCGCCTCGCCGAGCAGGACGTGCCGGACGTGCTCGCGCTCTCCGAAGAGGAGCTGGGGCAGTTGCTCGGGGTGGCGGCGACCCGGCTCGCGGCGGCCGGGGTCGCCGTGCACTGGCCCCGGGACCTGGCCCAGGACCTGACCGCGGCGGCCGTGGTCCGGCCCGCCCCCGGCTCGGCCACCGACGGCACCGGCTTCTTCGAGAGCGAGGAACTGCTCCAGTTCCGCTGGCAGTTGGCGCTCGGCGGCGATCCGCTCAGCGACGCCGAGATGGACGCCCTAGCCGAGGCCCACCGCCCGGTCGTACGGCTGCGGGACCGCTGGGTCCTCGTCGACCCGGCCCTGGTCCGCAAGGCGCGCAGGCGCGAACTGGGCCTGCTCGACCCGGTCGACGCGCTCTCCGTCGCGCTCACCGGGGAGGCCGAGGTGGACGGCGAGACCGTCGAGGCCGTCCCCGTCGGCCTCCTCGCGGCCCTGCGCGACCGCCTCACCGCCGGCATCCGCCCGGCCGACCCGCCCCCCGGTCTGCGGGCCACCCTGCGCGACTACCAGCTCCGGGGTCTGGCCTGGCTCGACCTGATGACCTCCCTCGGCCTCGGCGGCTGCCTCGCCGACGACATGGGCCTCGGCAAGACGATCACCGTCATCGCCCTGCACCTGAAGCGGGCCCGGACCGAGCCGACCCTGGTGGTCTGCCCGGCCTCGCTGCTCGGCAACTGGCAGCGGGAGATCGCCCGCTTCGCGCCCGGCGTCCCGGTCCGCCGCTTCCACGGCCCCGACCGCACCCTGGACGGCCTCGCCGGCGGTTTCGTCCTCACCACGTACGGCACCATGCGCGCCACCGCCACCACCCTTGCCGAACAGCCCTGGGGCATGGTCGTCGCCGACGAGGCACAGCACGTCAAGAACCCCTACTCGGCCACCGCGAAAGCCCTGCGCACCATCCCGACCCCGGCGCGCGTGGCCCTCACCGGCACCCCCGTGGAGAACAACCTCTCCGAGCTCTGGGCCCTCCTCGACTGGACCACCCCCGGACTCCTCGGCCCCCTCAAGTCCTTCCGCGCCCGGCACGCGCGCGCCGTCGAGAACGGTGAGGACGAGCAGGCGGTGGACCGGCTGGCCCGCCTGGTCCGCCCGTTCCTGCTGCGCCGCAAGAAGTCCGACCCCGGGATCGTCCCCGAACTCCCGCCCAAGACCGAGACCGACCACCCGGTCCCGCTCACCCGCGAGCAGGCCGCGCTCTACGAGGCGGTGGTGCGCGAGTCGCTGCTCGCCATCGAGACGGCGGACGGCATCGCCCGCCGCGGCCTGGTGCTCAAGCTCCTCGGCGCCCTCAAGCAGATCTGCGACCACCCCGGGCTGTACCTGAAGGAGGAGTCCCGCGCCGAGGGCCTGGCCG
Source organism: Streptomyces sp. NPDC048278 (assembly GCF_040652195.1). Classification (NCBI taxonomy): domain Bacteria; kingdom Bacillati; phylum Actinomycetota; class Actinomycetes; order Kitasatosporales; family Streptomycetaceae; genus Streptomyces; species Streptomyces sp. NPDC048278. Next base: position 50,809 of record NZ_JBEZLP010000013.1, read on the forward strand.
CCCGCTCCGGCAAACTCACCCTGCTCGACGAGCTGTTGGACACCGTGCTCGCCGAGGACGGCTCGGTGCTCGTCTTCACGCAGTACGTCGGCATGGCCCGCATGATCACCGCGCACCTCCAGGCCCGCGCGGTCCCGGTCGACCTGCTGCACGGCGGCACCCCGGTGCCGGAGCGGGAGCGCATGGTGGACCGCTTCCAGGCCGGCGCGACCCCGGTCCTCGTGCTCTCCCTGAAGGCCGCGGGCACCGGCCTCAACCTCACCCGGGCCGGTCACGTCGTCCACTTCGACCGCTGGTGGAACCCGGCGGTGGAGGAACAGGCCACCGACCGCGCGTACCGCATCGGCCAGACCCAGCCGGTCCAGGTGCACCGCCTGGTCACCGAGGGCACCGTCGAGGACCGCATCGCGGAGATGCTGGAGGCGAAGCGGGCCCTCGCCGACGCCATCCTCGGCTCCGGCGAGGCCGCCCTGACCGAGCTGACGGACCGCGAGCTGTCCGACCTGGTGTCGTTGCGGAGGACGTCGTCATGACCGGCGCGGGCGAGCAGCGACCCGGGGACGCGGCACGGCGCGCGTTGCGGGCGGCGCGGGGGCGCGGGCCGGAGGGCGGGGTCGACGAGGGTCCGACGCTTTCGGGGGAGCGTGAGGAACGGGCCCCGAGGCCGGGGGACGCCGCCCGCCTGGCGCTGCGGGCTGCCGCCGCCGCGAAGGAGGCGGAGCAGCGGCAGACCGAGCCCGAGGACCAGGACGGGGACGGGGACGAGGACCAGGAAGGGGACGGGGACGAGCTGGACGCCGTTCAGGACCGGCCCGAGCACGCCGAGGAGGCTGGCACCAGCACCAGCATCAGTACCGGTGCCGGTGCCGCCGTACCTTCGGGCGGCCGTCCCGGTGACATCGCGCGGGCGGCGCTGCGGGCGGCGCGCGCGGAGGCGAGGCGGGCCGAGGAGGCCGCGGCGGCGGAGGCCTCGGAACGGTCCCCGGCCCCTGCGGTACGACGGCTCCCCCCGCCCTCGACCTCGCGCGCCCAGGCCCCGGCCCCGGCGTCCGCGGCTCGCGGTCGCACCGCCCGTGACCTGAAGCAGTTCCTGACGACCGCGTTCCGGATGCCGACCGACGCGGCCGAGCCGGAAACCTCCGAGCCCCAGCCCGCCCCCGAGACCGTCACCGACCGCCCGGAGCCGGAACCCCCCGCTCCCGCTCCCGTCCCCGCTCCCGTCCCCGCACCCACCGCCACGCCCCACCTCCCGCGCACCATGGCCACCCCCCACCGCGACACCGAACTCCGCCGCACCTTCCCCTCCCTCTCGTCCCTCTCGTCCCTCCCCTCCCATGCGTCCGCCGCTGCCTCCGGCTTCGCCGAGACCTGGTGGGGCAATGCCTGGGTGCGGGCGCTGGAAGAGGGCGCGCTGGACGTGAAGCGGCTGGTGCGGGGGCGGGGTTACGCCGAGCGCGGGCACGTGGACGCCATCACCGTGACCCCCGGGCTGGTCCTCGCGTACGTGCAGGGGAGCCGGCCCCGCCCGTACCGCGTGCAGGTGCGGCTGCGGACCTTCGGCGAGGACGAGTGGGAGCGGCTCCTGACGGCCGCCGCCGACCGGCCCGCCGACATCGCGGCGCTGCTCGACAAGGAGTTGCCGCAGACCCTCGCCGACAGCGGGGTCGCGTTGCTGCCGGGGCCCGGTGAGCTCGAACCCCGGTGCAGCTGCCCCGACTTCGGGCACCCGTGCAAGCACGCGGCTGCCCTCTGCTACCAGACCGCGCGGCTGCTGGACGCCGACCCGTTCGTGCTGCTCCTGCTCCGCGGCCGTGGCGAGCGCGAGGTGCTGGACGCGCTGTCCCGGCGCAACGCCGCCCGCGCGGCCCGCGAGCGGCGGCCGGCGGCGCTGCCGGGAGTCCGGGCGGCCGAGGCTCTCCTGCCGCGTCAACTCCCGCCGCTGCCACCTCCGTTGTCGGTTCCGGCCCACCCCGAGCAGCCGCCGGTGTATCCGGGGGTGCCCGGCGGCCCGGACCCGTTCGCGCTGGACCAGCTGGCCACCGACGCGGCGGCCCGCGCCCACGCCCTGCTCGCCACCGGACACGACCCGGTCGGCGAACTGACCCTCTGGCAGGACGCGGTGCGACTCGCCGCGGCCCGCCCCGGTTCCGGCCTGACCGCGTCCACCCGCGCCCTCTACGCCACGCTCGCGGACGCCGTCGGCCGCACCCCGGGCGACCTGGCGCGCGCGGTCGCCGCCTGGCGCCAGGGCGGCAGGGAGGGACTGGCCGTACTGGAAGAGCCCTGGGACCCGCCGGCCGGCCGTTTCGACCGGGCCCGGTCGCTGCTGCTCGCCGCCGACCTCCCGGCCTTCCGGCCGTCACGCAACCACCTCACGCACCCCGGCGGCCACCTCCAGCTCCGCTTCGGCCGCGACGGCCTCTGGTACGCCTACGAGTCGGAGCCGGGCCACGACGACTGGTGGCCCAGAGGCACCCCCGACCTCGACCCGGTGGGCGCACTGACCGGCCTCGGCGCAGCGGACGACCTCTAGCGGCCGGCCCCGCCGCCCCCGGCCCCCGGCCCCCAGCCCCCAGGGGCGCCTACGACGTCTTCTTCTTCGCGAGGTTCTTGATGTCGTCGTGCCGGGCCACGAACCGGGCCCTGCCGTTCTCGACGCGGTAGAGGAACCAACCGCCGTCCTGGTCGGTCTCCAGGTACTGGGTCTGGCTCTCGTAGCTGTACCTGCGGGTGATGCCCTGCCAGGGTCTGCGCATCAACTCCGCGCGCAGCGACTCGCGTTCGTCGCTGCTGGGCGCCGCGAGGCCGTGCGCGGCGTAGCCGACGGCGTCGTAGGCCTCGGCCGCCCACGGTGGCGGAGCCGTGCGGTAGCGGGTGCGGTAGGCGGCGGCGAACGCCCGGGTCTTCGGGTCGGCCGACGGGTCGCAGTACCCCGTGCTGATCCACCAGCCCGTGCCGGCCTTCAGGAAGGGCCTGCCGAGGATGTGTTCGTCGCCGCCGTGGAACCCGCGGTGCCCCGCGTCGGTCAGGGCCTGCGCGCAGGCGGCGGCGCGGGCCGGGAGACCGCCCGCGAAGAGGACGGCCGTGTCCGGGTGGGCGGCGAGGCCGTGGGCCACGTCGGTGAAGCCGGTACCCCCGGCGACCTCGGCCACCTCGACTCTGCCCACCGTCAGCATCCCGTAGACGGTGACACCGCGGACGGTGGCCTCGCCGTCGTCGGCGTCGGTGAGGTCGTGCACGACGACGGTCCGGGCCGGCCGTGCCACCACGTTGAGGTATTTCACGACGGCACCGGGCCCCGTGGTGCGGGTGCTGCGCAGGTTCAGGGAGCTCGTCGTGTTGGTGCCGTTGAGGGCGGTGGAATCGGCGCGGGTGACCAGCAGGCACACCCCGGCCTCGGTGCACACCGGCACGGCCGCGGGCACGGCCGCGTTGGTGCCGGCGCCGATCACCGCGTACACCTCGCGGGCGGCCACGAGCCGGGCTGCCGCAGCGGCCGAACCGGCCGCGGTGCCCTGGTCGTCGGCCGTGCGCAGGGCGAGGTCGAACGTCCGGTCGGAGCGGGCGTTGTGCTGGACGACCGCCAGCTGGGCGCCGCGCACCTGGGCCTGGACGACGGCGGTGGACAGGTCCCCGAGCAGGGCGATCGTACGGTTCGGCAGCGGGCCCTTGGCGGACCCCGGCGTCCCGGACCGGCCCCACCGCCACCAGGCGCTGCCGCCGCCGACCGCGCTGACGCCGGCCGCCGCCGACGCGATCAGCAGCCGGCGCCGCGACGGGGCGGGCGGGGTGTCGGTGAACGGTGCCTCGGAGAGGGCGGTGGGTTCCGGCACCGGCAGGTCGAGGACGCGCGCCGCGCGGTCCGCGACCAGCGCGGGCAGGCCGGGCGGCAGCCACGACTCCGCCGTGAACTCACCGAAAGAGGACAGCAGTCGGGAGATCGTGGGGCGGTCGCCCGGTTCCTTCGCCAGACAGGCCCGCAGCGTCGGGGCGAGCTCCTCGGGGACGCCGGCCAGGTCCGGGTCCTCGCGCACCGTCCGGTACAGGACGGCCGCCGCGCCCCCGGCGCCGAACGGCGGTCGTCCGGTCGCCGTACGGGCGAGCACGCAGCCCAGGGAGAAGACGTCGCTGGGCGGTCCGACGGTCCTGCCGCGGGCCTGCTCCGGTGACAGGTAGCCGGGGGAGCCGATGACCGAGCCGTCCGTGGTGAGTGCCGTCGCGCCCACCGCGCGGGCGATGCCGAAGTCGATCAGACGCGGCCCGTCGGCGGCGAGCAGGACGTTCGCCGGTTTCACGTCCCGGTGGACGAGACCGGCCCGGTGCACGTCGTCCAGGGCCGCGGCGAGGGCGGCGCCCAGCGTCCGGACCTGGCCGGAAGGCCAGGGGCCGTACAGCGCCAGCGCCTCGGACAGCGGCAGGCCGGGCACGTAGGCGGTGGCCAGCCAGGGCGCGCGGGCGTCCGCGTCGGCCGTGAGCACGGGCACCGTCCAGCGGCTGGTGAGCCGGGCCGCCAGCTCGGTCTCGCGGCGGAACCGGGCCCGGAAACCGGGGTCTCCCGCGTACTCCTCGCGGATCACCTTGAGCGCGACCCAGGCGCCGTGCGGCGAACGGGCCAGGTACACCACGCCCATGCCGCCGGCCCCGAGCCGCCCCACCAGCCGGTGGCCGCCGACGGAGGACGGGTCGGCGGGCCGGAGCCGCTCCAACTCCGCTACCCCTTCGTCTGCGCGGCCAGGATCGGCCCGATCTGCTCGAACCGCCCGTCGTGGACCTGGTGGACGTAGGTCACACCGGCCATGGCCTTCACGTCGGCGTCGAACTGGTTGAACTGGTTGAAGGCGTAGGTGCGTGCGATGCCCTGGTACTTGGCCTTGTGGAGCCGCAGGGCGAGCGCGAGCCGTTCGGGGCGGCCACCGCCGGACGGCAGGGTTCTGGTGAACTCGCGCAGCACCATCCGGACGCTGTCGTACGCCTCGGCGCCGTACGGGTCCGGGACGCCGCCGTACCGCTTGCGCCAGGCCGCCGTGAACCGCTCGGCCGCCTTGGTCTTGAGCACGCTCGCGTCGACGGCCGGCGTCACCACGAACCAGCCCTCGCCCGCCGCGCCCGCGAGCTTCGGGAAGTCGGAGCCGTAGAGGAGATGGGACATCCAGCGCGGTCCGGTGAAACCGGCCGCGGACAGCTGCCGGGCCGCCCGGACGGTCGCCTCCAGCGGGCCCAGGTAGACGAAGTCGCGGACCTGGGCGGCGAGGATGGAGGCGACGGCGGCCGGGGCGTCGTCGGTGTCCTCGGCGACGACCTTCGGGACCACCCGGGCGTGCAGCGTGTCCCGCCACTGGGTGACCAGGATGCTGCCCTGGTCGTGTTCGACGGAGCCACCGGACCGGTCGATGACGATGCCCAACGGGGCGGTCAGGCCCTTCAGCAGTGCCTGCAGGGCGATCGCGGTGCCCGCCGCCTGGTGGCCGACCCCGGTCTGGAAGGTGACGGTCGGCGACCAGACGTAGTAGTCGTTCTGCCCGGTGGTGCTGCTGACATGGGTGAGCTTGGCCGACGCGTAGACGCGCGAGGCGGCCCGCATCGTCAGTTCGGTGACCGGGCCGAGCACGGCCATGACGGCGCGGTCCGCGGCCAGTTCGTGGGCGACCGAGGTCGCCCCGTCGACGGTCCCGTGGTCGTCCAGGACCCGTACGCCCAGGTCGAAGGTGCGGCCCGCGGTCGCGTTGTGCTCGGCGACGGCCAGCCGCGCGGCCCGTTCACAGGCCCGCGCCAGGGGTGCCGCCGCCCCGCTCCTCGTCACCTGCACGCCGAGCACGTACGACGGCCGGGCCGCCGTCTTCTCTCCCGAGCCGTCGTCGCGGCCCGCCGCCCAGAGCGCCGCCCCGGTACCGCCGCCCGCCAGCAGCAGCGCACCCCCGGCCAGCAGCAGGCGCCGCCGGGCGGGGCGGGCCGGCCGGCCGGCGCCGGGGTCGTCGACCACCGTGGGCTCGATGTCCGGCAGGGCGAGGCTCTCCGCCGCCCGGGCCGCCACCATGCGGGCGACGGGGTCCGGCAGCCAGGCCGACGGCGACTGCGCCGCGTCGGCGGTCGGCGGCCGGAGCCGGAAGTCCTCGGCGAGCCGCAGCCGCAGCTCCGCCGCGCCGGGCCGCTCACCGGGGTCCTTGGCCAGACAGGCGTCCAGCGTCCCGCGGAGTCCGCCGGTGACACCGTCGAGGTCGGGCTCGTCGTGCACCGTGCGGTAGAGCAGCGCGTCCGGGGCGCCGGTGCCGAACGGCGGGCGGCCCGTGCCCGCGTACGCCAGCACACAGCCCAGCGCGAAGATGTCGCTCGCCGCCCCGGCCGCCTCGCCGCGCGCCTGCTCGGGGGCGAGGAAGCCCGGGGTGCCGACCACCATGCCGGAGGCGGTCAGGGCGGTGTCGTCGGCGGCCCGCGCGATGCCGAAGTCGATGAGCCGCGGCCCGTCGACCGCGAGCAGCACGTTGCCCGGCTTCACGTCCCGGTGCACCAGTCCCGCCGCGTGCACGGCGGCCAGCGCCTCGCCGAGCAGCGAGCCCAGCACGCGTACGGCCGACGGCGGCAGCGGTCCGTGCGCGGTGACCGCCTCCGCGAGCGAGGGACCCGCCACGAACCCGGTCGCCAGCCACGGCTCGTGGGCGGTGGCGTCCGCGCCGAGCACCGGCACCACCCAGGGGCTGTCGACCCGGGCCGCCAGCTCCGCCTCCCGCGCGAACCGGGCCCGGAAACCGTCGTCGTCGGCGCCCTGCGCCCGGATCACCTTCACGGCGGCCAGCGCACCCGTCTCGGAGCGGCCCAGATAGACCAACCCCATACCGCCGGCGCCGAGCCGCCGCAGCAGCCGGAAGCCCCCGACCGACGACGGGTCGGACGGCCGCAACGCCTCACTCATCGCCGGCTCCCTTCACCTCGGCGGACGAGGTGGCTGACGAAGTGTCTGACGGGATGTCTGACGGGGTGTCTGACGCAGTGGCTGACGGGGTGGCCGAGGCCCGGTCCCGGCCGTAGCGGTCCACGTTCGCCGTCACATAGCCGACGCCCGTCAGCGCGTCCTCGGTGAGGGCCGTCTGCTCCTGCTTGCTCTCACCCGCGGCGTGCCGCACGGTCGCGGCCACGGTCACCGGGCCGAGGCGGTGCTTGTACCAGTCGAAGTCACGGGCCTTCGGGTCACCGTCCACGACGTACTCGCCGTACTCGGTGAGGTCGTCGTCCGTGGTGGCGGTGCGCTGTTCGCCGAACGGATCGCCGCGCGAGGCCATCTTCTGCACGGTGTCGGTCGCGTTGAGCCGTTCCTGCGGGCAGCGCAGCGGCTCCTCGAGCGAGGACGCCATGTCCCGGCGGGCCTCGCGGACCGAGGCGTGCACGGTGACCGTGAGGGACACGTACACCGCTCCCTCGCCGCCCGTGCCCTGCCGGACGAACGACCTGGTCAGGCTGGCCAGCACGGTCGACGGGAGCGCCTCGCGGCGCCACAGGCAGTCCGCGCCGAGCACGGCCCAGCTGGTCGGCCCCTGTTCGTACGGGTCCCGTCTGCGGTACCCGGTGCCGAAGTAGTCGGGCTGCACGGTGAGCCCGCGGACGAACGCCACGGCCTCGGCCCGCGTCTTCGGCGCGACGGCCTCGGCCAGCGTGTACGGCTGGCTGGAGGTGGACGCGGACGCGGATGCGGACGGGGATGCGGACGGGGAGGCACCCGCGTCCCCCGAAGCGGCCGAACCGCCCGCCGTGCTCGAACTCCCCGCGGCCGTGCCCCCGGGCGTGGCCCCGGCGCCGCCGTGCCCGCCGTCCGTGCAGCCCGCGAGCAGCAGTGCCACCGCCGCCGCGGACAGGACCGTTCCCCGTCCCATCACGCTCACCCCCAGCAGACCGCCGTACGGCCCTCCCCTGGGGGCCGCAGGTCGAACGCTAGCGCCAACCTGTGTCAACTGGCCCCACTGGACAGTGAGTTGAGTCGAACGGTAACCCCTTGGCCATCAGCCGGTGACAGTTCGCGCCGCGCCGTGTCATCCCTCGACCGACACGGCGACCGGCGTGCCCGCCTCGACCGTGCGGCTGACCGTGCACAGCCGGTCGTGGGAGACGGCGACCGCCCGGGGCAGGATCGCGCGGGCGCGGTCGCCGGGCGCGCCCTCCGGGAAGGTGACCGAGAAGGCGACCGCGAGGTCCGTCATCCGGTTGCCGTCCTCGTCGTTCACCTTGTGGCCGCTGACGGTGACGGTGAACGTGGCCGGTTCCACGTGTCGGCTCGTCGATACGTCGACGTCCGCCGCCGTACAGCCCCCGATCGCGGCGAGCAGCAGTTCGACCGGGGTGAATTCGGTGCCGTCGCCGGTGCCGAAGGCGATCGTGCCGCCGCGGGCGTTCGTGGCGGTGAAACGGCCGGTGCCGGTGCGCTCGACCGTGACGAGGCGCAGGGAGTCTTCGCTCATGGGGACGAACCTAAGGCAGCCCGGCCGCCGGTGCCGTCACTGCAGGATGTTGACGGCTCGCGCCACCACCAGGACCACCGTCACCAGGGAGACCGAGGACTGGAGCATCATCAGCATCTTGGCCCAGTGCGACAACGGCATCACGTCGGTCGGGCTGAACGCGGTGGAGTTGGTGAAGGACAGGTACAGGTAGTCGAGGAAGCCCGGCTCCCAGTCCTGCGGCGCGGTCTCCGGGCTCTGCATCTGCACGAAGAGGAAGTCCGCGTACTGGTGCCGGCCGAGGACCCGGGCCATCGGGCCGCCGCGGTCCCACTCCCAGTACCAGAGGGCGAACACGATGACGTTCGTCAGCCAGATGCCCCCGCCGGTCAGCAGCAGCGGCCCGGCGTCACGGCCCTCGGTGCCGTTCACGAGACCCGCCACCAGCCGCACCGCCGACCAGCCGTTGGCCAGGCTGATCACCCCCATCAGCACCAGCCCCAGCAGCCGCAGCCACCGGGTACGGGGCTCGACCCGCCGGGGGTTGCCGACGATGACACCGGCCAGCAGCACCACCTCCAGGACCGGCAGCAGCCAGTACGGCTGGAAGGCGAGCCGGTGCGGCAGCATCAGCTGGAGGCCGATCGCCACCAGTATCACGGCGGTCACCGCCCACCGCGGCTCGCCCTGGGTGGCCCTGCGCCACGCGGGCACGACATCGTGCTCGCCGCTCTCCAGCAGCCCCTCGATCCTGGACAGCCGGTTCTCGGCATCGGACATGCGGTCGCTCATGCCCATGATTGTCCCGAGACCCCCCGGCCGATCCACGACCGGCTCGGCCACGGGTCTTCACGGTTGCCGGGGACACGCCCGGGACACGCCCCGGACACGGTCGTCAGGCGGGCCGCGGAGCCGGCCGTCCGGCTCCCCACCGTCGGGTGCGGTAGCCGCCCACCACCCGGCAGCCGAGGTAGACGGCGAAGGAGATCGTCGTGACGTAGGGGCTGATCGGGATGCTGCTGCCGAGGGCGAGCAGGATGCCGCCCTCGATCGAGACCACCGCGAACAGCACGCTCAGGGCGGGCAGCAGGACCGGCGAGGCCGTGACCCGGGCAGCAGCCGCGGCCGGGGTGACGAGGAGGGAGAGCACCAGCAGTGCACCGACGACCTGCACGGAGAGGGCGACGGCGAGTCCGAGGACGAGCATGAAGGCGATCGACAGACCGCGCACCGGCACCCCGCGCGCCTCGGCCACGTCCGGGTCGGCGCCGGCGAACGTCAGTGGCCGCCACATCACCGCCAGCGCGACCAGGACGACGCCGGAGGTGGCGAGCAGCCAGGTCAGCTGCGGGGTGTCGACGGCGACGATCTGACCGGTCAGCAGCCCGAACTTGTTGGCCGCCCGCCCTTTGTAGAGGGCGAGGAACAGCACGCCGAGGCCCAGGCCGAAGGGCATCAGGATGCCGATCACCGAGTTGCGGTCGCGGGCGCGCGTGCCGAGGACGCCTATGAGGCCGGCCGCGAGCAGCGACCCGGCGATCGAGCCCGCCACGACGTTCGCCCCCAGCAGCAGGGCCGCGGAGGCGCCCGCGAAGGACAGTTCGCTGATGCCGTGCACCGCGAAGGGCAGGTCGCGCATGATGACGAACACGCCGGCCAGGCCCCCGACCAGACCGAGCACGGCCCCGGCGACGAGCGAGTTGCGGACCAGCACGAGGAGTTCACCGTAGTCGGCGTAGTCGAAGATCTGGTGCCAGATGCCGTCGGCGGACGTCATGGGCGTGCTCCCTTCGGCCGGTGCGGGTGGTGGGCCGGAGTGGCCGCCTCGTCGGGCGCGCCGACGACCACGATCCGGCCGTGCACGCGTACGACGTCGACCCGGGTGCCGTACAGCCGCGACAGGGAGGCGGAGGTGAGGACCTCGTCCGGGGCGCCGACGCGGTGGCCGCCCGGCGCGAGGTAGAGCACCCGGTCCGCGAGGCCGAGCACCGGGTTGATCTCGTGGGTGACGAAGACCACCGCGGTGTCGTGCGAGCGGCGGCGCCCGTCGATGAGTCCGGTCACGGCCCGTTGGTGGTGCAGGTCGAGGGAGAGCAGCGGTTCGTCGCAGAGCAGGATCCTCGGGTCGGTGGCCAGGGCCTGCGCTATCCGCACGCGCTGCCGCTCGCCCCCGGACAGGAGGCCGACGGGGACGTCCGCGTAGGCCGTGGCTCCGACCGACCCGAGGATCTCGTCCACCCGGCGGCGGGTGCCGGCCGTACGCGGCAGCGGGCCGAAGCGGTGGCCGTCGATGCCGAAGCGCACCAGGTCGCGGGCGCGGACCAGGGCCTGCGCGGCGAGGGCCGCCTGCTGGGGGACGTAGCCGACGTGCCGGGCGGCCTCGCGCGGCGGGCGGCCCAGGACGCTCAACTCGCCCGCGGCGAGCGGCTGCCGGCCGAGCAGGGCCCGTACGAGGCTGGACTTGCCCGACCCGTTCGGCCCGAGCACGGCGAGGAACTCCCCGGGCCGCACGTCGAGTTCGAGGTCGCGCCACACCGTGCGTGCGCCGTACGACAGGGCGCCGCCGCGCAGCCGGATCACCGGGGCGGAGCCGGCGCCCCGGGCCGCGGGGGCGCCCTCGCGGGCTCGGGGCACGGAGGCCATGCCGGGCCTCCTCACTTGTTCAGCGCGTCGGCGAGCGCGTCGACGTTGGCGGTCATCCAGCCGAGGTAGTCCTTGCCGTCGGGCAGGGTCTCGGTGACGGGAACGGCGGGGATGCCGGCGGCCTTGGCCGCGTCCTCGACCTGCTGCGTCTGGGGCCCGGACGTCTGGGCGTTGTAGACCAGGGCCTTGACCTGCTTGCCGCTGTACAGCGCCAGGGTCTCCTTCAGGACCCTGGGGGAGACGTCGCTGCCCTCCTCGACGGCCTCGCTGAACGCCTCGGGGGTCTTGTTCACCAGACCGGCGGCCTCGGTCATGTACAGCGGCACGGGCTCGGTGATGCCGATCGCCTCGCCGCGGTGCGCCTTCCTGATCTCCGCCTCCCTGGCCTCCAGGGGCTTCAGCTTCGCCTTGAAGGCCTGGGCGTTGCCGGTGAAGGCGGCGGCGTCGCCGGGGTCCGCCTTGCCGAGGGCGGCGGCGATCCGGTCGGCGATCCTGGCGACGGTGGGGAAGTCGTACCAGACGTGCTCGTTGAGCTCGCCGCCCTCGGGGGCCGACTTGCCCGAGACCTTGACGGCGTTGATCACCTCGGCGGAGGAGTTGCCGCCGCTCTTGAGCATCCGGTCGACGAAGTCGTCGTACCCGCCGCCGTTCTCGATGACGACCTCGGCCCGGGACAGGGCGAGCTGGTTCTGGGTGTCGGCCTCGTAGGAGTGCGGGTCCTGGTCGGGATCGCTGATGACCGAGGTGACGTGGACCTTGTCGCCGCCTATCTGCTCGGTGATGTCGCCGTACACGTCGGTGGAGGCGACCACGTCGACCTTCGAGGAGGAGGCGGCGGCGCCCTGCGCGGTGCTTGCGCCGCTTGCGGAACCCGACGAGCCCGACGAGCCCGACGAGTCCGCCGAACTGCCGCAGCCCGCGAGCAGGGCCAGCGAGGCGCCGGTGACCAGCGCGAGCTGCCGGGACCGGGAGCGGGACGGGGACGAGGGCATGGGTCCTCCAGGACGGGTCGGTTCGTGGGTGGTTGTGCCCTCACGCTAGATGGAAATGAATGTCAACACCATGGCTTGATCTGATCGATATGAAAATCATTACCGAGAGTTGACGGTTCGGCGTGGCAGCAGCGTCACCGCCAGGGCCGGTACGGCGGCGAGGACCAGCCAGGGCACGGCGGGCGGGAGGCCGAGGCCGAGAAGGGTGCCGGTGGCCGAGCTGCCGACGAGGACGATCAGGCCCGAGACGGAGGAGAGGGCTCCGGTGTAGAGGCCGAGTCTGCCGGGCTCGGCGAGGTCGGGCACCCAGGCGCGGGCAGCCGGGGTGACGAGCATCTGGCCGAGGGTGAGCAGGACGACGTACCCGGCGGCGGGCAGCAGCCCCACGAGTCCGGTCCACCCCGCGGGCCGTGCCGCGGCCACGACCGCGAACCCCGCGGCGACCAGGACCAGCCCCGCGGCCATGGAACGGCGCAGGTCGAGCCGTTCACCGGCCCAGCGGGCGACCGGCAGCTGGGCGGAGACGACCAGCAGGGAGGAGAGCGCGAACAGCCAGGACAGGGCCGTCTGGGAGCCGGTCGCCCGTTCCACCTCGGCGGGCAGGGCGAGGTAGAGCTGGTTGTAGGCGAGCAGGTAGCTGCCGTGGGCGCAGCACAGGGCGAGGAAACGGCGGTTGCGCAGCAACGCGCGCAGACCGCCCCGGTCCCGGACCGGTTCCCGGCCGGGGATGTGCCGGGGCAGCAGGCGGGCGTGCCCGGCGAGGACGAGCACGAACACCGCGGCTCCGGCGAGGCAGGCGGCACGGAAGTCCACGGCGAGCAGCAGAGCGCCGAGCAACGGGCCGACGAAGGCGCCCGCCTGGCCCGCGGCGGAGAACAGCGCCAGGACGCCGGTACGGGGGCCCTTGCCCCGCTGCTCCCACAGCACCGCCTGCCGGGCCACCTCGGATTCCACGGCGGGGGAGAACAGCGCGGCGGCGAAGCCGATGAGCAGCACCGAGCCGATCACCGCCCAGGGGGCCCGCGCGTACCCGAGCCAGGCGAACCCGGCGATCCGCAGTGCGCACCCGGTCAGGACGACCGGCCGGACGCCGTACCGGTCGGCGAGCCGGCCGCCGACCACGAACAGCCCCTGCTGGCTGAAGGTGCGCAGGCCGAGCACGAGTCCGACCAGCCAGCCCGCCATGCCGACGGCGGTGCCGAGGTGTGCCGCGAGGAACGGCAGCACGGCGAAGAAGCCGACGTTGAAGGCGAGCTGGGTCAGTATCAGCAGCCGCAGGAGCGGCGGGAGATGCCTCCAGACGCGCTCGCGGGGACGCTTCGCGGCGGGGACGGGCGGTCGGGTCGGGCTGCGGGAGGGGGGTTCCGTCATGCGGTGTCCGTGCGTGGGGTGTGTGCGGCGCTGGACGTGTGCTCGGTGCTTGCCGTGTGTGCCGTGTGTGCGGTGCTTGTCTTGTGTGCGGCGCCGTCGTGGCTGGTCGCGCAGTTCCCCGCGCCCCTGACGGGGCGCTGTGTGGGCCTGCGTGGGTCTGGCCGCTTGCGGTGGGGTAGGCGTATGCCTCCCGCCGCTGTCACCGCCAGTGCGCCGAGGAGGGCGAGGACGGCGGCGGGGGCCAGGACGGCCCACGGGGCGCGTTCGGCGTAGGGCTGGTTCTCCGCCAGCAGCAGGCCCCACTCGGGGGACGGCGGCTGGGCGCCCAGGCCCAGGAAGCCGAGCGCGGCCAGGCCCAGTGCGATGCCGGGCAGCCGGAGCAGGGCGTGCCGGACGACCGGTGGCAGGACCGCGGGGAGCAGTTCGTGCCGGAGGAGGTACCCGCGGCCGGCACCCAGGGCCCGGGTCGCGGTCACATGGAGGGTGGCGCGCTCCTGGCGCAGCAGGGCCGAGGTGTGGACGGCCAGCGGGGACCAGGCCGCGACGGCCACCGCCACGGCCGGTGTCCAGGGCCCGCTGCCCGCGACACCGGTGACGAGGAGGGCGGCCAGTACGGGCGGTACGGCGTTGACGGTGTCGGCCAGCGGCCCGGACAGCCGGGGCAGCAGGCCCAGCAGGACGCCGGCCAGCAGGGCGGCGGCGCTGACCGCGAGGGCGGTGCCGAGGGTGGTGAGCGCGCCGTGCGCGACGCGGGCCAGCACGTCCCGGCCGAGGGCGTCGGTGCCGAACGGGTGCGCCCAGGACGGGGCTTGCAGGCGGGCGGTGGTGTCGAGGGCGAGCGGGTCGCGGGGCAGGCCGAGGGCGATGACGGCGGCGAGCAGCAGGCCGTGGCCGAGCGGTACGACCCGTGGCGCGGGCGGGGTGGGTCGGTGCAGGGAGTGCAGGGCGCCGTCGCGCAGCGCGGGCCCGGTCAGCCGGCGTACGCCGAGCCGGGCCGCCAGTGCGGCGACGGCTGCGAGGACGACGAGGGCGAGGGTGCCGGTCTGCAGGACGGGCAGGTCCTGGGCGAGGGCGGCGTGCAGGGTGAGCCGGCCGAGGCCGGGGATGTCGAAGATCTGCTCGACGGCGACCGAACCGCCGGTCAGGCCGACCACGAACAGGCCCAGGCTGGGCAGGAGTCCGGGCGCGCAGCGGCGCAGCGCCTGCCGGGCGATCGACGCCGGTGCCACGCCGCGGGCGGCTGCGGCCAGCGCCCAGGGTTCGGCGAACGCGGCGGGCAGCAGGTCGTCCAGCAGCCGCCCGAGGACCGCCCCGGCGGGCAGGCCGAGGGCGAGGGCGGGCAGGACCATCCACCGCGGGCCGTACCAGCCGAGCGCGGGCAGCCAGCCGAGTTGCACACCGACGACGGAGGCCAGGACGGAGGCGACGAGGAACTCCGGAAGCGCCGCCAGCACCGCCGACCCGGTGCCGCCCGGTGCCCGTCCGCCGAGGCGGCGCCGGGACCCCAGGTACAGGGTGCGGGCGCAGGTGGCCGCGGCGGTGAGCACGGCGACGACGACGGCGCCGGACATGAGCAGCAGGGATGCCCCGAGCGCCTGGGCGACGGCGGGCAGCACGTCGGTGTCCGACACCCAGGACCGGCCCGCGTCCCCGCGCGGCAGCCCGCCGAGCCACTTCGCGAGCAGGTGGAACGGCCCCTCGCCCAGGCCGAGTTGGTCACGGATGGCGCGCAGGGTCTCGGGAGTGGGCGCCCGCTCGGCGGAGCGGGCCTTGAGCACGGTCAGCGCCGGGTCGGTGCGGGCGAGCCACGGCAGCAGGCCGATCGCGCAGACGAGAGCGGCCGTGAGCGCCGCCCGCCACAGCAGCGTGGGGCCGCCGCCGCGCGCGACTCGGCGCAGGGCGGCGGCGAACCGGGCCGGGGCGGTCAGCGCCGGGTCCCGGTGCCGACGAACTCCCGCTCGTACGGGTCGAGTACGGCACCCTTGACGGACGTGCCGATGCCCGTGACGACCTTGAGGTGCACGAGGGGGATCACCGCGTCGGTGCCGAGGATCGCGGCCTCCGCCTTCATCGCCGCGTCCTGCCGCCTGCCCGGGTCGGACTCGGCCCCGGCGGCGGCGACCAGCCTGTCGACGTTCCGGTCGCACAGGAACGCCAGGTTGTAGGAGCCGTCGCAGGTGAAGTCGCCGGCGAGGACGGTGACCGGGTCGCCGGTGTCGAGCATCATGTTGCGGGAGGCCACGGCCGCGTCGAACTTCCTTGCCAGGAGGTCGGTTTCGAGCCGGGCGTAGGTGCGCACCTCCAGTTTCACCTTGAACCCGGCCTTCTCCAGCTGTTGTTGGAGCACCTGGGCGGTCTCCGGCAGCTCGGGCCGGTCGCTGTAGGTGGCGATGGTGATGCTCCTGCCCTTGGGGCTGGCGGCCTTCGCCCGGCCGGTCGGCTCGGTCCGCTTGCCTGCGGCCCAGGTCAGGGCGGGGCCGAAGAGGCCCTGGGCGGGCCCGGCGTATCCCTCGAACACGCCCTTGGCGACGGTGGAGGTGTCGATCGCCTCCCGTACCGCGGCGCGCAGTCCGGCGTCCCTGAACACGCCCGTCCGGGTGTTGAGGAACAGGCTGGTGTTGCGGGCGGTGTTGTTCGGGTGGACGGTGGCCTTCTCCAGGGAGGCGACCTGGGCGACGGGGATCGCCTCGGCGATGTCCACGTCACCGGTGCGCAGGGCGTTGGCGCGGGCGGTGCCGTCGGAGACGAACCTGGCGTCGATGCCGGACGCCTGGGCACGGCCGCCCCAGTAGTCGTCGAAGCGGTTGAGGGCGGCCGTCGTGTCGCCGGTGACCTCGGTGAGTTCGAAGGGGCCCGTGGCGGTGCCGACGGGGCTCACCCTGCCGTCCTTGCCGTACGCCTTCGGGGAGAAGACCGCGAGGTTCGGGTTGGTCAGCCGTAGCGGCAGTACGGGATCGGCCTCGGCGGTGGCGACCTCGACCCGGTCGTCGCCGACGGCCCGCGCCGTCAGCTTCACGCCGGAGAGGGCGGCGGGCGCGGGCTCGGCCTCGGCGGCGTGGGTGAGCGCGGCGGCGACGGCCCCGGGGGTGACCTCGGTGCCGTCCTGGAACCTGGCCTCCCGCAGCGTGAACAGCCAGCTCCTGCCGCCCCGTTCGCTGCTCCAGGACTCGGCGAGCGCGGGTACGGCGGTGCCGTTGGCGTCCAGCCGGGTCAGACCCTCGGCGACACCGAGCCGGGACAGGGCGACGGCGTCCTGGCCGTAGGGGGAGTAGTTCTCGGTGGGCGGGAAGGCGAGCGCCACCCGCAGCCGCCCGCCACCGGAGCCCGACGGGCCGGAGTCCGAGGACGAGTCGGCGCCGGTGGTGGAGAAGCAGCCGGAGAGCAGGGGCGCGAGCAGCAGTCCGGCGGTCAGCCGACGGCGGGGAGATCTCATGGTCCTCGTTCTGTCGTGCGGGGCTTTTCCGAGATCATATGAAAATGATTTTCATTCAAGCAAGGGGGATCTCGAAGTGCACGACGCCGCTGCCGCCGCCGGGCGCCTCGTCCCGCTCGTCGCAGACGACCTCGCCGAGCGTCCGCCACAACCCCAGCGCCCCGGGCGAGTGCGCGTAGGCGTGCAGGTACGCGGCCCGGTAACCGCCGTCCGCCCGCGCGAAGTCCAGCAGCCCGGAAACGAGTCGCCGGGCCAGCCCGCGCCGCCGGTGCTCCGGGCGTACGTACACCCGCCGCAGCTGGGCGGTCGTACCGGAGGGGTAGCGCTCGGCCAGCCACCGGGGGTTCGGCGGGTGGGCGGGCCCCCGTGCGTCCAGCGCGGCCGTGGCGGCCACCGAACCGTCCGTCTCGTCCACCGCGACCAGCAGCGTGTGCCGGGGCGGGGCGACGTAGAAGGACTCCGGGTCGACGATGTCCGCGTGCCAGTGCGGCACGTAGCCCGTGCCGAAGTCCCGGTACACGGTGTCGAGCATCACGGCCCGCGCCTCGCCGAGGTGGGCCGTACCGGCTGCTCTGATGCGATAGTCAAGCACTTGCAAATCATATGCAGCAAGTCCTGTGCGTCGAGCCGGTGGCAGGTGTTTGTGAGGATGCTGTAGGTGACACGTAAGGGGGCTTCCGGCTGCCGGAGCCCCTCCCTACTCTCCGGTTCTCATGACAACGGAACACGCGCAGCAGTCTCAGGGGCACGGCGGGCACAGCCGCAGGCGTTTCCTGGCGGCGGGCGGGGGAGTGGTCGCCGGAGCGGTGGGCGGGGGAGCGGCCGGCGTCTTAGGGACGGCCGGTGTCCTGGGGGCGGCCGGCCGTGCCGCCGCGGCCGAATCCGGCAGGCGCGTCGCCGTCCTCGGCGGCGGGGTCTCCGGCCTCAGCGCCGCCCACGAACTCGCCGAACGCGGCTACCGGGTCACGGTCTACGAGTACTACGACGCCCTCGGCGGCAAGGCCCGCTCGATGGACGTCCCCGGGACCGGAACGGGCGGACGCAGGCCGCTCCCCGGCGAGCACGGCTTCCGCTTCTTCCCCGGCTTCTACCGGAACCTGCCGGACACCATGCGCCGCATCCCCACTTCCCCGGCAGCGCGAACGGCGTCCACGGCAACCTCCGCAGCGGCACGGAGGAGTTGTTCGCCCGCGACTCGGGCCGCCCCGACCTGCACTTCCCGCTCCGCCGGGTCACCACCCCGCCCGCCGCCGGCGACCTCACCCCGTCCTGGATCCGCGACCAGGTCCTGTCGGTGCTGGACCTCGGCACCCACCTGCCCGCCCACGAGGCCGCCTACTTCGCCGACCGCCTCCTGGTCCACCTCACCAGCTGCGACGCCCGCCGCGAGGACCAGTGGGAGAAGGTCGCGTGGTGGGACTTCATCCGGGCGGGCGAGATGAGCCGTGAGTACCAGGTGCTCCTCGGCATCGGCCAGACCCGCAACCTCGTCGCCACCCGCGCCGAGGTCGCCTCCACCCGCACCGTCGGCCGCGTCATCATCGAGGCCCTCATCCTGTGGGGCCTGCTCGGCCGCGGCATGGACGGCGACGCGGACGTCGACCGGGTGCTGAACGCCCCGACCAGCGAGGCGTGGATCGACCCCTGGGAGACCCATCTGCGCTCCCTGGGCGTCGAGTTCGTCCTCGGCACCGAGGTCCGGGAGGTGGTGTACGACGGCGGCCGGGTCACCGGCGTACGGGTGGCGGCGCGCGACGGCAGCCGGCAGCGCACCGTCACCGCCGACCACTACGTCTCCGCCCTCCCGGTCGAGCACGCACGGGTGACCTGGGGCCCGGCCCTGCGCGCCGCCGACCCGCAGCTCGGGCGGTGCGACGCGCTGAAGACGGACTGGATGACCGGCATCATGTTCTACCTGCGCACGCCCACCCCCGTCGTGCACGGCCACATCAACTGCCTCGACTCGCCCTGGGCGGTCACCGGCATCGGCCAGTCCCAGTTCTGGGACGTACGGGACTTCGCGCGCGACTACGGGGACGGGCAGGCCCACGAGTGCCTGTCCACGATCATCTCCGAGTGGGACAAGCCCGGCATCCTGTACGGCAAGACCGCCCGCGAGTGCACCAGGGACGAGATCGTCGCCGAACTCTGGGCCCAGCTGAAGGACGGCCTGAACGACTCCGGTAAGACGACGCTCAGGGACGAGGACCGGCTCGGCTGGTTCATGGACCCGGCGGTGACGGGCCTCGGCGGCCCCGACCCGCAGAACCGGGAGCAACTCCTCATCCACCCCACCGGCACGCTCTACCACCGCCCGTCGGCGAGCACGGCGGTGCCGAACTTCTTCCTCGCCGGCGACTACATCCGTACCGATGTGGACCTGGCGACCATGGAGGGCGCCAACGAATCCGCCCGGCGCGCCGTCAACGCACTCCTGGACGCGGACGGTTCGGACGCGGAGCGGTGCGGCATCTGGGAGCTGTTCCGGCCCCCGGAGCTGGAGCCCCTGAAACGGGTCGACGAACTGCGCTACCGGCTGGGGCTGCCCAACACCTTCGACCTGGGCTAGGAGGTGCCCGCAGGAGCTGTCCGGTAGGAGGTGCCCGCAGGAGCTGTCCGGCGGCGGACGGAGCGGAAAACTCCTGTGCACCGGCTCGCGCACCTCTGCGATCATCCCGGAATGGCGCACAG
Source organism: Streptomyces sp. NPDC048278 (assembly GCF_040652195.1). Lineage (NCBI taxonomy): Bacteria > Bacillati > Actinomycetota > Actinomycetes > Kitasatosporales > Streptomycetaceae > Streptomyces > Streptomyces sp. NPDC048278. The sequence goes on from NZ_JBEZLP010000013.1 coordinate 70,362, forward strand.
TCCCGAATCGCTGGTCATCCGGCACACCCACCGCCTTCCCGCCCCCAAGGGCTCCGCCGGGGAAGGCGCCGTCGCCGCACGGCAGTTCGACGCGGCGCTGGCCTCCGCGGGGTTCAAGCTCTCCGCGGAGCTGCTGGAGCGGCTGTCGGGCCTGTCCGAGGCCGCGGTCGTGCACACCGCCCGGCGGACGCTGCGCACCGTAGGCGAGATGGTCGGCGACCACGTCCGGCACAACGCGTACTTCATCGACTTCCCGGCGAACGTGCCGGACACCGAGGAGTTCTGGATGCGGTGCGTCGCGCAGGCGCTCGGCGACGAGAAGGCGCGCGAGAACGTGCTGGCACAGCTGGGCCGCGGGGTGCTGGACCTGCTCGGCCTCCCCACCTACGGCAGGTACCAGCACACCTACGAGGAGATGCTCGCGGTGCAGGACGAACTGATCGCCTCCGCGGGCGACCGGGTCACCGTCCTGCACCTCGGCCGGGACCTGGACGACGAACTCACCGACCTGTACCTGGCGTTGGCCGGCAGCACGACCCCGCTGGGCGAGGACGACCTGCGCGACCTCGCCACCCTCGCCGAGCGCTGCGCGCCCGGCCCGCAGCCGGCGGCGATCCCGGTCCGGGAGAACCGGGCGGTCGTCAACGCGGCCCGGCTCGGCGTCGGCGCGGACCTCCTCCTCGACACCGTCACCGACGTGCTGCGGCTGGCCTGCGCGCTGTCGGGCGGCGACGTGACGCTCCAGGAGCCGACCCGGTTCCGGGCGCTGTCCCGGCCGGTGCGCCGTGTCCTGCTCGCGGGCCTCGACGCCGTGGTCGCCGCGAACCCCGCCAAGCTCGCCGACGTGCACGCGCACCGGGAGCCGTTCAAGCGGCTCGGCGAGCGCCTCCACCCGCACGAGTACCCGCGCTGGCCGCACGCGGCCGACGTGTTCGCGGTCGCGCGGGGCGAGAAGGAGGCACGCTCCTTCGACAGCCGGGTCGAGCGGCTGCTCGCCGCGTCCGACGTCCCCGGTGCGGCGGAGCTGCTCCAGTCCGCGCCCGGCAAGCTGTTCCGCGCCCTGGACGTCCTGCTGCGCACCGCCGCCGACCAGGAGGAACGGGACGCGGTGGTGGCCGCCGCGGTGCGGGTCGCTCCCGACGTCTCCGGCCGGGTCGTGCTCGCGGTGCGCGAGCACCTGCACAACCGGGCCCGGGAGACCGGCCGGCCCCGGATCTTCGTCAACCGCCGGGGCCGCGCCTGGGCCACCCCCGACGTCCGGGCGCCCGTACCGGCCGCCGACCGCGACCGTCTGATCGCCGCCCTCGACGCCGAGACGCGCCGTCGGCTCCCGGCACCGTCCCGGCTGCTGCTCGACCCCGACGTCCTCGACGTGGCGCTCCCGCTCAGCGGCCGGGCGACCGCGGCCGGGCTCGGCGTACTGCCGCGCGGCTCGGTCTCCGCGGTCGACGGCGAACAGCTGCGCTTCTTCGTGTACTGGAAGGAGAGCAGTCACCGGACCGACTACGACCTGTCCGCACTGCTCCTCCACACCGACTACAGCACCGACTCCTGGCTGTCCTACACCTCCCTCACCGCCGTCGGCGGCGAGCATTCGGGCGACGTCACCGAGGCGCCCGACGGGGCCTCGGAGTTCATCAGCCTGTCCCTGGACCGGGTGCGCGGCACGTTCATCGTCCCGCAGGTCAACATCTACGCCGGCGAAGGCTTCGAGGAGGTCGAGGAGTCGTTCTTCGGCTTCATGCTGCGCGACGCCGAGCAGAAGGGCCGGCCGTTCGAACCGCGCACCGTGCGGATGAAGTCGGAGCTGCGCGGGGTGGGCCGGGTGGCCCTGCCGCTGGTGTTCCGGCGCGGGGACGACGGCCGGTGGCACGCGAAGTGGCTGCACCTGTATCTGAGGGGCATCTCGTCGGGCAACCGCGTCGAGGAGAACCAGGTGTCCGTGTCGAAGCTCGTGCGCGCCGTCGTGGAACGCGAGCAGCTGACGGTGGGACACCTGGCCGCCCTGATGACCGACGACACCACGACCGTCGACCTGTGGACCGGCGACCCGGTCCCGCACGACCCCGTCACCTACATCGGCCTCGAACGCCCCGAGGGACTCCACCCGGACTCCCGGATCATCACCCTCCAAAACCTGCGCGACCTGATCCCCGACTGAGTGCTAGCGTTACCCCCGGCGAGGCCATGAAGGGGCTTCCTTCTCAATTCCTGTACTGAACAAGCCCTTCCGCTCTCCTCGCCACCGACTTCGAACGGACCGGCTGCTCCCGCGCGACCCTGGGCATTCACGCCGTCGCCGGGAGCGGAACCAGGCCCTTGACGCACTGGACGAAGTGGCCTTCCGCGTCGTCGAGTTCTTCGCCCCCAAATGACGGCCCTTCATCTCCCCGTCACCTGGGCGGCGTTGCTGCGTCACGAGTACGCCTTTAGGTCCGGCTGGGTTGTTCCGCTGACTGGAGTGCAATGAGGCGTCCCTTCCCGAGCCGTCGTGTGTCCGTGCTCGGTGCTGTCGTGATCGGTCTCGCTGTGCTCGTGGTCGCCGTCAGGTCCTGGGGGGATCGGGCGGACAGCGCGGATGCCGATCCGGGCCGGGGCTGTGTCTCCTCCGTTCCGTACACCGCGGGTGCGGGCGGCTACGTCAGTTACCGCATACCCGCCGTCGTCCGCACGAGCGGCGGGACCCTGCTCGCCTTCGCCGAAGGCCGGGTCGGGGGCAGGGCGGACCACGGTGACATCGACGTCGTGCTCAGGCGGTCGTGGGACGGCGGCTGCACGTGGGGCCGGCTGCAAGTCGTCGCGAAGGGCGACGGGAACACCCGGGGCAACCCGTCCCCGGTCGTCGATCCCCGGACGGGGAACATCGTGCTGGTCACCTCGTACCACAGCGGCGACGTCACCGAGGCGCAGATTCTGCGCGGTGAGGCCACGGGCGAGCAGGGCCGACGGGTCTTCGTGCAGACGAGCGCGGACGACGGACGCTCCTTCTCCGCCCCGCGGGAGATCACGTCGGCGGTGAAGAAGCCGGACTGGCGCTGGTACGCCACGGGGCCCGGCCACGCCGTCGCGCTGACGCGGGGCGACCACGCGGGGCGCCTGGTCGTCCCGGCGAACCACTCCTCCGCGCCGCCTCCGGGGTCCCCGGACACCGGCCAGGAGCCCAAGTACTACGGGGCGCACGCGATCTACAGCGACGACGGCGGGAAGTCCTGGCACCTCGGCTTCGTCGACGACTCCTACGAGGGCGTGTACAACGCCAACGAGTCGACGGCGGCCCAACTGCCGGACGGGCGACTGTATTTCAACGCCAGGAACCAGAAGGGCACGAGCTCGGGAAACCGCCTGGACACCTACTCCAGCGACGGGGGCACGACCCTGGACCGAGGCTATGCGGAGCAGCGTTCGCTGGACGACGTGCCCTTGGTGGAGGGGAGCCTGCTGCAACTGGCCGGGGAGAACGGGAACCTGCTGTTCTCGGGACCCTCCGTACCGACCGACCGCGCGGCGATGGCGTTGTGGAGCAGTACCGACGACGGGCGGTCCTTCCATCATGCGCTGACCTTGTCCACGCGGAAGGCCGGGTACTCGGACCTCGTCCAGACCGACGACGACAGTGTCGGCATCCTGTACGAAACGGGTGTCCGGACGGCGTACGAATCGATCGAGTTCCGACGGGTTCCCCTGACGGAGCTGTCGGCCGGCGGCGCGACTCAGCCGTGAAATTCGGTGACGGCCTTGCCCGCGAGGGCGTCCCCGTACTCGGCGACGACCGGAACGACACTGTCGTACAGCACGGCCACGACGACGATGTCCCCGGCCGGGACGGCACCCCACTCTCCCGTCGTGGCGCTGCCGCCGAGACCGTCGGCCAGGTCAGCGGCCTTGGACCGGTCACGGCCCATGACCTCGACGGTGTTGCCGCCCGCCACCGCCAACGCACCGATGGTGCGAGCCATGTTCCCGGTGCCGATGATGCTGATGCTGCTCACGAGATGCCCCATCCTGACTGACGCTCGAAAAGACTGACTGCCCCGCTCAAGCAGGGTTCGCTGACAAGTACCGGACTGCTCACGGCACTTCAGACGGCTGTGGTGCCGCCGTCGGCGACCAGCTCCATCCCGTTCACATAGCTCGAGTCGTCCGAGGCGAGGAACAGCGCGACCGTCGCGATCTCCTCGGGGCTGCCCATCTCTCCCCGGGGGATCAGGGATTCGAAGGCCCGCATCGTCTCCGTGTCGAACAGTTCCTGCTGCTTCGCCGTGGCGACCTGCCCCGGGGTCAGCACGTTCACCCGGATCCGCCGGTCCTTCAACTCGGCCAGCCACACGCGGGCCCAGGCCTGCTGCACGGCCTTGCTCCCCGCGTACACGCTCCAGTCCGGATAGCCCTTCCGCGAAGCGTTCGACCCGGTCATGAAGATCGAGCCGCCGTCGTTGAGCAGCGGCAGCGCCTTCTGCACCGTGAACAGCGTGCCGCGCGCGTTCAGCCCGAAGGCGGCATCGAAGTGCTCCTCGGTGATCTCCCCGAGCCTGCCCTGCTCGCCCGTCCCGGCACTGGCCCACAACACGTCGATCGCGCCCTTCTCCCGCCTGACCGTGTCGTACAGGCGGTCCAGATCGTCCAGGTCGGCCGCATCGCCCTGCACACCGGTCACGTTCCGGCCGATCAGCTTGACGGCGTCGTCCAGCGCTTCCTGCCGCCGGCCCGTGATGAAGACATACGCCCCTTCGTCGACGAACAGCTTGGCGCCGGCTAGCGCCAAGCCGGTCGTCGCGCCCGTGATCACCGCAACTTTTCCGTCGAGCTTCCCCATGATCACTCCGTTGAATCGACTGAACCGCCTGCATCGCCTGCATCGACAGGCATCCGAACAGCCCGGGAGCTATGTACACCGAGCTGTGTACGTAACGTAGCGCGCACCCGATCGGGGTGCAAGCTATGTACACCGGTCGTTACCCTGCTGGGCTATGCTGGAGGCATGACGGAGTTGGAGAAGGGCCCGCAGGGCCGGCGCCGCGGCAGGGGCGCGCGCGAGCGCATCCTCGGCGCGTCGGAGCAGCTGTTCCGTGAGCAGGGCATCAACCGCACCGGCATGGACCAGCTCTGCGCGGCGGCCCAGGTGTCGAAGCGCACGGCCTACCAGCACTTCGCCGGCAAGGACGAACTCGTCGCCGAATACCTGCGCCGATTCGATCCCGACGTCATGCCCGTGGTGTTCGACCGCACCGACCTCACGCCCCGGGAGCGACTCCTCGCCGCCTTCGAGGTGCCCGCGTCCGGGCCGGAGGACATCACGCCCATGTGCCCCTACATCGCGGCGGCCGTCGAACTCCACGACCCCGAGCACCCGGCAAGCCGATACGCACGCGACTACAAGCAGGCCATCGCCACGCGACTCGCCGAAACCGCCCGCGAAGCCGGCGCCACCGACCCCGAACAGCTCGGCGAGCAACTCGCCCTGCTCCTCGACGGCGCCGCGGCCCGCACCCGAGTCCTCAACACCGAATTCTTCCCCACAGCCGCCGCCATCGCCGCCGTCCTCATCGACAACGCCATCCCCGCGCCGGCCCAGCGATGACCTCCGAGGCGTAACAGCGACTGCCACCGCGAGGTGGACGGGCCTCGGCCACCGTGTCCGAGGCGGGAGCCGAGCGCCCGGTCCGGTGCAGGGAGGTGCCAGGGTGGCACGGACGGCTGCCTCTCCCAGACGGCAGCGTTCCAAGGAGATGAGCATGCGGTACTGGTCGCCTACCGCCCCTGCCGACCCGCGCACGGACGCCAAGGACTACGTGTACGGGGCGGGCCGCACCGCCCGTGGCGGTGAGTCCGGCAGCGTGGTCATGCTCGGGCCGGCGGGCCGGCGCCGCGAGACGAGCCGCGTGCTGGCCGGGGCCGACACCGGGCCGACCGTCATCAAGGTGCGCTCGGGCGAGGCGGAGCTTGGCCGGATCACCGGTGCCAAGGCTCCCTCCGGGATCCCGCTCGACGGCGGGTCCGCCGGCCCCCGGCCCAAGAACACCAACGGTCCCCTCCGCGGCCTCGGCACCAGCAAGGACACCTCCCGCGGCACCGGCGGCAAGTCCCGGAAGGCCGGCGGGGCCCGCAGCCTCGCCGGGGCCCGCAACGCCGCCCTCGTGCGTCGCAACGGGTGACAGCCGTTGCCCTGGCAGCCTGGCCACGGGATCGGCAACTCTCGGCCCGGTCCGAAGCCGTTCTGTGCGCCTCACCCACGAAGTCAACGCCTTTGGCCGTGAGAGGGATACCAGCCGAAACGGAGCAGGATGACGTTGCCGGCGCCTCGCACTGCGCCCAGCATGACAAGCTGTGCTTGCTCACCCCCGAACCCAGGAGGTCACCATGACCGCAGAGCCCGCATCTACGGAAGGTTCGGAGCCGGCTGCCCCCGAGACGTCCCCTCTGGAGCCGGACAGCGACGGCAACTACGATCTCAAGCGCAAGTTCCGCGAAGCCCTGGCGCGCAAGCGCGGTGCGCAGGCGGACGCCGCTGATACTGCCGCCAATTCCGATGCGTCGAAGGTGCGTTCGGCGCACGGCCCGGCCGCGAGCCAGCGGTCGTTCAGGCGCAAGAGCGGCGGCTGAGTCGATGAGCCCGGCGATCTGACCGCTTCACCGGCGTGGCCGGCGGACTCGCCCGGGGAAATGGCCCAGATGCGCACCAGGCGTGCCCCTGTACCGCTGGGTCGCGTTCCTGGCAGCGGTCGCCTTCGCGCCCGGCCGAGACGCGCAGGTGCCGACCTGCCCCGAGTGGACGCTGTCCGGGTGCACCATCTGGGCGGGGTGAACCGCCCCTCGCGGACCTGTCGGTCGCCCACGGCGAGGCGATCCGCCTCGCCGCGTCCGGCGGCTTCGCCACCGACCGGTCCGGGCGTGCCCGACCTCGATGCCGGCGGGGCCGCGGCCGGAACCGGGGATCGTGCTGCCGGGCTGGGGCTCAGGCGTCGATGATGACGGGGATGATGAGGGGCTTGCGGCGGTGGGTGCGGAACGCCCAGTTCGCCACGGCGCGGGCGACGAGTTGTTCGAGTTGGTGCGCGTCCCCGACGCCTTCCTCGGCCGCGGTGGCCAGGGTCTTCTCGATGACGGGAATGACCGGCTCGAAGGTGGCGTCGTCGTGGACGAAGCCGCGGGCCAGGAAGTCGGGGGCCTCGGCGAGGGCGCCGGTGTCCGCGTCGACGATCGCCACCACCGTGACCACGCCTTCGGCGGCGAGGGCGAGGCGGTCCTTGAGGGACGCCTCGGTGGCGCCGCCGACTTCCATGCCGTCCACGTAGACGTTGCCGGCGGGGACCTTGCCGGTGATGGATGCGCGCCCGTCCACCAGGTCGACGACGACGCCGTCCTCGGCGATGACGACCCGTTCGGGGTCGACGCCGGTACGGATGGCGAGGTCGGCGTTGGCCCGCAGGTGGCGCCATTCGCCGTGCACGGGCATGACGTTGCGGGGCTTGACGATGTTGTAGCAGTAGACGAGTTCGCCGGCGCTGGCGTGCCCGGAGACGTGCACCTTGGCGTTGCCCTTGTGGACCACGTGGGCACCCCACCGGGTGAGTCCGTTGATCACCCGGTAGATGGCGTTCTCGTTGCCGGGGATGAGGGAGCTGGCGAGCAGGACGGTGTCGCCCTCGCCGATGCGGATCTGGTGGTCGCGGTTGGCCATCCGCGACAGCGCGGCCATGGGCTCGCCCTGGGAGCCGGTGCACACCAGAGTGATCCTGTGGTCCGGGAGCTTCTCCAGCTCCTTCGTGCTCACGACCAGACCGGAGGGGACCTTCAGATAGCCCAGGTCACGGGCGATGCCCATGTTGCGGACCATCGACCGGCCGACGAAGGCGACCTTGCGGCCGTGCTGGTGGGCGGCGTCCAGGACCTGCTGGATGCGGTGCACGTGGCTGGCGAAGCTGGAGACGATGACCCGGCGCGGCGCGGTGCGCATCACCTGCTCGATCGCCGGGTTCAGCTCACGCTCGGACGTGGTGAAGCCGGGTACTTCGGCGTTGGTGGAGTCGGTGAGGAACAGGTCCACGCCCTCCTCGCCGAGGCGGGCGAAGGCGCGCAGATCGGTGATGCGGTCGTCGAGAGGGAACTGGTCCATCTTGAAGTCGCCGGTGTGCAGCACCATCCCGGCCCGGGTGCGGATCGCGACCGCGAGGCTGTCGGGGATGGAGTGGTTGACCGCCACGAACTCGCAGTCGAAGGGGCCGAAGCCACGCCGGTCGCCCTCCTGCACCCGCACCGTGCGCGGCCGGATTCCGTGCTCCTTGAGCTTGGCCTCCAGGAACGCCAGCGTCAGCTTGGAGCCGACGACGGGAATGTCGGACCGCTCGCGCAGCAGGTACGGCACGCCGCCGATGTGGTCCTCGTGGCCGTGGGTCAGGACCACGGCAACGATGTCGTCCAGCCGGTCCCGGATCGAGGTGAAGTCCGGCAGGATCACGTCCACGCCGGGCTGGGTCTCCTCGGGGAACAGCACGCCGCAGTCGACGACGAGCAGCTTGCCGGCGTGCTCGAAGACGGTCATGTTGCGGCCGATCTCACCCAGGCCGCCCAGGGCGATGACCCGCAGCCCTCCTTCGGGAAGGGGAGGGGCGGCTGTCAGGTCGGGGTGCGGATGACTCATACCCTGACGGTACCCGGAGAGCGGGACAGGGTGATCCATTGCCTGTGTGATCCAACGAGCGCTCGACATGACCAGCCGCCGAAGACGTACTGGCGCTCAGGTCGGCATCCGTCTCGTCTGCCCCGGCCCCGGGACAAGAGGGCAGACCCGCCGCACGAAGGCATTCCCCGATGCGAAATACTCTCCTGATGGGTTCACGTACTTCTCCGGTCAGCCAGCCGATCACGATACGGAGGGCCGTCGCGCGGGATGCCAAACGGCTCACGCGGCTCGTGCGTGGCTCAGGCGCCTACGAGGGTAAGTACGCAGCCGCAGTCGCGGACTACCGGGTCGGTCCTGATTACATCGAGGCACACCGCGCCTTCGTGGCCGTCGGCGCCGACGAGCACGGAGGCAGGGTCCTCGGGTTCTACTCGCTCGTCCTCGTTCCACCCGAGCTCGACCTGCTGTTCGTCGCCGACGAAGCGCAAGGACGGGGGATTGGACGGCTGCTCGTCACGCACATGCAGTCCGAGGCGCGTGCCGCAGGGCTCGACCGTGTCAAGGTCGTGTCGCACGTTCCTGCCGAGGACTTCTACCACCGTGTCGGTGCGGTGCGGACGGGGACCGCGTTCGCGAACCCGCCCGTCGTGCCGTGGGACCGTCCCGAATTCGAGTTTCGCATTCCTTCGAAATGACGCGGTGTGCCGGTTCGCGGGGCACCGGCTACGCCTGCGTGGCGGCCGGCATGCAGGAGCCGCTGGACGTCGGGCGCTCCGTGTGTGCCGTCGCCTCTGCCCTGGGGTGGCGATCGCCCGCGCCAGGAGGGCGGGACCCGGCGGACGCGGGGGCGTCCGATGCCTGGAAAGCGATGTCGTCCGAGCGGTCGTTCACCTGATCCGGCCCGTCTCTTCACAGCCCCCGTCATAGGGGCCGTAGGGAGATGTGGGAGCGTGAGTCGGGTGAGTGAGAGTACGTCCTACCCCCTGCAATACCGATTTGACGGGCCGGAAGAAGCCTCGGTGCTGGTTCTGGGCCCGTCGCTGGGTACCACCTGGCACATGTCGTAGAAGCCGTCCAGGGGCGTCTATCCGGTCCCATGCGGGCATGTATGTCCAGTTTCGAGATCCTGTGCCGAGAGGGCGTCCACGGGGTTTGTGACTCGCCGGTGACAGCTGGCAGCGCGACCGAGTCCCGCCGGCTGGTTGGGTCCTGGTCTGGCGCGCCTGCTCGTCCAACACCGCGTCTGCCGGGCGGCTGAGTGGATCCGTCGTCGAATTGCGGATCTAGTGGTCGGTGTTCGGTCGTGGACGTGGGCGGGCCCGCGCCGCTCCTGTCGGAGTCGGCGCGGGCCTTGGGGCGGCGGTAGGTCAGTGCAGTGCGCTGACCTCGGTCGCCGACAGCGTGCGGGGGTAGACGTGGACGTCGGCGACGGAGCCGGGGAAGGCCAGGTACGGCGTGGTGGCGGAGGCGCTGTTGACGCAGCCGCCGATGGTGAGGGGCAGTGAGGAGTCGTACTGGGGGCTGAGGTTGGTGGCGGTCCCGATCAGGGTGCCGTTCTGGTAGAGGGCCATGTTGCCGGTGGTGGAGCTTCCCGGGACCGGTGCCCGGAAGGTGGCGACGAGGTGGGTCCAGGTGCCGGTCGGGCCGCTGTTGGGGTCTCCTTCGGCGGTGGGGAAGTCGGAGTTCTCGTCGTTGGTGGTGGTGGTCTGGAACATCCAGGCGGCGCTGGGTTTGTCGTAGGAGAGGTAGAAGGCTTGGTGCTGGGTGGTGCCCTGGCAGACGGCGGTCGTGCCGAGGGCTGAGTTGATCTTCACCCAGGCTGAGACGGTGTAGTCGCCGAGTGTGTTGACCGCGCTCTGCTTGCTCTTGAGGAAGCCGGTGCTGCCGTCGAAGGCGACGCTGCCGACCATTCCGCTCGGTGCGTCCGTGTTGAAGGTGGCGCTGCCGGTCGGGGTGAGCGGATTCAGGGAGGCGGTGTCGGTGCCGTTGGAGGCCAGTTTCCAGTCGTCCTCGGGCATGCCGTTCTGCCAGCCGCTGGGTACGATCACGCTGCTTGCGTCGGCGTCGCTCGCGGTCATGGCGTAGGGGTAGACCTGGACGTCCGAGACGGAGCCGGGGAAGGCGTTGTACGGGGAGGTCGCGGTGGGGTCGTTGATGCAGCCGCCGATGGTCAGGGGCATGGAGGAGTCGTACTGCGGGGTGAGGTTGGTGGCGGTCCCCATGAGGGTGCCGTTCTGGTAGATCGACATGACGCCGGTGCTGTCGTCGCCGTCCGCGGGTGCGGTGTAGGTGACGAGGAGGTGGGTCCAGGTGCCGATGGCTCCGGTGTTCGCGTCTCCTTCGGCGGTGGGGAAGTCGGAGTTGTCGTCGTTGGTGGTCGTGGTCTGGAACATCCAGCCCTGGTTGCCGCGGTCGTAGCCGATGTAGAACGCCTGGTGTTGGCTGGTTCCCTCGCAGATGGCGGTGGCGGGGCCGGCGGCCGAGTCGAGTTTCACCCAGGCGGAGACGGTGTAGTCGGCGAGGGTGTTGACCGCGGTGTGGTCGCTTTCCAGGAATCCGGTGCTGCCGTCGAAGGAGGTAGCGGCGGCGGGGGCGTTGATCGCGTCGGGTCCGGCTGCGTTTGAGATCGCGCCGCCGACCGCGGTGAACGGGTTGTCGCCGCGTTGGTCGGTTCCGTCGGCGGCGAGTTCCCATTCGTTGTCGGGGGTGTCGCTGCCGGTGGCGACGGGGACGATCAGGTTCGGCGCGATGGCGATTGTGTCAGGGTTGTTCGTGTCGCTGAGGTAGCGGGCGGCGAGGTCGGTGTAGTAGGTGTCGGAGGGGCTTCCGTTTGAGAGGTCGGCGGTCTTGACGGTGGACGACGTCGATGTGCCATCCGCGGAGACCGCCGCCGCGAAGTCGATGACCTGGCCCGGGAAGTCGTCGGACAGTTTCGTGTTTACCTGCTTGCGTGCGGTTTCCTGTGTCGCTGTACCCGGGTGGGCAGCGGTGAACGGTGGGATGGTGGCGACATAGACGATGATGTTGGAGTTCTCCAACAGCGGCTGGCCGTTGACGGAGAACTGCCCGTCGTCGGTGTAATACGAGCTCAGCTCGCTGTTGAGCGCGCTCAGCCCGTTCTCGACGTTCTTGGCGCAGGTGTTGGCATCGCTTGTGCAGTTGAGCAGGTCGGTGGCGCCCGTCGAGACGAGGACGGTTCGCACGTTGCCCTGAGCCAGGACGTTCCGGTCCAGGGGGTTGAGGGCGTTGACCGGGGAGTCGCTGTACGTGCCCTGCGGCAGCAGGTTGTCGCTCAGGCTGCTGCCGTTGGTACCCGCATTGAGGACGCCGTAGTCGATAGAGCCATCTCCGTTGGGGTCGTTGACGAGGGCACTGGTGACGGCATCGCTCAGGTGGTGCTGGCCGTCGCCGCTGCCGGTGTCGGCGTTGACGCTCTGGTCGCCGTAGAGGACCAGCGAGCCGGTGGGGGTATCAGCCGGTGTGGTGACGTCGATGCCTGCCAGGTACGGCACTCCGGTGTAGGTGGTCTGTGCGTACTTGTCGGGCGTGGTGTCGCGGGTGCGGTTGGCCGCATCGCTGACCCACACGGGCGACTGTGCCACGGCGTGGCCGGGCATGGCGGACACCGAGCCGTGCACCTGAACGCTGACCAGCACGGTCGCCTGCTGCGTCACGGCCAGCGTCACCGGGTCACTGGTGACATCGCCGCCTGCGGGGATGGTGACGGAGGTGGAGGCGGGGCCGCCGAAGGACAGCGGTACTGGCGCAGCGGCCGCTGTGGCGCCGCCGGTCGTGCCGTCCTGCAGAGCGACGGAGGCCGCGTCGAACGTGACCGGTGCGGTGCCCATGGCGTTGGACAGGTGGATGCGGACGCCGTTGCCACTGTCGGTGCCGATGCTGACGTGGGCCGGGATACGCAGCGTCTGGCCATTGACGGCGGCCGTGGTGCCGCCGGACTGCCGGACCTTGGCGGTGTCCTGGACGGAGGACCAGGTACCGACCCAGTGCTGGGCGCTGGTGCCGTTGCCGGTGGCGGTCAGCGGACGCACCCCCGTCCCGAGGACGTGCAGGGAGGGTTGGCCGGACTGGACGCCGTTGGTGAACAACGGAAGGGAGATGCTGCTGATGGCCGAGCCGGGACAGGCCAGCGGGACGCTGACCGCGTAGACCTTCGGGCCCGAGCTCGGGCTCGTCTGGGTGTTGTCCTTGTGGTTCTCGTGGACCAGAGTCAGCGCGGCCGCGGAGGCGGAGCCGCTGATCCAGTCGGGCACGGTGTCCAGAGTGTAGGACTGGTCGGCCGGATTGCCGTCCAGGTCGAGGCAGTTGTTCTTGGCGTAGGTGATGGTGCCGGTGGCGCCCTTGGCGGCGCCGCCGGTGGCGAAGGCGAGGAAGACCACGGCGTCACCGGTGTTCACCACGCCGCTGCTCGGCACGGTGAGGGTCTGCCCGGAGGCCAGCATGTTGTCGTAGGTGCCGGTGCCGAACTTCGGCAGGGTGATGGTGGCGCCGTCGACGGTGACCGTCTTGCCGCTCTGCCAGCCCGAGGTGTTCGTCACGTCGGCTGAGTTGATGCTGTTGCCGGAGCCGTCAGCGTCGGCCGGACTGGTCGTGGTGGTGAAGGTGCTGGTCGCGGTGTTGTTCAGGCAACTGCTGGTGTCGTTGATCACGCAGGCCAGTGCCGGTCCCAGCCGCAGCACGTCTAGGCCCGCCTGGAAACCGGCCGACTTGGAGTTCTTGCCGGTGAGGGTGAGGGTGAGGGTGTGCACGCCCTGGTTGAGGGTGAACGGTTGTCCGTTGGCGTCCTTGGGCATGCCGAGGTCGATGTAGTGGGTGGTGGTGTAGGAGCTGTAGGCGTCGTAGTCGCTGAGCAGTGTTGTCTGGGTGCTCTTGCCCGCGTCCAGGACCAGTCGGTAGATGCCGTAGTCCTTGGCTTTGGTCAGGTTGGTTCCGAAGCTCCAGGGGCCGTCCTTGGGGATGTCGAAGCTGAAGGTGGCGCTGTCGCCGGAGACTACCTTCGAGGTGGTGCTCTTGTTGGCGAGCCAGGCTTGGTAGCCGTCTGCGAACTCGTAGCCGCTGCCGGCGGCCTGGCTGATCAGCTGGCCGCCCTTGGTGGTGGTGGTCGCCTTGGGTACGGCTGCGGTGGTGCCGTCGGTGTTGGTCGCGGTCCAGCCGGTGATCATTTTGTCGCCGTTGGCGTAGGTCGGGGTGCTGGTGCCGGCGTAGAACTTGTAGGGCAGCTGGACGGACGTCGAGCCGGCCTGGTCCACGGCCTTGGCGTATAGCGTGTGCGGACCTGTGGTCCCTGGGGCGAAGGCGGGGGAGGCGCTGCCGTTGAGGACCGACGTTCCGGTACCGGGACCGTTGTCGGACGTGACGTAGTACGCCTGGCCTGGCGTGATCTTGGTCGTGCTGGTCACGTGGACTACGTTGCTGCTGCTGTAGACCGTGCTGCCGAGTGTGGCGTCCAGAGCGAACAGGTATCCGGTGATATTGTTGGTGTGATTGTTGCTGAGCGTGAAGGTGCCCTTGTCACTGTAGGCGGCGCCGATCTGCCCGGCCGGGAACTGGCTGGAGGTCACGGTGGGCATGGGTGGCGCGGTCGTGTCCACGGTGAAGGTCTGGGTCTTGGTCCAGATGCCTGATCCGGTTCCGGCCCAGTAGCCCGCGGCGTTCTGCGCGGTGGCCTTCCAGGTGTATGTGCCGTCCGGCAGGCTCGGGGTTGTCCAGTCGCTGCCGTTGGTGTTGTACCGGGCGCGTTTCTTGGAGTCGGTGCTGGGGCCGAAGCCTTGGTGGATCAGGGTGCCGGAGGAGTTGTAGATGTTGTACTCGATGCGCACCAGCTCGCTGCCCCCGGCCAGGTCCGGGTCGACCGCGCGCGCCGACAGCGTCGGAGTGTGGGTGGTGGTCATCGTCTTGCCCAGGTTCACCGTGGACGGCTTGACGGCCGGGGTGCCGGTGCCGTTCTTGAGTTTGGGCCGGTAGCTGTAGGTGACCGACATGGTGGCGCCGCCGCCGTAGGCGAGCTGCTTCCACTGGGAGGCGTCGTTCATGTTTGGTGACTGGACCATCAGCGTCATGCTGCTCCAGCTGCCGGCTGCTGCGCTCTGGGCCCGGGAGGTCACGTCGAATTCGAGTGAGGGCGGGCTGACCCAGGAGTTGGACCCGTCGGTGACCGGGCAGGTGCCGGCCTCGTGGCTGACCGGGTTGGTGCCGAGTGCGTCGGTGCGGACTTTGGGCTCGCTGCCCCAGTACAGCTTTGAGGAGCTCCACGCTGCAGGGCGGTCGGTGCCGTAGACGGCGGCGGGGGTGTCGGAGCAGGAGGCGGCGGAGAGCTGCTTCACGTACAGCGAGGCGTGGCTGACCACGGCGCCTTTGATGCCGCTGGTGTTGATCTGGTAGTAGGTGCGGGCCCGCTCGCCGTTGCCGGGATAGGAGTTGTCCCAGCCCTCGCGCGCGTTGGTCGACCCCGAGGTGGACGTCGAGTTGTAGACGTTCCACCCGTTGTCGGAGATCCGGGCCCAGTCCAGCTGGGAGGGTCTGCCGCTCCACTCGGGATCGACGTAGACCGGGTAGGCGGTGGTCTTGGCGGTCAGCAACTCCTGGTCCAGGCCCAGCAGTTGCTGCCCGTGTCGGAGGCTCACCCGGACCTGGGCGCGGTGGCTGCCGACCTTGGCCGCAGCCGTGTGCTCGGCCCGGGCCGAGGACAGTGCCGGACCGCCGGTCTTCTGACCGGCGCTGTCCCACATCAGCGCGGTGTCACTGTGGAACACCGTCTCGCCGGTGCGCTTGTCCGTGGCCAGAGTGCCGCCGCCGCGCGTGGACGTCAGCTTCAGATTGCTTGAGGTGGCGCCGAGCGAGAGGTTCCGCAGCCGTGGATCGGCCGCCGCCTCGCGGGACTTGACCACGAGGATCGAGGAGTACCCGGAGGCGTCTGCGGTCAGCTGCAGGTCGACCTGGGGCAGGACGTTCGGGTAGGTGGCGGTGTCCTTGGAGATCACCGGCTCGGGTAGCCTGCCGGGCCAGGAGAATCCCAGCCGGTCACTGTCGCTGCCCATCGTGACCAGTTCGCGCGAACCGCCACCGGAGAACCTCACGTCGGTGACGGCGGCCTTGGGCGCCCATGTCCCGTCGGCCTGCCGTACCAGCGTGGTGTCGATCGGCACCCACTTACCATGTTGCCGGGCGCGCTCGGGCATCGAGGAGTCGGTGCGGGTGAAGGTGCCGTCCGGATTGGCCACCACCACCGTGCCCGTGTCGGTGAGTTGGTTGACCGTCACCGGCTTCCCGGTTGCCTTGGCCCGGGCGGACGCGGACTCGGTGGCGTTGTGGCGCAGAGTGGCGGACCCCGAACGCTCGCTGTGAGACTTCGGGCTCGGGGCGGATGGCCGGGTGGAGGCGGTGGGCGCTGCGTGGGCCGTCACCGTGGCGGTCAGCGACCCTGCTGCGAGAGCCGCGACCACGGCCACGGCGACTGGTCTCGGCGCAGGGCGTCTGGACACACGTATGGAGCGAATGGTGGACATCGGCGTTGGGATCCCTCGCACGTCTCAGGCGGCCCCCCCGTGGGCCCGCGCCGCTGTGCATTCTCAGTGCCGAGGGGGGCGGGGTCCATCGCCGATGGGCTAACCAGTCCCTTACGCCGTCCGTTTTTGACGTATACAAGTCAACTTGGGTTCCATTCTAGGAGATGCCTTTGCCTTTCATGTGAAGCTTCTTTGCTTGTCGTGTTCAGTCCAGGCCCTAGCGTGAAGGTTCACGGGGGGTCGGAACGACTGTGCCTCCCTTCGGCGTGCGCTCAATCACCCGTTTTTCAGGGCGACTTGACCTGCGCACCGTACGGGGAGGGGGACGCACACCATGGTGCGGAGAATGAGGTGGAGACGCGCGCGGTCGGCAGCACGCGACCGAGGGCTGCGCCGTACGGCATACGTCGCCATCGGCGCCCTGCTGGTGGCCGGTCTGCTGCCGGCGAGTTCCGCCACGGCGGCCGCACCGACGAACCGTCATGTGTCCGCTCCCGCAGTGCCCCAGGACAAGCGCATCCCCTTCACCCGCGCCACTTCCCGGCACGTTTCCGGACACAAGGGGTTCCGGCACTTCGATCCCACTGCCCACGATCGGCTGCCCCAGCAGGGCAGCGCCGATGTATCCCTGCCCGTTGCTGCCACCACGGCGCACCTGAGCAGCAGGGCGTCCGAAGTGCGGGCAGGTCGTACGCCCGTTCTGTTCGCGCCCGCCGCCGGTGCGCGCCCACAGGCCGGTGCCGCCACCGGGTCCCAGCGTGTACGGGTCACCGTGCTGGACCAGAGGACCGCACGCGCCGCCGGCGTCCACGGTGTGCTCTTCACCCTGCGGCGTACCAGCCCGGGCGCCGGACAGGTTGCCCTGCGCGTGGACGACTCGTCGTTCCGCTACGCCTTCGGCGGAGACTTCGCCTCCCGCCTGCACCTGGTTCAATTGCCGGAGTGCGCGCTGACCACGCCGAAGCTGGCCAAGTGCCAGACCCAGACCACTGTGCGCACCGCCCCCGGCACGCCGCTGTCCGCGCGGGTCTCTGTGCCCGCCGCAGCCCCCGCCACCCCGGGAGCCGGCTCCGCCGTCCGCTCTGCGACGGCGTCGTCCACCGCCATGGTGGTCATGGCGGCGACCTCCGGCACGTCGGGCTCCTCCGGCGACTACTCAGCGACCAGCCTGTCGCCGGGTGGCTCCTGGTCGACCTCGGGGAACACCGGCGCTTTCACCTACAGCTACCCCATCTCGGTGCCTCCGGCGATCGGCGGGGCGGCACCGAACGTCGGCCTGTCCTACAGCTCCTCCACCCAGGACGCGCGCACCGAAGGCACCAACAACCAGTCCTCCTGGCTGGGAGACGGCTGGAACTCCACCGAGAACTACATCGAGCGCACCTACAAGTCCTGCAAGGACGACTCCTCCTCCGGAGCTCCGGACAACGACGGCGACGAGTGCTGGGCGGGACAGATCCTCACCCTCTCGCTCAATGGCAAGTCCACCGACATCGTCTACGACGACGCCACCAAGACCTTCCACCCCGCCGACGACGACTCCACCACCAAGGTCGAGGACCTGACCGGTGCCACGAACGGTACCGACAACAAGGAGTACTTCAAGGTCACCGAGGCCGGGTCGCAGTACTTCTTCGGCCTGAACCGGCTGCCGGGCTGGTCCAGCGGCAAGGACGAGACCAAGTCCGCGTGGACCGAGCCCGTCTACCACGCGCATAGCGGGGTTTCGACGTGCCCGGACAGCACGACCTTCGCCGACACGGCCTGCACGCTCGGCTACCGGTTCAACCTGGACTACGTGGTGGACGCCCACGGCAACGCCACCGCCTGGTACTACAGCCCGGAGACCGGCTACTACGGCGCGGACACGAAGAACACCGCCGTCGCCTACACGCGCGGCGGCACGCTGTCCCGGATCGACTACGGCATGACGTCCTCGACGATCTACTCCGCCACCGCTCCGGAACAGATCCTCTTCGACACGGCCGAGCGCTGCATCCCCGGCACCCCGTCCGGGAACACCTGCGCGGACAGCCAGTTCACCCCCGCCAACGCCGCCTACTGGCCTGACGTACCGATGGACTTGAACTGCACATCGGGGTCGACGAACTGCACCAACCATGGCCCGAGTTTCTGGTCACGCAAGCGCCTGACCTCGATCACCACGCAGTTCCAGACCGGCGGGACCACCAAGCAGGTTGACAAGTACACCTTCGCGCAGTCGTTCCCCGACGGCGGTGACCACGCCCCCACCCTGTGGCTCGACTCCGTCCAGCACACCGGACTCGACACCCTGGGCGGCGCGTCGGCCAATGCGTCCACGCCGGCGGTGAGTTTCGACCCGCCGCTGCAACTGCCCAACCGAGTCGGCACGATCCCACAGATGCCGCTGATGTACCACGACCGGATCCAGACGGTCACCACCGAGACGGGCGCGGAGACGACGGTCACCTACGACCGGCCCGGCTGCTCCAGCGCCCCGGCCAGCGACCCGAACGACCCCACCGACGCGGCGGCGCGGACCTTCGCCTCCACCAACACCCTGTCCTGCTTCCCGGTGTACTGGACCCCCGACGGGCAGCCCGCGCCCTGGATGGACTGGTTCTACAAGTACAAGGTCACCGCGGTAGTCACCGCCGACCCGCACAACTCATACCAGGACGGCACCCAGCCGGAGCTGGAGACCGACTACGCCTACAAGGGCAACCCCGGCTGGCACTACGACGACAACGAGACCGTCAAGGCCAAGAACCGTACCTGGGGCCAGTTCCGCGGTTACCCGGAGGTGGACGTCACCACCGGGGACCCGAACGTCTTCCACTACACCGACGGCGCCAAGGTCCACGACCAGAAGACGCTCGCGAAGACGTACTACTTCCTGGGCATGAACGGCGACACGCTGCCGGCCGGCAAGACCCGTTCGGTGGCGGAACTGACCAGCCAGGATGGTGCGACCTCGGTCGCGGACGACGACACGCTGGCCGGCCAGACCTTCGAGACCGACACGTACTCCGCCGCTGGCGGCAGCCTGAGCAAGGCCGTCGTGAACGTGCCCACCATCATCGGTCCCACGGCCAGCCGCAACCGCAGCGGCCTGCCCGACCTGACGGCGCAGATGGTGCGTCCCGCCAAGACGCTGACCCGCCAGGCCGTGTCGTACGGCTGGCGCGGGACCGAGACCGACAGTTTCTACAACCGGACGCTGGGCAAGTCGACCACCGGCATGCCGGTGCAGGTCGACGACCGGGGCGAGACCACCGACAGCGCCAACGTCTCCAAGTGCACCTACACCCGCTACCTCACCGGCACTCCGAGCACCCTGGTCCTGCCCGCAGAGGTCATCTCCACCTCCCAGGACTGCTCCAGCGCCGGCGCCACCCCGAGCGGCACCCTGCTCTCCGACGTCCGTACTTCCTACGACCACAACGCCTTCGCGTACGACGGCGACGGCCAGCAGAGTCCGGCACTCCCCGCGATCGGTGACGCCACGCTGGACCAGCAGGCGTCCGCCGCCGCCGGCACCATCGCCACCGCGTTCGTGGACCAGTCCGTTACCACCTACGACTCGTACGGCCGCACCATCAAGGCCACCCGTACTCCCCACTCGGTCTCCCCCGACGGAAAGAACCTCGACCAGACCGTCTACACCTCCTACACCCCCACCACCGGCGCGCTCCCCACAAGCAGCACGACCATCACCCAGGTCACATCCGGTGTGGACTGCTCCACGGCGACCGCGTCGTCCAAGGACTGCCAGCTCGCAAGCAGCACCCTGGACCCCGCACGGGGCCTGCCCACGGCCAAGACGGACGCGGCCGGCATGCTCACCTCGCTCACCTACGACGCCCTCGGCCGCATGACCGGTGTCTGGCTGCCCAACGAGATCAAGGCCAACGGCGACCCGGCGAACTCGACCTACACCTATGCCCTGTCCCAGTCGGCCCCCTCGGTCGTCTCCTCCAACACGCTGCTGGACAGCGGCAGTTACAGCACCAGCGAGACGCTGTACGACGCGATGCTGCGTCCGCTGCAGGTACAGGCGACCGCGGAGAACTCGACCATCACGGTCTCCGACACCGCATATGACTCGCACGGCTGGACGGTTGTCACCAACAACGCCTACAACGTGGCTGGCAGCCCCGGCAACAGCCTGATATCGGTCTCACAGGTCTCCATCCCCGACACCACCGTCACCGACTACGACGGACAGGGCCGGGCCGACCTGGTCACCGAGGAACACGACGGGGCCAAGACCTGGACGACGACCACCGCCTACACCGGTGACAAGACCACCGTCCTGCCGCCCAAGGGTGCGGTCGCCACCTCCACGGTCGTCAACGCACGCGGTCAGACCACCGAACTCGACCAGTACACCAACGCGCCCACACTGAGCGGATCCGCGGCGACAGGCTTCACCGCCACCGGCGGCAGCCCCTCACCCACCGCCTACGGCTACAACGACGCCGGACAGCAGACCCGGGTCACCGGTCCCGACAAGGCGGTGTGGACCTTCGGCTACGACCTGCTGGGCCACAAGACGTCCCAGACCGACCCGGACGCGGGCGGCAGCAGCTACCGCTACGACGACGCGGGCAACCTGACGTCCACCACGGACGCCAAGAAAGTCGAGCTCGACTACACCTACGACCTGCTGGGCCGCAAGCTCACGGCCACCGACAAGTCCGAGTCGAACTTCGAGTTCGCCTCCTGGACCTACGACACCCTCCGGATCGGCCTGCCGACCTCGTCGACCCGCTACGTCCAGGGCACGACCGGCGGGTACACGGTGGCCACCACCGCCTACACCAGCCTGGGTAAGCCGACCGGAACGAAGATCACGCTGCCGGCATCGGAGGCCCCGCTGCCGTCGACGTACACCACGGCCTACACGTACACCTCCAACGACCAGCTGCCGAAGACACAGGTCGACCCGCGAACCCAGGGCCTGAACAACGAGACCATCACCTACGGCCGGGACGCACTGGGCAATCCGACGAAAACGTCCAGCAGTATCAGCACCTACGTCGGCGCGACCGTCTACACCAACTACGGTGAGCTTTCCCGGGTCACCTTCGGCTCGTCGACGAATCCTGCCTGGGCGACCTACAGCTACGACGACCAGACCCGACGACCGACCGACCGTCTCGTGGAGCGGACCCAGGCCCCCGGTCCGACGGTGGACGACACCAAGTACACGTACGACGCCGCCGGCAACCCCACCTCCACCACCGACCAGCAGTCGGAGACCGGCAACACCGTCACCGACCAGCAGTGCTACAGCTACGACACGCTCGACCGGTTGACCGACGCCTGGACCGCCAAGGACAACTGCGCGGCCAACCCGCCCACGAGCAGCACCCTGTCCACCACGGCCGGCTCCTACTGGCAGTCCTTCAGCTACGACGCGGTCGGCGACCGCAAGCAGAGCATCGACCACGCCATCGGCGGATCGGGCACCACGAGCACCACGACCTACGCCGACGGCTGCACCACCGGCTGCAACTCCACCGGCGCCCAGCCGCACACCCTGACCGCCACCACCGGCGGCACCAACCCGACCAGGTTCGGCTACGACGAAGACGGCAACCTGCACACCCGCACCCCCACCACCGGACCGGGCCAGACTCTGAACTGGGACGACGAAGGCCACCTGACCGAGGTCGACACCGACGGCACTAGCCCCACCAGCACCAAGTACGTCTACGACGCCGACGGCACCCAGCTCATCCGCCGCGACCCCGGCCAGACCAGCCTCTTCGCCGGCGACACCGAGATCGTCGTCAACACCAGCGTCACCCCCAACGTCCTGCTCGGCGCCGTCCGCACCTACAGCCACGGCGGCTCAGGTGCCCCCGTAGCAGTCCGCTCCAGCCTCACGGGCGGGGGCACGAAGTACCTCTTCAACGACCCGCAGGGCACTGCTTCCCTGGCGATGGACATCACCACCCAGCAGGTCGCCCGTCAGCAGTACACCCCGTACGGCCAGCCCCGCTCCAGCGCCAACACGACCACCTGGCCCGACCCCACCCACTCCTACCTCGGCAAGCCCCAGGACACGTCGACCGGCTACACCGATGTCGGCGCCCGCAAGTACGACCCGGCTCTCGGCAGCTTCATCAGCGTCGACCCAGTCTTCGAAGCCGCCAGCCCCCAGGAACTCGGCGGATACGCCTACGCCGCCGACAACCCCATCGCCAGCAGCGACCCCACAGGACTCGAATCGTGCTACCCGTCCAGCTACTGCTCCGGCAGCAACGGCACATACGGCGACTACCACTCCGAAAACGACCCCCAATCCAGCAACTACAAGGGCTCCAGCCACTACTGCGACACGCACTGGTGCAACCCTGACGTCAACAATGAGCACTACTGCGACGGATGCCATGAGGGCGGTGCCGCCCAGGTTCCGATCCCGCCCCTGAAAACCGTCCAGATGTTCCAGCCGAAATACCCGAGCGTGGCGCAGATGGCCAACCAGGGAGAGTACAACCCTGCGTACTCCTATGCGACCAATGTCGAGCTCTACTTCCGCGGGAGGTGCACTCAGGACATGACCCAGGGCGGGTGCCAGGAACTCTCGCACTTCTACCAAACCTGGGCGGATGTCCGCGACATACCCGAGAACCCCTGCGCGGCGGGCACACTCTGCGACATGGCGCCGACGCTGCTGGCCGGGGCCGGTGCTTCCGGTGAGGGAGCCGGGGCTGGCGCTGCGAGTGAGGAAGCTGCGGCCGGCGCTGCGAGTGAGGAAGCGGAGGGCCTCATTGGGGTTCCGAAGGCCGCCTTTTCTCGGGTCATGGCTCGGCTGGACGGGCTGAGGGTGGGGGACAGGCCCGTGGTGGACGGAGTTGAGGTGTTCGGGTCCCGCGCCGGTAGCACCTATCGAGGCCGGGGCCCTACGGCGGAGTCCGATCTCGATATGCTCGTTTCGATCGACCCTGCAGTGCTTCAAGGTCGTAGTGGGCGCTGGGTTCGCGACACGCTGGGCAAGATTCGCGCGGATTTCCAGGAAGAAACCAATATCGAACTCTCACTGTATGCCCCGGACAGTGTCTCTACATTCAAGTCGTCGATCCCTGGGACCAATTTCGTGAGGCTGCGGTGAACGAAGATTCTGTCAGGCTCGTAGTAGACGGCGCTGAACTGCCCATCTCCGCTACGCAACGACTGCTGCAGCGGACTCCGTACCCCGGCGGGCATCGATATGAGCTCGTTCTGCGCGATCAGAAGGTGATCAAACGCTGGTTTCGCGATGTCGAATCACAACTATCGCCGGGGTCGGATGTGCAGTGGGCCGTTTTCTATGGCCTGGACAGGGTCGCCGGGGAATTGTGTGCGCACCCTCCAGGTAGGGTCGAATATCTGCTGAACTCCGTCGATGCCATCCGGGTGAGACAGGAGGAAATGATCATTTCGGGGGTGTGTTCAAAGATCGTGGAATCCGTTCGGGGCGATCACGAGCCGCGTCCATGACGCCTGAAATCTAGGGGAGAGTGATCGTCGTGGGTGCCCTCGTTCGGATCAGGGGTTGGCTGGAGTGCGATGATCAGCAGTTTGCCCAGGTCGAAGAGATCGTTCAATCGGACGATGCCGACCGGACGTACAGCGGCGGCTGGGCCTTTCCCTCGAGGCAGTACAATTTCGTCAACTGGGTTTTCTTCGGTGTCGAGATGCGTGCTCAGTCGGTCGACTGGTTCCTGGACCGACTGCGGCGCGTGGCGCGGATTCCGGCCTCCGATGAGGACAACGACCTGATCACCGGCCTGTTCTTCGTCAGCCACGAAGTCGACGGCATGAGCGAGTGGCAGGTCCGCGACGGCGCAGTGGCGATCCGGGCCGCGAGCCAGGAATATCAGTTCCTCGACGAATAGGGTGTTCGGTCGGAGTGAGCCGGAATCCGAAGCCCAGCGGGGCGGACGGCATTCCGGTTCCCGTTCGGCGTAGACGTGCGCGGAATGAAGAGCCTGATCAGTCGCCAGCCGAGCGGAAGGCATTTCCTCCTCCTGTACCAGCTGCGCGGGGAGGGATCGTCGGTCTTCGTTGGTCGGACGTCGCCCTCGACAATCGTGTTCTCTACGTCCGCCACCAGGTCCAGCGTCGCCGTGGCGTCCCGCTGCCTGCTCTCTGCATCGCGCCTCTGCGCTGGCACCGCATGCGACAGGCAGATGCCCGAGGCAGGGCGGGGAGAGGTGGCCTGTCAATCCCCTCGCGGCGTGGAGACGATCTATGCGGCCAGTCTCTCGGCGAGGGTGGCCCGGAACTCGCGTTCGTAGTCGATCGGGCTCTTGAATCTGCATACGCCGTGGAGCCGCCTGGTGTTGTAGAAGTCGGTGATCCAGGTGGCGATCTTGATGCGGGCCTCGTGCGGGTGCGGAAGGTGTGCCGGTGGATGTACTCGACCTTCAGCAAGCTATTGAACGCCTCGCTCACGGCGTTGTCGTAGCAAGATCCGAATCTGCCTATGGACTGCACGATGCCCAGTTTGAGGCAGGCCCGCTGGAACTTACGGGAGCAGTATTCGGCGGATTCGACCGGTCATCGCAACACCTCGATCTTGGAGGTGTTGATGGGCAGGCCAGCGGGGTGGATGAAGGCGCTGACGGGCAGGGCGCCGATGAAGTCGCTTGGGAAACCGTCGCTTCACCGAGATGTGGAACGGTTGTTCTGGCGAGAGATCGCCAAAGGGCTGACCAGTAAGGAAGCCGCGATCGCAGTCGGCCGGCAGTCGCTGGTTCCGTGAGCGTGCGGGCATGCCGACCTTGGGCGCGGACGTCGGCTGGCTTGGGCGTTGGGTTCACGTTCGGCGTCGGTACCGCGCGCGCAGCGCTGGCAGACGATCCGCAGGGCGTTCAGCCAGGTCCGGACGTCCTTGGCGGTGAGCTTCGCGAGCTTCTTCGGGTCCAGGTCCGGTATGAGGTACTGCTCGACTATGGCGGTGTAGCGGGTGTGGGTGGTCTCACGGAGATGGTGGACAGCGATGTTCTCCAGCCAGTACGTCAGGTACGGCGCGAGGCTGCCCCCCCCGAGGCAATGTTGTTCGTTGGTTCGAAATTCGTGATCGGCTGCCCTACGGGCTTGCCGGAAAGCAAGTCGAGGCTTCCAGCTGCGGGCATCGTTGTTCTGGTATGGGGAGACCGGAGGGGATCGAGGCGGTCCTGGCTGCGAAGTTCCAGGTGTTGATGCCGCATCTGGACGAGCGTCAGCGTCGGCTGGCGATAGGGGCGGAAGCGCGGTCGCTGGGGCATGGCGGGATCAGGCCTGTCGCCGCTGCGGCCGGGGTCCGGGACGGCACGGTCTCGCATGGGGTGACTGAACTGGACTCAGGCCAGCGGCCGTTGGGGCGGGTCCGTCGTCCCGGTGGAGGCAGGAAGAAGGCTGCCGAGCTGGATGTGGGGCTGTTGCCGGCGCTGCTGGCGTTGGTTGAGTCCGACGAGCGGGGCGATCCGATGTCATCGCTGCGCTGGACGACGAAGTCGACCTGGAAGCTGGCAGCTGGGCTGACCCGGCAGGGCCACCGGGTCTGCGCCGACACGGTCGCCGGACTGCTGCGGGAAGAAGGCTTCAGTCTGCAGGCCAACGCCAAGACCATCGAGGGCGCTCAGTACCCGGACCGGGATGCCCAGTTCCGCTACCTCAACGAGCGGGCACGCGGCCACAGGGACGCCGGAGACCCGGTGACGCTGGTCGAGTTGTCGCTGGCAGCCGGGCACCGGCGCGGAGCCCCGTACGACCGAACATGCCCCGGCCGCTGACAACCCTCGGACTCACGTGATCATTCCCGGCCGATCATGAGAACGACGGAGCCCTGAGGGGCCGCCGTTGAACTACACGCCCTGTCGGGACTTGAGATCCGTGGTCACGGGCCAGCACCACGACTTCGCCAATGCCCAAGTGCACTCGCCCTGCTTCAGATGCGGTCACGTAGCCGCCTTTCCCGGCCGTAGAGGCCGACGACGAAAAGGATCAGTCCGCCGGTGATCATGTCCTGCGAGGCGGAAGACAGTTGGTTGGCGCTGAGGAGCAGGGCGACCACCGACAGCACCAGCGCGCCGAGCACTGTGCGCCAGTAGTCGCCGCGGCCACCGAACATGGTGCCGCCGACGATGACCGCCGCCAGGGACTGGAAGAGGTAGGGGTCGCCGATCGTGACGTTGCCCGAGCCGGAGTAGCCGGCCAGCAGGATGCCCACGCAAGTGGCCAGCACCGCGCTGGCGACGTACGCGTAGATCCAGGTGCGGTTGACCCGCACCAGGGCCAGCCGCGCGGCGGGCTGGTTGACGCCGGTCAGATACAGGTTGCGGCCGGCGCGGGTGCGGGTGAGCACCAGGCCGATGACGATCGCCACCACAGCCCAGATGACGATCACCGGCGGAACGCCGAGGCCGAAGGTCGTGCCGTTGGCGGCCGTCAGCTTGCCCAGCCACGCCGGGGCGACCCCGGTGGCGGAGCCGTTGATCCACTTCAGGACCAGCCCGGACAGCAGCGCGCTGACGCCCAGCGTCACGATGAGCGGCTCGACCTTGAAGCGGTACGACAGCAGTCCGTTGACGAAACCGCCCAGCACACCGACGGCCAGCGCGACCGCCACCGCGGCCCCGGTGGACCAGTGGTCGGTGCCGCACAGCTCGGCGATGATGACATTGCCCGCCGAGATGAACGCCGCGATGGAGAAGTCGATCCCGCCCACCAGGACGACGATGGTCTGCCCGGCGCCCGCGAGGCCCAGCAGCGAGGCGTTGACGAGGATCGCGTAGAGCACCCGCTGCGAGCCGAAGCCGTCGATGGTGCTCAGGCCGTAGACGTACAGCGAGACCAGGGCGAGCAGTTGGAGCAGGGGGATGCGGCGCTGCCACTCGTTGAGCGTGTGGAGGAGGGGAACCCCGCCGCCTTCCGTCGCCGGGTCCGCGACCGCGGTGTCTGTGGTCATGCGACGGCCCTCCTGCGGGCGTTGGTCAACACGGCGCCCACGATCACGGCGAACAGCAGCATCGCGCCGTAGATCGCGGTGGACCACAGGGTGGACACCTTCACCACGTTGAGCAGGTTGTTGATCAGGTAGATGCTCGCCGCGCCGAGCAGCGAGCCGAACAGGGAGCCCCGGCCGCCGGCCAGCGAGGTGCCGCCCAGGGCCACCGCGGCGATGGCGAGCAGGGTGTACTGCGCGGACATGCTCGCCGCACCCTCGCTGATGAGGGACATCAGGGCGATTCCGGCGATGCCCGCGTACATCCCGCCGAGCGCGTACGCGGCGATCCGGACCTTCGGCACGTTCACTCCGGCGGAGAACGCCGTGGCGTCGTCGCCGCCGACCGCGTACAGCGCCTTGACGAAGGGCGTACGGGACAGGCCCCACCAGATCAGGAACGGGGCGCCGATGGTCAGCAGCGCGCCGGGGACCGGGCCGAAGGAGCCGGCCAGGTCCTTGGTCCACGAGGTGCTGCCGGAGGGGACGGTGTCGCCCTGCACCTGGGTGGCCAGACCGCCGATGACGATGTTGGCGCAGAGCGTGGCCACGACCGGCTGGAACCGCAGTACGGCCACGAGGGTGCCGTTCACCGCGCCGATCGCCGCGCCGATCGCCAGGCAGGCCGGGATCACCACGAAGGGCGAAGTGAGGCCGTTGGGCAGCAGGTTCGCCACGATGACGATGTCGATCAGGGTCAGCAGCGGGCCGATCGAGATGTCGATGCCGCCGCCGCCCGAGAGGATCGCCGGGGTGCTGGCCATCGCCGCGACGGCCAGCGGCGCGAAGGACGCGAGCACCGCCGCCCAGTTGCCGAAGGCCAGGAACGCCGGCTGGAGGGCGGTGTTGACCACCAGCAGGACCAGGGCTAGCAGTCCGGCGAACGCGTACGGGCGCTTGCCGAGCAGGCTCCGCAGCACGTCGAGGGCATTCATGAGTCACCATCCGGGGAGGCGGAGCCGGAGACCGATGAGGTGACCGTGCGGCCGAAGAACGCAGCGACCAGGGACTGACGGGTCAGGGCCTTGCGGGCGAGGGTCGTGGAGTGCACGCCCTCGCGGAAGACGAGGACACGGTCCATGAGCTCGATGTGCTCGTCGACCTCCGTCGAGAGCATGACGACGGCGACCCCGCGTGCGGTCAGCTCGTCGAGGAGGGCGTAGATGTCGCGCTTGGCGCCGATGTCCACGCCCCGGGTGGGGTCGTTGAGCAGGAGCACGTCCGGGCGGCGGGCGAGCCAGCGGGCGATGACCACCTTCTGCTGGTTGCCGCCGGACAGGGTGGTGATGGGGTCGGACTCGCGGCCCATCCGGACCTTGAGGCCGGACCGGTACTCCGCGAACCGGCTCAGCGCGGACGCCCGCGACAGCAGCCCGAAGCGGGTGTCCTTGTCCTGGGTCGCCGCCGAGAAGTTCTCCCGGACGGAGAGCGTCCCGAACAGGGCCTCGCCGCGCCGGTCGCGCGGTACGTAGCCGATGCCGGCCGCGGCCGCCCGCTGCTCGGAGCGGATCTCGGTCTCGCCGCCCACCTCCACCCGTGCGACGGACCCCTCGCCCGCGGGGCCGTGCCACAGCGCCTTGATGAAGGCGTCCTGGCCGTGGCCTTCGAGGCCGGCCAGGCCGACCATCTCCCCGGCCCGGAGCTCGAAGTCGACCGGGTCGGCGTCCGGCCGCAGCCGCAGCCCGCGGACCCGCAGCAGGACCGGCGCGTCGGCGGCGGGGCCGCTGCGATGCGCCAGTGCGCCGCCCTCGGGGATGTCGGTGAGGTGTTCGGCGCCGGTCATCAGGCGCACCAACTCGGCCGTGGTGGCGTCGTCGGCGTCCAGGGTGGCCACCGACTCGCCCGAGCGCAGCACGGACACCCGGTCGGAGATCGCGTCGACCTCGTCCATGCGGTGGGAGACGAACAGCACGGACATGCCGGCCGCCTTGCGCCGGGCGATGGCCTCAAAGAGCCGGTCCCGGGTGGCCACGTCGAGCGCGCTGGTGGCCTCGTCCAGGATCAGCACCCTGGGCTCGCGGACCAGCGCACGGGCGATGCCGCACGCCTGCCGGTCGCTCAGCGAGAGCTGTTCGACCGGGGTGTCCAGGTCGGGCGCCTCGCCGAGCAGTTCGCCCAGTACGGCGGCGGCCCTGGCCCGCTTGTCCGGCTCGGAGATCTTCCGCCGGAAGACCCCGTCGGCGCCGAGCCAGACGTTCTCCAGCACCGAGCGCGGGCCGACCACCAGGACCTCCTGGTAGACCGCCATCACACCGGCCGCGATCGCCGCCGCGGGACCGCCCAGGCGGACCGCACGGCCGGCGACCTGGTAGCCGCCGGAGTCCGGGGCGTGCACCCCGGTGAGAATCTTGACCAGGGTGCTCTTCCCGGACCCGTTCTCGCCCATCAGGGCATGGACCTCGCCGGCCAGAAGCCGGAGCGAACAGGACCGCAAGGCCCTGGTCGCCCCGAACGACTTGGCGAGACCGGTGACTTCGAGGGCCACCTGGCTCTGCTCGCTCAACGTACTTGCTCCCTCAACGTACTTGCTGCCTACGAGCCGAAGAAGCCGTCGACGTAGCTCGTCTCCGCGAATGTCTGGCCGACATCGCCCACCGTGATGGTGGAGGCGTCGCCGGTCTTGAAACTCGACTTCGAGAACTTCGACAGGTTGTCGCTCGTCACGAGCGGCGGGTTGATGACGATGTCCGAGACCTTGACCCCGTCACCGTCGAGCATGTGCTTGGCCACCTGGACGACGGCCTGGGCCAGACCGTCGGCCGGGTTGAACAGGCCGACGCCCTTGTAGCTGCTCTGGTTGGCCGCCCAGTACGCCACTCCGCCCTTGGTCAGGCCGTTGTCGGCGACCGGCGGGACGGTGACGTTGGACTTCTGGAAGGCCGAGATGATGCCGGTGGTCATCGGGCCGCCCTCCAGGACGCCGCCGATGGTCTTGGTCGGGTTCGCCGCCAGGTACTGCTGGACCTTGGTCTGCGCGGTGGTGGGCGAGAAGTCGGTGTAGATGGAGTCGTCCAGGGTGATGCCGGAGCACTTCGCGAGCGCGGCCTTGGCACCGTTGAAGGTGTCGGTGTCGATCGGCACGCCCTTGATGCCGTGCACGCCGAGGATCGTGCCCTTGCCGCCCATCGACTTCGCCAGGGCGGCGGCCTGCGCCTCGCCCGCCGCGAAGGCGTTCGGCACGACGTTGACGGTGTTGGCGTCGGCCACGTTGTTCAGCACCGAGATGGACGGGATGCCGGCCTTGGCGGCCTTGTCGACGACCGACTCGAAACCGGCGGCCAGCGGCTGGTAGATGATCAGGTCGACCTTGTCGGTGATCAGCTGGTTGAACTGCGAGATCTGGTTGGTGACCTCGTTGGTGGACACGAGGTCGACGACCTTGTAGCCCTGCGCCTTGAGGTACTTCTGCAGCGCGTTGTTGATCAGCGTCTGGTAGGGGTTCGTCAGCTGGGACTCGGAGATGCCGACCGTGATCGTCCCGGACTTCTTGCCCTTCCAGTTCGCCCAGGCGCTCTTCTGCACAGTGCCGGAGTAGCCGCTGTACGCCGAGCTGTAGTCCGCGCCCAGGGCCTTGACCAGGCCAGCCGTGTCGCTGAACTCCGCCGCCGGGACGGTGCCGCAGGACGAGGACGAGGACGACGAGGAATCGGAGCCGGCGCTCGTGCTGTCGGAGCCTTTCTTGCTGCAGCCCGCCGCCGTGAGGGTGAGCAGGGCCGCGGCACAGAGAGCGCCCGAGATCCGGACGGAGCGGTTGCGGTGCGTCGTGGCGGTGGCCGCGGCCGCGAGTCTTGCGGTCATCGTGGGGACTCTCCTTTGAGCCTGTGCGAGTCGGTGCCGGGTCACGGAGCGAAACGGCCCGACCGAATTGCACGGCAGCGTAGGAAGCGCCCGAAACGACGTACAAGGTCCCCGGTCATCGACCCTGGGGATGGGTGGTATGCATGTCAGGGTGATGCCGTCATGGATCACTGGCGTGCGACAGCCTGGGGGCAAGACACGGGCTGTGTGGTCCTTCTGGGCGAGGCGAGAGACCGTGATGCTTCTGCCACCACTTTGTGATGTGAGCGGGCCCGCCTGGTGCTGCGCCGCCGCGTACACCTGTACGCGGACGCGCGTCTAGGTGTAGCGATCTAGCCGGGCGAATTGATCGATCACAGGTCCGGGACCGGTGGCCTGAGGACGTGCAGGACCCCGTTCTCCATGGGAAACCGCTCGGGACCCACCGTGGGCGGATTCTCCAGGTCGGTGTCCGAGAGCTCGCGGACCCCGTGTTCCATCTCTCATGTATCACATCGAGCTGTTTCAGCGAGTCGTCAGTGGCCCCCACGTAGGCGAAGGTCTCGGAGTCAAGGTCCTGGCCCTCGAAGTACCATCCGACCCGATAGTCCAGGCACGAGACGATGATGTGCGCCAGCTGCCAGGCAATCATGGTGGCTGGCGCCGGGTCAGGGGAGGCGAAGTCTAGAGATGCCCTGACCAAGGGTACTGCCTCTGGCAGGATAACCCTGTGCCTGACTATGACCTGAATCGTCTTGGCTCGCGTGCGTTCGAGCAACTCGTGGTGGCTCTCGCCCGTCGGGAGCTTGGTCCCGGCGTCGAGGTATTCGGGGATGGCAGGGACGGCGGACGTGAGGCGACGTTCGATGGGACGATCCGCTGGTCTGCCACAGCGACTTCGTCCGATGACGTGCGCGACGTATGGACCGGCTACACCGTCCTGCAGGCCAAGTTCCAGGTGAAGCCCAAGCCGCATCCGCACGAAAATGCGGTGTGGCTACAGAACGAGATCAGCGCTGAGATCGTCAATTGGGTTCGAGCCGCACAGAACAGAACCAGGGATCGCCTCCCCGACTACTTGATCTTCATCACGAACATTGACTTGACACCGGTCGCGAAAGTCGGCGGCATCGACACCCTGAACGCGTTCATTCGCAAGAAGTTGGATGAATCGGGTGGCCGGCTGTATGGGCTCAGGGTCCAGGCCTTCAAGATTTGGCACGCTGATCAGCTCCGGACGATGTTGGATGCCAACCAAGAGGTCCGCTGGGCATACCCAGGGTTGCTGACAGCCGGTGACGTCATGTCTAGGCTTGGCCATGATGTGGTGAGCCTCGGCAACTTGGACGTCAAAGACCCGTTGCGGCAGGAACTGTTGCGTAGTCTGAAGGCTGATCGCTGGATTCGCCTTGGACAAGCTGGTGGGTCGGGCGATGCAAAGTTATGGCTCGACGACATCGCCATTGATCTGCCGGCGATGCCCGACGCATCGCAGGACGAAGTCCAGGCGGTTGGACACGTGCTGGAGGTCGGCGACACGGTGTTGCGGCCCCGGCAGCCTGGTTGTATCAAGCGGCCGCATCTGGTGCTGGTCGGCGGTCCCGGGCAAGGCAAGTCGACACTCAGCCAACTCGTCGCCCAGGCGTATCGGGTAGCCATGCTTGAGGGGGCTAACCTCGGTCCATCAGCCCAGGAAATTGTCAATGGGACGCGCGAGGCTCTGGAGCGGCTCCGCCTGACTGTGCCGGCCAACCGCCGTTGGCCGGCACGAATCGATCTGGCGAAATATGCCGAAGAGCTTGCTTCCAGTAAGGACACCAGCTTGCTGCGGTGGATTGCCCAGCAGATGTCCAAGCGTGCGGAGGTAGCCATCCAGCCGTCGCAACTGCGTGAGTGGCTTCGGGTGTGGCCATGGGTCTTGGTTTTGGACGGTCTGGACGAGGTCCCGGACCCTGAAGTTCGACGAACCATCTACGAGAGGGTCGACGATCTCCTCACAGACGCGGAGGATCTCGACGCGGATCTTCTCATCGTTGTTACCACCCGCCCCACTGGCTACGACGAGCGGTTTCCGGAGAGTCACTACCGACATCTGCAATTGCTGAGGATTCCTCCCCACCGGGCCGCAGCGTTCGCAGAGATGATTATCGAAAAGAGGTTTCCCGAAGACGAGGACATGCGCACGAAGGTCACAGACCGCATGCGTGACGCCGCGCAAGATCCGGTCACCGTCAGACTGATGGAGACACCGCTTCAGGTCACCATCATGTCCTTGATCGTGGAGAAGTATCCGACCCTGCCGCCCGACCGGTTCACGCTCTTCAGCCTTTACTACCGAACAGTGTCGGACCGGGAGATCGCCAAGGACATCCCGGAGGCCCGGTTCCTGGCCCGACATCGAGGCCAGATCGATCGGCTTCACGAACAGGTCGGCCTCATCCTGCAGACGGATTCCGAGACTGCTGATGGGGCGGACGCGCACATGAGCCTCCCAGCGCTGCAGAATCTCGCCTTCACGCGGCTCTTGGCCCGTGGCTTCAGCGACGATGACGCGAGACAAACGGCCACTGCCGTCCTTAAAGCAGCAACGACGCGCCTCGTGCTGCTCGTCCCCCGCGACACCGGCGTCGGTTTCGATATCCGCACGCTGCAAGAGTTGATGGCCGCCCAAGCGATCATCGAGGGCGACGACACTCAGGTTATTGCTCGGCTGCGCCTCATCGCCCATCACCCACATTGGCGCAACACGTGGCTGCTGGCTGTCGGTGCCCTGCTACTGCGATCGGACCGCTTCGAACGCCTCATCCTCGACTTGCTTCGGCAACTCGACACCGAGCCACGGCGGCTCAAAGCCCGCTACCCAACGGCGCCCTCTCTCGCGGTGGACATTCTGGAGGACAACCTGGCCGTCGACCGCCCTAGTTTCGAACGAGGCCTCGTGACCTGCCTTCTCAGCGCTCTCGACCGTCCTCCGATCATCGATCTTCGCCGACTGGCGGAAGGCGTTCTGAGAGTCGCCGACACGTCGTACCGCAAGAATGTCTTTGAATGTTTGGCCGCGGCCCAGACCGCAGGTCCCCGGCGGCGCGCAGCTTCCGCACTCGTTTTGGACGCGATGGCCCGTGTCACCCAGCACAATGGCCGCCTCACCAGCATTCGCATCGCGCGTCAGAGGCTGGCGCTTAGCAAGGAAGAGGAGCGGGCCCTGGCAGCTTGGGAGGCTGTTCGGGCAGGAAAGTCTCGCTGGCAGCACGGCGGAATCGATCTTGCCGCCCACCTTGAAGCGCACGTCGACGTGCCCGGACTGGATGCACTCGACGCGGAAAAACTTCGCATGGGCTTGGCCGCTCTGGCCGGCTCGCAGTTCATCCTCACCGGGCCAGAACCCTGTACCGCCGTGCCAATGGTTCTGGGCGATGGTCGTGTTGACCGCCTTCTGCAAGCCCTTGAAAGTGAGGACGTCGCTGCAACGCTCGACCTCGCACTCAATGCGATCCCCGAGACCCACTGGAGCATCGAGTCCATGTTGGGCGCCGTGCTAAAGCGAGCGCAGAGCCGTCTTCCCGTGGGACAGGGGCTTTTGAAGAGTTTACTGGAATCTCAAGTGTGCTGAGCCTTGAGGAGTTCCAGGGTTGCGTTCCTGGCGCTCTTGTCGGTCGCGTGTAGCTCTGACAACTCTTGGCGGGCCAAACGCGGTGGCTCACTCCGTCGCCGCAGATTTGAAGGTCGGGGCGTACGTGGAGTCTCACACTATCTTCACGCCCGCGAAGCCTCTCGCGGAAACAATTACGCACCTTCTCGGCGTTGGTGATGTCCGAGCTGAGGAGGGGAAGGTGTCGGGCCTGAAGCTTTTCTGTACGGACACGACGAATAGCGGCATGACCGAGGTCATGCCGCGTCTTGCTGAGGTCGAGGCCGATGTGCAGGGTCTTGTCGAGGCGCACATGGAGACGCTGCTGGGCGTCCGGTTCCTGGCGAGCGAGTACAGCACCGGATCGGTGCACAGGGGCCGGATCGACTCGCTCGGGCTGGATGAGAACGGCTCTCCGGTCATCGTCGAGTACAAGCGTGACACAGATGTTGGTGTGATCAATCAGGGTCTATCCTATCTGGCCTGGTTGATGGACCACCGCGCCGAGTTCGAGCACCTGGTCCGCGACCGGCTCGGGGTGACGGCCGCGGACCAGGTGTTGTGGAGCGGCCCGCGCCTGGTCTGCATCGCCGGCGACTTCACCCGCTACGACGTGCATGCCGTGCGGGAGTACCGGCGGTCGATCAACCTGGTCCGCTACCGGCTCTTCGGTAGCGACCTGTTCGGCCTTGAGACCGTGGCCTCCGTGAGAGGTGCCAACCCGGTGGGCCTTCGGGCGCGGCGCCAGGCGGTTGCCAAGGCGGCGGCCAACGTCGAGGGCGTGTCGATGGTGGAGTTGGCGGGCGCGGTCGACGAGGTTCTGCTCGGGCTTGGGGACGGCGTGAACCGTGTCGAGCGTAAGCAGTATCGGGCGTATCAGCGGCTGCGGAACTTCGCCTGCCTGCGCCCGCCGCAGCGCAGCAAGTTGTTGGTCTATCTGAAGGTTGACCCGAAGGAGGTCGACCTGGTGCCGGGCTTCACCCGGGACGTGTCCGGGCTCGGTCACCACGGGACGGGCGACCTGGAGGTCCAGCTCCGTACGCCGAGAGACGTGGATCGGGCGCAGGACCTGTTCCGGGCGAGTTACGCGGCGGCGTGAACCCATGCCGCCGCCTGGAACTTGGCGGGCCGCGCTTCGTGCTGTGTCTGCGGTCGTGGGCGGGGGCCTTTCGACGGGCGTGCAGGGCGTGCGGTGGTCTGTCTATGGTGCGCGGGATCGCCGGTTTGGCCAACCGGCGATCCCGCGCTATGTTGCCCCGCTCTCGTACGTCGTCGGTCAGCGTGAACGGCTGGCCGCTCTACTGGCTGCACCGGCCGTGACGGGCGCGGTGGTCGGCGGGCTGGTGGTGAGGCTGGTCTTTCGTGTGCGGCGTGCGGGCTGGGCGTGGCGGGTGCCTGTGTCGTGGGCGAGGGTTTCAGAGAGGTCGGCGAGCAGTGAGCTGGGGGTGTACGGGGATGCCGTGACGGTCCAGGTGCGGTGGTCGGTGCTGGGGCCGGACCAGAGGGTCCAGGTGGTGAGGTTGTTGTTCGGCTGGTGGGCGGTGAACGCGTCGAACCGGATTCCGGCCTTCCGGGAGAGGCTCGTCCACTGGATCCAGCGTCCGTCGACGCTGTGCTTCCAGCTGGCGTTGGTGGGGGTTGGGTGGCGGCGGTGACGGTCTTCTCGGTGACGGGGCTTCCGATGGCGGTGTCCCACGCGTCGCCTGCGCCGAGGTGGTGCAGCAGGGTCTCCAGTACTGGCGCGGGGGTGGTGCCGGTGGCGGTGAGGTGCCACATCCGGTCGGAGACGGGCGTCTCGTAGGCGGCTACGGTCCAGGCGGCCTCGCGGGGGTCTGCTTCGTGGACGCGTTCGATGCGCAGGGTCTGGGACTCGTGGATGGCGTGTGTGGTGTCTTCCGACCAGGCCCGTTCCCTGTCAAGTCCTGCGTGTTGAATCTGACCCTCTCTTCGGCTTTACCGCCTGGCCGACCTCCAACAGCGCCTGATTCGGTCTGTTACGGCAGCTTCCCTGGTCTGGTGGAGATGTAGATGTTCAGAACCAGGAGGGTCCGGCGTTGACGTAGGGCGCTTCCAGCGTGGCCGCTTCGTCGTCCGACAGCCGGAGGTCGAGGGCTTCGGCGGCCTGCTGGAGGTGGTGGGGCTTGGTTGCGCCGATGATGGGCGCGGAGACGAGCGGGTTGCGCAGGACCCAGGTGAGGGCGATCTGGGCCATGGTGAGGCCGCGGGCTTGTGAGAGTTGCTGCACGGCGTTGATGACCGGCTCGTCGTGGGGGCTGTCGAAGGACTGCACGACGTGGTCGGTGGTGGAGCGGCTGCTCTGTTCCCCGGTGGGGCGGGCGAGGCGGCCCTTGCCGTTCGGCGAGTACGGCACGAGTCCGACGCCCATGTCGGCGCACATGGCCATGAGTTCTGGTTCGTCCTGGCGGCGCAGCAGGTTGTACTGGTTCTGCATGGTCACGAAGCGGGTCCATCCGCCGAGGTCTGCGGCGTGCTGGAGTTTGGCGAACTGCCAGGCGTACATCGAGGAGGCGCCGATGTAGCGGACTTTCCCGGCCTTGACGACGTCATGCAGTGCTTCCATCGTCTCCTCGACCGGGGTGTCGTCGTCGAAGCGGTGGATCTGGTAGAGGTCGATGTAGTCGGTGCCCAGCCGGCTGAGGGACGCGTCGACCTGTTCGAGGATCGCCTTGCGGGACAGGCCCTCGCCGCCGGGGCCGTTGTGCATCTTGCCGCGGACTTTGGTGGCCAGGACGATGTCATCGCGCCGGGCGTATCGGGTGATGGCGCGGCCGGTGATCTCCTCGGAGGTGCCGGCCTGGTAGACGTTGGCGGTGTCCCAGAAGGTGATGCCCAGTTCGAGGGCCTGCCGGAAGAACGGGAGGGCCTTGTCCTCGGTCAGTGCCCAGGGATGGGCGCCTGGTACGGCGGGGTCGCCGTAGCTCATGCAGCCCAGAGCGAGCCGGCTTACCTTCAGGCCGGTGGTGCCGAGACGGATGTACTCCATAGTGGTGCTCCCAGTGAGTCGTCCATGGTTGCGAGAAGGCTGCGGTGGCGCGGGAGGGCTGCCGTGTCCCTGTCGTCGGGGCGGCCGGCCGTGTCAGCCGGCGGGGCGGATGCGGACGGTCGTCGACCGGGGCCCGCTGCGCAGCATCGCCTCCACGTAGGGGCTGGGCGCGTACTTGGTGCGGTAGGCGTCGTCGACTGCGTTGAGGACGCTGTCGTCGGCCGGTGCGAAGGTCACCTCGTGCTCTGCGCCGGTGATGCGGATGCGGCCGGCCTTCTGCGTCGTCGCTGCCTGGTACCAGCGGGAAGCGGGGCCGT
Organism: Streptomyces sp. NPDC048278; assembly: GCF_040652195.1. Taxonomy (NCBI): domain Bacteria; kingdom Bacillati; phylum Actinomycetota; class Actinomycetes; order Kitasatosporales; family Streptomycetaceae; genus Streptomyces; species Streptomyces sp. NPDC048278. The sequence goes on from NZ_JBEZLP010000013.1 coordinate 108,197, forward strand.
TGTAGGGGCGGACGTAGAGTTCGCCGCCCACGGCGACGGACCAGATCCAGGTCGGGGTGCCGTAGGTGCGGCCGTCCTCGCGCAGTGGCGAGATGTGCAGGTCGTCGGCGGCGGCGAAGGCGTGCAGCTGCGCTTGGTTCCAGGTGATCATGGCGGAAGGGGAAACTCCGTGGTGAAAGGGGGTCCGGGGAGGGGCAGCATGGGGGCGCCCGTACCGTCCCGGGGGTCTGGGGCGGGGGCGTCTGCTAGCGGGTGGTGTAGCCGCCGTCGACGGGCAGGGCGGCGCCGACGATGAAGCTGGCGGCGGGGCTGCACAGCCAGACGGCTGCGGCGGCGACTTCGTCGGCGGTGCCGAGGCGGCCGATGGGCTGCTGCTTCATGATCTCGGCCATGGCTTCGGCCTGGCCTTCGAGCATGTCGGCGACCATCGGGGTCTCGATCACGCCAGGACAGACGGCGTTGATGCGGATGCCGCGGGGGGCGTATTCGACGGCGGCGCTCCTGGTCAGGCCGATCACTCCGTGCTTGGAGGCGTGGTAGGCGGCGCGCTCGGGCAGGCCGACCAGGCCGCCGAGGGAGGAGTTGTTGACGATGGCCCCGGAGCCCTGGGTGCGCATCTGGCGCAGCTCGTGCTTCTGGGCGGACCAGACGCCGCGCAGGTTGACGGCGTTGACGCGGTCGAAGTCCTCGGCCGTCTCGTCGGCGGCGTCGGAGGGCGGGACCTGGATGCCGGCGTTGTTGAACGCCATGTCGAGACGGCCGTAGGCGGCCACCGTCTGGGCGACCATGGCGGCGGCCTGGTCCTCGTCGGTGACGTCGCACACGACGCCGAGGGCCTGGTGGCCGGCATCGGTGAGTTCCTGGGCGGCCGTCTCGACCGCGTCCTTGTCGACGTCGGCCAGGACGACGGCCGCGCCGGCCCGGGCGAACAGGCGGGCGGCTGCCAGGCCCATGCCGGAGGCGGCACCGGTGACCAGGGCGACCTGGCCTTCGAAGGTGTACTGCGGGTTCACGGGGAGGGGGTCCAATCGTTGTGGTGTCCGGCCGGCAGCTGCCGTTCCTGGTCCGGGGGCATGCGAGGCTGCGGTGCGGATTGCTGTTCGGTGGGGTGTGGGTTCAGGAGCGGCGGCGGCCGGCGTACTCGGCGTCGCTGACGTGCTCCAGCCAGTCGACCTCGTCGCCCTCCCACAGGGCGATGTGGGCCATGAACCGGTCCGGGGCGGCGCCGTGCCAGTGCTCCTCGCCCGGCGGGGTCCAGATCACGTCACCGGGGCGGGCTTCGAGGACGTCGCCGCCGCGGCTCTGGATCAGGGCGATGCCCTCGACGATGTAGAGGGTCTGGCCCAGGCCGTGGGAATGCCAGGCGGTGCGGGCACCGGGGGCGAAGCGGACCATGTCCGCCCGCGCGCGGGAGGGGTCCTCGCCGCGGTAGACCACATCCGCCCAGGCGTCCCCGGTGAACATCTGCGCCGGCAACTTGATGGTCGCCGGGGGCTGCACAATTTCCATGATCAGTAGTCCTTCGCGTGCTGCTGGTGCGGAGAGCGGGTCGTGAGGGCGTCGCCGGGACGGGGATGGGCGGGTCAGGGGCTGGTGAGGACGGTCCTGGCGACGGTGAGCGCCGACATGGCCTTGGGCCATCCGGCGTAGAAGGCCAGGTGGGTGATCGTCTCGATCAGCTCCTGGTCGCTGACCCCGTTCTCGCGGGCCCGGCTCAGGTGGAAGGCGAGCTGCTCGGTGCTGCCGCTGGTGATCAGGCTGGCCACGGTGACCAGGCTGCGCTCGCGCGGCGACAGGTCCGGGTTCTCCCATACCTGCCCGAACAGCACGTCCTCGCTGTACCCGGCCAGTGCCGGGGCGAGGTCCCCGAACTGCTGACGTGGCCCCTCGTGCGGCTTGTCCTGCGCCATCACCGACTCCTTTCCGAGGGATGCCCGCGATAACACATGGCGGGCATCGGCTGGCGTTTACCTCCCGCTCCCGTGCGATGCCGCCGAGGGGAGGGAGGCCATCTGTTGGCCTGGTATCGAGGAAACGTCAGGTCACAGGTGTGCGGAAGGACCCGTTGATACGTGTACCGGCAGGGCACCTCTCACGCTCGCCGATCGTCGTAGCCTCGACGGCATGGACAACCGAAGCGAGGTCCGCGAGTTCCCCACCAGCCGCCGCGCCAGGATCACCCCGCAGCAGGCCGGCCTGCCCGCCCACGGCCACCGCCGGGTCAAGGGGCTGCGCCGCGAGGAGGTCGCGATGCTCGCCGGGGTGAGCGCCGAGTACTACGCCCGCATGGAGCGCGGCAGCCTCTCCGGCACCTCCGAGGCCGTCCTGGACTCCCTCACCCGCGCCCTCCAGCTCGACGAGTCCGAACGCGCCCACCTGATGGACCTCGCCCGCACCGCGGGCACCACCCGGCCTCCGGTCCGGCGCCGCGCTGCCCAGCCCGTGCGGCCCGCTCTGCAGCAGCTGCTCGACGCGATGACCGGCGCGCCCGCCTTCATCCGCAACGGCCGCCTCGACATCCTCGCCACCAACCCGCTGGGCAAGGCGCTTTACTGGCCCGTGTTCCAGGACCCGGCCCGTCCGGTCAACCTCGCCCGCTTCCAGTTCCTCAATCCCCGCGCCGCCGACTACATGCCCGAGGTGCAGACCCAGCGCGCCACCGCCGCGGCCCTCCTGCGCACCGAAGCCGGCCGCGACCCGTACAGCCGTGAACTGAGCGACCTGATCGGCGAGCTGTCCACTCGCAGCGCCGACTTCCGCACCCTGTGGGCCGCGCACGACGTGCGCCTGCACCACAGCGGTCTCAAGCGCTTCCGCCACCCCGCCGTCGGCAACCTCACCCTCTCCTTCGAGGCCCTGCCCATCCCCACCGACCCCGGCCTGACCCTCACCGCCCTGAGCGCCGAGACCGGCACCCCCGCCCAGGACGCCCTCACCCTCCTCGCCGCCTGGTACGCCACCCTCGACCACGGCGAACGCGAGATCCCCGCGCCCCACACCAGCAAGCAGCACTCCTGACGAGGCGGACACCGGCAGCACACCCCGCCGAGCCGTCAGGCAACCTGCTGTCCCGATGCCGGAAAACAGCAGCTCACAGGAGCGCGGCGGGCCCGTGCAGGGGAGTACTGACAGGGTCCCCCTCCTATGCGCGGAACGCCGTAGCCTCGAACGCATGGACAACCGAAGCGAGGTCCGGGCGTTCCTCTCCAGCCGCCGCGCCAAGATCACCCCGCAGCAGGCGGGTCTGCCCATGTACGGCAGCCGCCGGGTGGCGGGGCTGCGCCGCAGCGAGGTCGCGATGCTCGCCGGGGTGAGCATCGAGTACTACACGCGGATGGAGCGCGGCAGCCTCAGCGGCGTGTCGGAGGCCGTTCTGGACGCGCTCGGCACGGCGCTGCGCCTCAACGGCACGGAGCGGTCACACCTGCACGACCTGGCCCGCGCCGCGAACACCGGACCTGCCCGTGCCCGGCGAAGCGCCGCCCCTGTGCGTCCCGCCGTGCGGGCGGGGGTGGAGCGGATGCTGGAGGCGATGGCGACGCTGCCGGCGTTCGTGACGAACCACCGCTTCGACATCCTGCTGGCGAACCCGCTCGGGCGGGCCTTGTACGCGCCGGTGTACGAGGATGCGGCCTGCGGGGGCAACACGGCCCGGTTCTGCTTCCTCAGTCCCGCAGCCCGGCAGTTCTACGTCGACTGGGAGCAGATCGCCCAGACCGCCGTCGGCGCACTGCGGGTCGCCGCGGCCAAGGACCCCTACGACCGGGAACTGTCGAACCTGATCGGTGAGCTCTCCACCCGCAGCGACGCCTTCCGCATGCTGTGGGGCGCCCACGACGTGCACGTCTTCCGGGACGGCACGAAACGCTTCCGGCATCCCGCCGTGGGCCGCCTCGATCTCGACCACGAGACCCTGTTCCTGGCCGCCGACGAGCAGATCGCCGTGGCCGTCTACAGCGCGGTGCCCGCAAGCACGGCCGAGGACGGTCTGAAACTGCTGGCCTCCTGGGCCGCCACCACAGCGGAACCGGCCTCCGTCGACACCGACAGCTGACCCCGCCGTCCCTCCTGGCCGCCGCCCGGCACACCAGGCAGCGCCCCTAAGCTGCGCACATCCGAGTGGGGGTCCCTGCCAGTACCCCCATAGACGCTGACTCCCACGTCACTGCGGACCGGGGTTGCATGGTCAGTGCCGCAAGTCCGCGGCCGTCCCCGAGGCAAGAGGTTGTCACTTCCCCATGTCTGCTCCGAAAGACAAGTCCGGCGCGCTGCCGTTCGTCGTCTATCTCCTGGGCATCGGTGCGTTCCTGATGGGAACCACCGAATTCGTCATCGCCGGCGTCCTGCCCGAGCTGGCCGCCGACCTGAAGGTCGGCGTCGCCCGGGCCGGACTACTGATCACCGCGTTCGCCATCGGCATGATCGTCGGCGCACCCGTCATGGGCCTGGCCACGCTGCGCCTGCCCCGCCGCTCCACCCTGGTCCTGGCCTTGGCCGTCTTCGCCGCCGGACACGTGATCGCCGCGCTCAGCTCCTCCTTCACCGTCGTGTTCGCGGCCCGCGTGCTCAGCGCGCTGGCGACCGGCACGTTCTGGGCCGTCGCCTCGATCGTGGCCACCGCCGCCGCGGGACCCGCCGCGAGGTCCCGCGCCCTGGGCATCATGATCAGCGGTTCCGCCCTGGCCACCGTGATCGGCGTGCCCGTGGGCACCTGGGCCGGACAGGCCGTCGGCTGGCGCGGCACCTTCTGGGCCCTAGCCGCCTTGGCCGCGGTCGTCTCCCTGCTGATCAGCCGGTTCGTGCCCGCCGACACCACGCGTGCCACGGCCTCGGTCCGCTCCGAGTTCGCCGCACTGCGCCAGGGCAGGCTCTGGCTGTCGATGAGCGCCACCGCCCTGATCACCGGCGGCGCCATGGCCGCCTTCAGCTACATCACCCCGCTGCTCACCGAGCGGACGGGCATCTCGGCCGGCTGGGTACCGCTGGTCCTGATCGGCTACGGCCTCGGCGCGCTGGCCGGCACCAACCTCGGCGGATGCCTGGGCGACCGCAAGCCGCTGGCCACCGTCACCGGCGCCGCGATCGGCGCCGCACTGATCCTTCTGCTGCTGATCCCGCTGTCCGCCCACGCCGTGCCGACCATCGTGCTGGTGGTCCTGCTGGGGATGGCCGGCATGGCCGTACCCCCGGTCGTCACCTCGCTCGCCGTGCGGTTCGCGGGCGACGCCCCGACCCTTGCCGCCGCACTGGCCGTCTCCTCCTTCAACGTCGGCATCGCTCTCGGCACCTGGATCGCAGGCAGCGCCCTGGAGTCCTCCCGGGGCCTGACCGGACCGGCCCTCGTCGGCACCGTGATGGTCACCCTCGCTCTCGCACCGCTGGCCTCCCTCGGCGCGATCCGCGTCACCCGCACCACAGCACCTCACCAACCCGCGCCCACAAGCGAGGCGGACATCGCATCAGGCGTGTGATCAGCTCTCCCCACGCGATGATGAGCCGCCCGGGGGAAACGGACCCGTCGTCGGTGAGATTGCGGGTCTTGAAGTACCGGCCGGCGTCCCGCTTGTACTTCTCCAGCTCGACCCGGTAGATCCGCGGGCCATCGCTGCCCGCGTCCGGAGCAGCTCGCGGCACCTTCAACCGGTTTCCGGCCACCGGCGTATGCGGGGGCTATCGGGCTGCTCGCACGGGGCGGGCGGTGTGCGCGGTCGTGGTGGTGGGTGGGCCGGCGCGGGTGGTGGGCGCCGGTCGCGGTCGTGGCGGTGGGGCCGTTGTGGTGGCGTGCTGCCAGCGGGTGCGGACGGCGCTGATGTCGGCGAGGGCGCGTCGGGCGCCGACGACGAGCTGGAAGGGGGTGTTCGCCGGGTCGCCGGCGTACGCGGTGATGCGCCGGCCGGTGTGCTCGGCGGTGGTCAGGAGGGAACGCTGCAGGGCGCGTTCGCCCCAGTGCTCTACGGATCCCGCCGGTTCGGCCAGCATCCGCAGTACCTCGCCGGGGTCGCTTCCGTCGTCGAGGAGGCCGCGCTGCTGGGCTTCCCACAGGACGGTGACGGGGTCGACGGGCTCTTGGCGGCGGGTCAGGGCGGTCAGGCACTGCCACAGGCCGGCGTGCAGCGGCTCGACGAGGTCGCCGGGGAGCAGCCACGGGACGGCTTCGATGCCGGCGGGGTAGGCGGTGGCCGTCGCGAGCAGCAGCCGCTCCTCCTCGACGGCTTCGATGTAGTCGGGTGCCGCGGGTGGCGGCGGAGTCGCGGTGCGGGGCAGGACGCCTGCGCGTGGTGGGAAGCGGGCTGCGATGTCGTCCACGACCGTGGCGAGCGCGTCGGCCTCGGTGAGCACCGTCTGGACGGGGTGGGGGAGGGAGGCGTCGTGGACGGTGTGCACGAGGCGTTCCGCAGCTGTCTCAAGGCGGCGGCGGGCGTGTTCGGCCTCGACCATCCGCGCGTACGCCGGGGCGTGGCGGGGCCAGGGGCAGACCTGGACGAGGGCGTGAAGGTCGGAGGCGGTCAGCCCGCGCGCCTGCTGGCGTGCCGTGGTGAGCACGAGGTCGAGCCAGGTGGCGTTCTTCGCATGCTCGGCCGGGTCGGGCGGCGGCAGGGTGCTGATCGCGGCGAACACGGCCATGTGCGCTGCGGTGGAGAACGAGTCGGCGGTGATGCCGGTCAGGTCACCGAGGAGGCGGGGATCGAGGAGGAGGGCTCCGAGGAGGGCCTGCTCGACGTGGAACACCGGCTGCGGCAGCGCGCTGGCGTAGAGGTCGTGGTCGTGGTCGTCGTCGGGTTCGGGGGTGTGGGGCATCAGGCGGCGAGGCCGAAGTCGTCGGGGTCGAGGCGGACGCCGAGGTGCGGGGCGAGGAGATGGCCGGCGAGCAGCGGCGGGACGGCGTTGCCGATCTGCGAGAACTGCTGGCCCTTGTTCCCGGCCCAGGGATAGTCGGCGGGGAAGGTCTGCGGGAGGCCGGCCTCCTGAGCGGTGATCCGGATCGGCTCCGGCACCGCCGACGGGTCCGTGTCCTCGGCTGGCGGTGAGGCGGGTTCGGCGACCCAGGTGCACTCGTTCGCCCGGTGCCCGAAGAACAGCGTTCCCGCCGGCTCGGACAGTCGCCGGACGGTGGCGTTGGCCTGGCTGTTGCTGCGCAGGGACCACGACCAGCGATGGGCCTCGGCGGTGAACATCGCCGCCTCAGCGCCGGCGGCACCAGTCTCCTGTGTGCTGTGCCTGGCCTCCCGGCCGGCGCCATCACGGCGGGATTGCGGGACTGTCCCGTCCGGCCGGGGTGTCCACGTGCCGCGCTTCCGGGCGTCGGACAGCGTCTTGCGCGAGCCCGACGGGAAGGGTTCGGGTCCGCCGCCCGCGCACACGGTGGGGACGGGCCGGTCGGTCGCCCCCCACCCCAGGGCCTGGGCCATGCTGACCCAACGGGCGCGGCCCGGACCGAACAGCGATTCCGGCTCGGTGAGTTGGGAGTGCGTGGGTGTGGGCGGCTGCGCTGTACGGACCCGGGAGGCCAGGAGGATGGCCCGTTTCCTGGTCTGCGGGACGCCGAAGTCGGCGGCGTTGAGGATCCCGCACCAGACGGAGAACCCCCATCCGCGCAGCACGGCCGCGTACTGCTTCCACAAGGGCAGGACGTCCGGGACCTCCTCCATCGCGACCCAGTCGGGCTCGCCCACCGTGTTCAGGGCGTGCAGGTAGCGCATCGGTTCGGCGGCGAGCAGAGAGCGCTCGTCACGGCACGCGGCGAGGAGGCGCTCGCGGGTGTCACGGCCGGCGGCCAGGCCCTCGACCGCCGCGTGCACCAGCGGCTGGTCGAGCAGGCCGAGGCGTTTGCCGGCCATGCTCCATGCCTGGCATGGCGGGGACGCGATCACCGCGTGGGTGCGGCCGACGAACGGTCCGGTCGGATACCGGGCCACGTCGGTGCGGATCGTCAACTGCTCCGCCGCGGAACGGGTCTTGCACGCCCATGGGTCCCATTCCAGTCCGATGTCGCGCGTGCCCAGGACGTGCAGTGCTCGGCTCCAGCCGCCCGGCCCCGCGAAGAGGTCGAGTATCACGTGGCCAGCCCGAAGCCGTCCTGCGTCAGTGCGTCGGCCTCGCCCCGGCAGGCCCAGGGTGAGCAGCCGTCCTCGACGCCGTTCTCCAGGAGGTCGGCCTCGTCCATGCTGATCTGCTGGGCTGCTCGCTCGGCCGCGGTGACGTGGTCGATCGGTGCCTGGCTCAGCGGGACGCGGGAGCGGTGAAGGAACGCCTCGCCCAGGAGGCGGCTGCCCGACGCGTTGGCGCGGGCATTGCCCTGCCGGATCGCTTCGTCGAATTCGACGACGTCCGCCCATTCGGACGGAGAGGTGTCCCTGATATGCCGCCACTGGGCATTTCCGTGGAACGGGCAAGCTATTGAGAATTGAGACAGGGCTGTGACCTTTCGATTGGGGGGGGCGATGGACCTTGGTGATGGGCGATGAGAGCAGCAGGAGGGACGCGCCTCAGGTGTAGGCAAGGGACGTCTCGTGCGCCTTCAGTTCAGGCAGCCGGGTCGGTAGCGTGTGGTCGTGACGGAGCACTCATACGACGTGGCTGACATCGAGGTTTTGGAGTTCGACGCCGCAGTGCGCAGGCGGATGGGCACGTACTTCGGGGTCGGGCGGGGAGATTCGAGGCTGTCGGTCCACGTGCTGTGCGCCGTGGCACGCCACGCGCTTCATCCGGCAACAAGGGTTGCTGCGGAGCACACTCTGCGCGCTGTCGTTGTGATCACTGGTGATCTCAGCTTCACCATCGTCATGGACCAGCCTCATGCTTGGGACGGCTCGGATGTCCCCGCCCTGGGTTACTTCGACTCTCTCCTGGGTTCTGAGTGGTGGTTGTTGGCGGCCGCGGCGGCGCTGTCTGAACGGGTCACGATCGAGATGTGGTCTGCAGGACGTGGCTTTGGCCAGGACCTCGTCGGTATTCGCCCACTCTCTGGTCCCAGGGAATTCGATTCGCCGAAAGGCAGCGGCACGAAGGTGGCCTTCGTCTTCGACCCGACGCATGTCGGTCCGGACTTTGTCCTCCCCACGGATCTCAAGAACCTTGACCTGCATGGCCCGCACTGCTCAGCGCCTACCGGCTCCGGACATGTGCTGATCCGGGATCTCCGCCACGGTTCGGCTGGGCAGGAAGTAATGCACCGCTAGCTGCGCTTTCGGCTGGGCGGCGTTATCCGTTGGATTGCTTTCTCTCCATCGTCCCGCGCCTGTCTTTTGGTACTTCTGTGGCCACCACGCCAGAGCTCATGCGTCGGCCGGCAGTGCCCAGGAGCTGGGTGAGCGGGATGAAAGCGGCGTCGGTCCCCAGTTCCGTGGGCGTGGGGCCAGCCGGGGTTGGAATGTCGGCGAGCCGTTGCGTGAGGGCCGTGACGGCGTCGCGGTCGCCTTCGAGGGCTTGGCGTTCATCGTCGGTCAGGTCGAGCTGTTCGAGCATCTGCTCGATACCGTTCTTGACTTCGAGGAGCCGGCCGCGGGTGGACTCTTTGGGGACGTAGAACGGGCAGCGTGCGCAGGCCAGCCGGTGGGGGCACTTGGCGAAGAAGTCGTAGCTGCAGGAGCCGTCTCCCAGGTCGTAGTACTTCCAGGGCTGTTCGCCGTCGGCGGCTGCGCCGGTGAGGATGGATTCGCGGTCGATGAGGTCGTGGGTGTGGGCCAGGAGCCCGTACACCGCGACTCCGGCGCGCTCGTGCGCGTCCTGAGCGCTGCCAGGCGGCAGCAGGTAGAGCTTGCGGCCGAGGTGCTCGCGGGCGAGGAAGCCGGCGTCGGTCAGCAGCCGGTCGGCTTCGCGGAGGCGGCGGTTGAGGACGACGAAGGTGTGCCCGTCGTCGGTGGACCCGATGAACACATCGGGGATGTCCACAAGTGACACGGCGGTCCAAGGGGATTCGGTAGTCGGTCAGTGCAGGCCGTCGGCGGGAGACGCCTCGGGAACTGCGTGCCGGAACGGATTGGCGGGGACCGCGGGCGGGCGGCGGCGGAGGTACGCGACGCGGGAGGGGTAGGTGGATCAACGGGTTGCTGCGCGTGCTGCGGTCACGGTCGGGCGGCTCGCGGGCCGGGCGGCGGCGGGCACGAGGGGCCGGGGAAGGCCGAAGGTGGCAGTCAGGCCGCGGGATCCGTCGGCGGTGAGGTAGACCCGCTCGTCGTGGTGCCGCCGCGGGTATGGCTCGCGGGTCACCAGGCCCCGGGATTCCAGGGAGCGGATGGTGCTGATGGAGACGCGGACGCCGTCGCTGCGGATGATCGGCCTGTCGTCGCTGATCGTCACCTCGCCGAGCGCGATGGCGCGCAGGGCGGAGCCCTGGGTGGTGGACAGTGCGGGCGGCTGGTGCAGCGGGCGGGCGCCCCGGCGGCGCCGTTCGGTGACGAACAGCTCGGCGGTGGCCAGCGCGTCCGTGGCGCCCAGGGCGGTCAGGTCCCGTACGAGGGTGAGGCGGCTGCGGGCCTCGTCCAGGGCTTGCTGGGAGGTCAGGAGGAGACCGTCGTCGTTGACGGGGATCCCGGCGCGGGTGACATCGAGGATGTCCGCGGCATCCAGGAGAAGGTCGGCCGCGGTGACGGTCAGATGGGCGAGCTGCTTGACCCGCGCGTACACGGTGTGGATCGCGGGACTGTGGTACATCGGCTGCGCGTTGAGGACGTCCACGATGTGCAGCGCCGAGTCGCTCAGGTTCTGGGTGAGGGCGGTCTGGTGGTTGAAGGCGGTGGCGGCGCCGGCGGCGGTCAGCCGGATCTCGGCCAAAGCGTCGTTGTGCCGGGTGAAGTCCGCGGCGAGAGCGAGGAGGTGCTCGGCCGGGACGGTCGGGTTGTTCATCGGGGGCTGAGGGTTCCGTTCAGCGACGGGGCACGGCACGGTCGAGCTGGGCGGCGGCATGGTGCACGTGCGGGTTCACGACGGCTCCGCGGACGGGCGTGATGACCGCGGAGTCCAAGTCCTGCACGAGGTGGGGGACATCGCGGAAGGCGCGCTCGACCGGGGCAGTCGTCGAGAGATGGGCGAAGAACTGGGCGACCAGCCGTTCCGGGGTGTCCTGGGTGAAGGAGGCGTCCCAGTGGGTGCCGAAGCCGTCGTACACGTGGTGTCGGAAGCGCCACGGGGTCTCCTTTGCCGGGGCGTGCTTCAGGCGGCAATGACCGTCGGGCGAGGTGAAGGTGCCGCTGCCTTCATGGCGCCAGTGGTTCAGTTCGGCGATCTCGGCGAGCGTGCTGGTCGTGAGCGGGATCCGGTCGGCGTGGCGGAAGTCGCCGACCAGCTGGGGCAGCGCCTGGGTTACGGCAGCGATGGCCTCGATCGGGGTCTGCCGCGTGAACCGGGCCTCCCAGAACGGATCATGGTGCGCGACCGACCACCACTGCCCCTGCGTGTGGCGAGAGCTGAAGGTCACGAACAGGCTGCTGTCGAGGGTGTTGACGGTGATGCGGCCGGTTGCACGGTCGATTTCGTGCGGCCAGCCGAAAAGGTGGATCAGCGGGCCGATCGCGTCGGCGAGCCGGTCGATCCCGGCGCCCGCGAGATGGCGCGGAGAGACCAGGACGCGGGCGTGGGGCGCGAAGCGCGTCACCGGCGTGCTCCCTGCATTGTGGGAGGCGCGGCGGCCCGTGCGGGCTGAGCCGTCGTGGCTGCGGGCCGCGGCCTGGCCAAAGCCTGGTGTCCTAGCCTGGTGACGGTGATCTTCTGCCCGCGTGACAGGCGGGTGCTCATGTCCCGGCCGACGAGCCCGCGCTTGTTCAGGGCCCGGAAGGTGGCCATCGAGATACGGGTCCCGTCCCCGGTGGCCACACGGGTCGCGCCCGGCCCCCGCTGCGCACTCTCATACAGATGTCCGCCGCCGAGGGCGAGGGCCTTGAGAGCGTCGTACTGGGTGCGGGTTAGCGCGGGGACGGCAGCCGCCTGGGCGGAGACCGTTTCCTCGCGTGCGGCGTCACGGTCTTGGGTGATGCCGGTGGCGACGTAGTGGCATCCGGTCGCGCTCAGGTCGAGCTGGTGGGCGGCGTCGGCGAGGTGTTCGGTCATCTCCGGGACGGCCGTGGTGTGGCGAGCGGTGTGCGTTGCGGCGTCGTCCGCGGGATAGCCGGGGAACGGCGCACCGTCGTAGGGGTTGGCGAGCAGCGCGCTGGCGAGGCCGTTGCCGGCCAGCGTGGAGGCGACTGCGACCGAGGCCAGGCACTCCAGGCTGGAGCGGCTCCCGGCGACACTGCTGTAGGCGCTGGATTCGAGCGTGCCCAGGTGCATGAGGACGGTGGCCGTCAGGTCCTGGGCCTTGAGCAGGAGCGGGCTGATCTTGTGCAGTGCGTCGGTGCCGGGGGTGTAGGAGAGGTCCCGTACGCGAGCGTGCAGGGCCTCGAAGTCGCGCGCCAACGTGCGCAGTTGTTGTACCTGGCCTGCCAAGTCGAGCAGGGGCATGGGGTGGTGTGACTCCGGGGGATCGGTCAGCGGGTCCGGGCGGCCGACTCCGCGGGCGCGGGCGCGGGTGTGGTGCCGGGGGGTCTGGCGCTGTGCGGGCTGCTGATGGCGGCGGCCAGGGCGGTGGTGCCGGCCGCGGTGAGACATACGCGGTCTTGGAGCGGTCCGCCGATGTAGGCGGAGGGCGCGGCCTTCGGGACGCGTTCGGCCAGACCGTCCGCTTCCAGCGCCCGAAGCGTGCCGATCAGCACGCGCTCGTCCCGGTAGTGGACGTACTGACGGCCCAGGGAGTTGGTGGCCACGACGTTCCCGCAGCCGATTTCCCACAAGGCGGTGCGGTGGGTGGAGGTCAGCCGGTGGTGCGGAACGCTGCCGGTACTGCCGCGGCGGTGCCGTATCTCGTAGGCGAGGGTGCCGGCGCACTCCATGGCCGCCTCGGGGGCCAGGGCGGTCAGTGTGCGGGCCGTGTGGGGCCCTTGGTCCGCGGATGCGCTGCTCAGGAAGGCGAGCTGCTGGAGGCGGACCACCGCGTTCGACAGCTCATGGTTGTGGAAGAGGCGTGCGTCGGCGACCGCTTTGATCGCGGTGCGGGTCGCGGCGGCGAGTTGCTGCGCGGAGTCGGCGTGGGCGTCGGGCTCCGACGCTGGGCCGGCCCGCAGGAGACGGTCGAGCATGTCGTTGTGCTGCACGTACTGGTCGGCGAGCAGCAGCAGCCGCTCGACGGGCGTCGGCGGGGCGGCTACGTCGAACAGGAGGCTCTCGGCCGGTGGTGTCGTCATACGCGGCGCCGGGCGGCGGGGACCGGTGACGCGGTGGGGGCCTGCTGCGGGTGGTGCCGGAGGGCGTCGGCGATGAGCTGCCGGTCCTCGGCGCGCTCCGAGAACGAGGCGAGGCGGCGGGAGAGCTGTCGGGCCACGGCACGGTAGGTGGTGGCCGCTCGCCGCATCTCGTCACCTGCGCGGCGGAGTTGATCACGGCTGGTCGCGGGGGTGGAGTCGGCGTCCTCGGACAGCAGGATCTCGGTGCGGTGGTGGATGGCGAGGTTGCACAGCGTGGCGGCGAGGGAGATTTGAGCGCAGGCGCCGGCCAGGTGCGCCAGGTTGTCGGCGCCGCCCTTCATCGCGGGGTACTGGCTGGCCGACAGGTCGTGGAGTTGGCGTGTGCACCTGATCGCCAGCTCGTGGACCTGCAGGCTCAGGGGCGTGATCTCCCGGACGGGTTTGGCGATCTCGCCCTCCCGGATCCGTGTTGCCTGCGCGGACAACTCCTTGAGGGTGGGGGCCACTTCGCCGAGAAGGCGGGTGTGTTCGGTCAGGTCGACGGTGTGCAGGACAACTCCGGTGGCGGGGACAGGACGGGAAGGCGGAGGATGGCTGGCCCGGTGGGGTGCGGGAGCGGGCTCGGTCAAGGGGCTTCCCACAGCAGGCGGGTGACGTGGTCGTTGCCGTGGCCGGACCGTGGGCGGGAGGGGGTGTGCCATCCGGCCCGGGGCGGGCGGCTGGCGATGGTGCGCCACCCGGCGCCGCGCAGTGATGCGCCGCTCTCGCCGTCTTGCGTGTAGGTGATCAGGCGCCGGTAGCCGAGGGCCTTCGTCGCGCGCCACGATGCGCCGTAGAGCAGCGAGTTGGCGTTGCCGGTGCCGTCGCTGGCGGTCCGGGTGACTTCGAGGGTGGCGCCGTCGTCGAGGTGGCGGCGACGGGCCGGCCGACGATGGCGACGGCGTGCAGGACGCCGGACTCGTCGGCGGCGCCGACGGCGAAGATCTGTCCTGCGGGCGGCGGGTGGTGGCGGTGCCAGGTCCGCACGAACTCCTTCGCCTGGCGGGAGCGGACCGGCACCAGGTGCAGCAGGGCGTCGCTCACACGGCCTGCTGGAAGTCGGACTGCGCTGGCGTGTGCTTGGCGACGGCGCGGGCGGTGATCGCCTGCGAGGCGCGGGCGGAGGCCGCGGACAGTTCCTCCGCGCCGGGCTCGCGGTACCACGGGCGGAGGTCGAGCATGGCGGCGCGCATGCCGGTGGCGAAACACAAGGCGGTGCCCTTGGGCAGGGCGCGGATCGCGTCGGCGGGCAGGATCCGCTCCTGCCGCATCGAGATCGACGTGCTCTTGCCGGACTCCGAGTGCGAGGTGGACGTGGTCTCCACGTCGTGGTCGCCGATCAGGAGGGACAGCTTGTCGGCGAAGTCGGGGTCGTCGATCCCGGAGCCGATGACCTTGACGGTCGAGGCGGACCACATGGCGTCCATGCCCGCGTCTCCCCAGACCTTCTGGCCCTGGCGGTAGGACTGGAGGTGAGATGTGAGAGCGTGCAGGGTGTGAGTGAGACACCGACGAACGCCCTGCAATACCGCTTTGACGGGCCAGAAGGCGCCCCTGTCCTGATCTTGGGTCCCTCACTTGGTACCACCTGGCACATGTGGGACCGCCAGATCCCGGAGCTGGTCCAGCAGTGGCGGGTCTTCCGCTACGACCTGCCCGGGCACGGCGGTGCGCCGGCGCACCCGGCCGGTTCCGTGGCCGAGCTGACCGCGCGGCTGCTGGCCACGCTGGACTCCTTCGGCGTGCAGCGCTTCGGCTACGCGGGCTGCGCGCTCGGCGGAGCCGTCGGCATCGAGCTGGCGCTGCGGCACCCGGAGCGGATCGCCTCGCTGGCGCTGGTCGCCACCTCGCCCCGGTTCGGGTCGCCGGACGAGTTCCGGCAGCGCGGTGTGATCGTACGGACGAACGGCCTCGACCCGATCGCCCGGACCTCGCCCGAGCGCTGGTTCACCAGCGGGTTCGCCGCCGCCCAGCCTGCGATCACCGAGTGGGCCGTCCAGATGGTCCGTACCACCGACCCCGGCTGCTACATCGCCGCCTGCGAGGCACTGGCCGGCTTCGACGTACGGCACGAAATCGGCCGGATCGGCGTCCCCACCCTCGTCCTGGTCGGTTCCGACGACCAGGTCACCGGCCCCGCCGAGGCCCGCACCCTGGTCGCCGGGATCCCGGACGCCCGGCTCGCGGTCGTACCCGGCGCCTCCCACCTGGTCCCGGTCGAGCAGCCCGCCGCCGTCACCGATCTGCTGGTCCGGCACTTCTCCACCGCCTGGCAGCCCGCATACGACTCGACCACCGGCCAGATCGCCATCCCGGCGGCCCCGGTGAAGCCGGTACTGCCCGCCGCGCCCCAGGCCGTGCCGCAGGTCGCCCCCCAGTTCACGCCGATCGCCGAGATCGCCCCGCCCGTCGCCGTGCCGCAGCCGCTGGGGCGGCCCGACCCGTACGACGCGGGACTGAAGGTCCGCCGGGAGGTGCTCGGGGACGCGCACGTGGACCGGGCGCTGGCGCAGGCCGACGAGTTCTCCGGGGACTTCCAGGAGTTCGTCACCCGCTACGCGTGGGGCGAGATCTGGGACCGGCCGGGCCTCGACCGGCGCTCGCGCAGCTGCGTCACGCTCACCGCGCTGGTCGCGGGCGGCCATCTGGAGGAGCTGGGCTTCCACGTCCGGGCCGCGCTCCGCAACGGCCTCACCCCGGGCGAGATCAAGGAAGTGCTGCTCCAGGCGGCGGTGTACTGCGGGGTACCGGCCGCGAACAGCGCGTTCCGGGTGGCCCAGCAGGTGATCCGGGAGGAGACCACTCCCGAGGGCTGAGATGTCCCCCGGGGAGCGAGGCGTTCCCGAGGACTGCCGGACGGCCCGGGGGCAGGATGGTGACCATGAAGCTCACCAAGAAGTCCCACGCGTGCGTACGCTTGGAGAAGGACGGGCGCACGCTCGTCCTCGACCCCGGAGGGTTCAGCGAGGAGGACGCGGCCGTCGGCGCGGACGCGATCCTGATCACCCACGAGCACGCCGACCACTTCGACGAGGGCCGGCTGCGGGCGGCGCTGGACGCGAACCCCGGCGCCGAGATCTGGACCCTGAAGTCCGTCGCCGACCAGCTGACGGCGGCCTTCCCCGGCCGGGTGCACACCGTCGGCCACGGCGACACCTTCACCGCCGCCGGCTTCGACGTCCAGGTGCACGGCGAGCTGCACGCGGTGATCCACCCGGACATCCCGCGCATCACCAACGTCGGCTACCTGATCGACGGCGGCAGGGTCTTCCACCCCGGCGACGCCCTCACCGTCCCCGACCAGACCGTCGAGACGCTGATGCTCCCCGTGATGGCGCCCTGGAACAAGATCTCCGAGGTCATCGACTACGTCCGTGAGGTGAAGCCGCAGCGCGCCTACGACATCCACGACGCCCTGCTCACCGACCTCGCCCGGCCCATCTACGACCGCCAGATCGGCGCCCTGGGCGGCGCGGACCACCAGCGGCTGGCACCGGGGGCCTCGGCGGACGTCTGAGACCGGACGTCCGAGGCCAGACCCTCAGGCCGGACGTCCGAGGCCCGCGGGCGGTGGCGAGGGGCCGGGCGTCCCGGACCGGTTGTCAGAGGCGCCCGGTAGGTTGTGGAGCATGCGCATCGCGACCTGGAACGTGAACTCGATCACCGCCCGCCTGCCCAGGCTCCTCGCCTGGCTGGAGAGCAGCAACACCGACGTGCTCTGCCTCCAGGAGGCCAAGCTCGCCGAGGACCAGTTCCCGTTCGAGCCGCTGCGCGAGCTGGGCTACGAGGCCGCGGTGAACGCCACCGGGCGGTGGAACGGCGTGGCGGTGCTCTCCAGAGTCGGTCTTGAGGACGTCGTCAAGGGCCTGCCCGGCGACCCGGGCTACGACGGCAGCGTGGAGCCCCGCGCGGTCTCGGCGACCTGCGGGGCGGTCCGGGTCTGGTCGGTGTACGTGCCGAACGGCCGCGAGGTGGACCACCCGCACTACGCCTACAAGCTCCAGTGGTTCGAGGCGCTGAAGGCCGCCGTCGCCGGGGACGCGGGCGGCAGCCGCCCCTTCGCGGTCCTCGGTGACTACAACGTGGCGCCGACGGACGACGACGTCTTCGACGTGGCCGCCTTCGAGGGCCTCACCCATGTCACCCCGGCCGAGCGTGCGGCTCTCGCCTCCCTGCGCGAGGCCGGCCTCTCCGACGTCGTGCCGCGCCCGCTGAAGTACGACCACCCGTTCACCTACTGGGACTACCGCCAGCTCGGCTTCCCCAAGAACCGCGGCATGCGTATCGATCTGGTGTACGGCAACGAAGCATTCGGCAACGCCGTGAAGGACGCCTACGTCGACCGCGAGGAGCGCAAGGGAAAGGGCGCTTCCGATCATGCCCCGGTGGTGGTGGACCTGGAGGTGTGAGTGTCAACCTGGGACCATGAACATCCCCTTCCTGGGTAACAGGCACGGCAAGACCGGTGACGTCCCCCACCGAGCCGACCCCGACCTGCTCGCCGAGTGCGAGTTCCTGCGCGCCCAGGCGGCCGAGGACGGTGTCGCGCTCGACGACACCCCGGCCTCGCTGGAGGCGCTCGACCAGCTGCTCCCGCGCTGGCGGGACGACGAGGAGACCCTGAACTGGCTCGGCACCGACGCCGGTCTGTATCTGGGCACCGTCCTGACCCGGACCGTGCCCGGCGCCGAGTGGGAGATCCGGGCGGACGGGGAGCCGGTCGTACGGCTCGCGTCCGGGCGGGAGTTCGAGGTCGTCGTATCGGGGCACGACTGGGCCGCCAGCGGGGTCCCCGAGCTCTCCCAGCTCTACGCGGAGGTCGCCGAGGCCTGAACGGCTGCCGCCCGCGCGGCGATCGGGGGAGTGAGGGGGAGCGAGGGCGAGTGATAAAGACGGCTTAAATACGGCTTATGCCCGATAAGTGCGTGTCGTGCCTCAAGGCCACCCGCGGCTGGATAGTTTGCGGCAACCACGACACAGCTGAGAGCGGGTAGGGCTGCGGATGGCCGTCGATCCTCTGATCGAACTGCGGGACGTCAACAAGTACTACGGCGAGCTCCATGTCCTCCAGGGCATCGATCTCACCGTCGGCAAGGGCGAGGTGGTCGTCGTCATCGGCCCCTCGGGGTCGGGAAAGTCGACGCTGTGCCGGACGATCAACCGCCTGGAGACCGTCGAGTCCGGGACGATCACGCTCGACGGCCGGCCGCTGCCCCAGGAGGGCAAGGCCCTCGCGAAGCTCCGTGCCGAGGTCGGCATGGTCTTCCAGTCCTTCAACCTGTTCGCCCACAAGACGGTCCTGCAGAACGTCTCCCTCGCCCAGATCAAGGTCCGCGGGCGCACGAGGGACCAGGCGGACCGGCGCTCGCGTGAACTCCTCGACCGCGTCGGCCTGTCGGCGCACACCGGGAAGTACCCCGCACAGCTCTCCGGGGGCCAGCAGCAGCGCGTCGCCATCGCCCGCGCCCTCGCCATGGAACCCAAGGCCCTCCTCTTCGACGAACCCACCTCCGCCCTCGACCCCGAGATGATCAACGAGGTCCTGGAGGTCATGCAGCAGCTCGCCCGGGACGGCATGACCATGGTCGTCGTCACCCACGAGATGGGCTTCGCCCGTTCCGCCGCCCACCGCGTCGTCTTCATGGCCGACGGCCGCATCGTCGAGGACCGCACCCCGGAGGAGTTCTTCACCGCCCCGCGCAGCGAGCGCGCCCGGGACTTCCTGTCCAAGATCCTCAAGCACTGAGCGGGGAGTGCCAGCCATGGTCCGTACCACCCGTGTGCCCGCCGTCCTGGCCCTGTGCACCGCGCTGCTCGGCGGAGCCCTCGCCGGCTGCGGCAAGGAGGGCAGCCCACCGCGCAAGGGCCCCGCGGCCGACAAGCTCCCTGCATACGAGGTCGCGCAGGGCTTCCGGCTGCCGGACTCCCCGACCTGGACCCGGGCGAAGAAGCGCGGCTACTTCGTCGTCGGCGTCAAGGAGGACCAGCCCTACCTCGGCGAGCGGGACCCGGCCACCGGCGTCTACTCGGGCTTCGACATCGAGATCGCCAGGATGATGTCCGCCTCCCTCGGCCTCGCCCCGAAGACGATCCGCTTCCGCACCATCGCCTCCGCCAACCGCGAGACCGCCCTGCAGAACGGCCAGATCGACTTCTACGTCGGCACCTACACCATCAACGACAACCGGAAGAAGCTGGTCGGCTTCGCGGGCCCCTACTACCTGGCCGGCCAGTCCCTGCTGGTGCGCCACGACGAGAACGACATCCACGGTCCCCAGGACCTGGCCGGCAAACGCGTCTGCTCGGCGGCCGGTTCGACGCCGTACCAGCGGATCAGGACCGACTACCCGAAGGCGGTCCTGGTCGCCTACGACACGTACTCCGTCTGTGTCGACAACCTGCTCACCTACCAGGTCGACGCCGTCACCACCGACGACGCCATCCTCATCGGCTACGCGGCGAAGGCCCCCGGCGAACTCAAGGTCGTCGGCCGGCCCTTCTCGAAGGAGCCGTACGGCATCGGCGTCCCCCGCGGCGACACCGCCCTGCGCTTCGCGATGGACGACGCATTGGAGGCACGTGAGAAGAACGGCGACTGGAAGAAGGCGTACGAGGCGACGCTCGGCCTGTCCGGCGTACCCGCCCCGGCACCGCCCCCGATCGACCGCTATCCGGCGAGCTGAGCGAGGACGGCATGAACGTACTGACCGACAACTTCCACACGTACGCCGAGGGGTTCCTCGGCACGGTCGAACTGACCGTCTACTCCTCGGTGCTGGCCCTGTTCCTGGGCTTCGTGATGGCGTCCTTCCGGGTCGCGCCCGTCGGCTCCCTGCGGGTCTTCGGCACGGCCTGGGTCACCGTGCTCCGCAACACCCCGCTCACGCTCCTGTTCTTCGCGGTGCTGCTCGGCCTGCCCCGCTTCGGACTGGTCCTGCCCTTCCAGGTGTTCGCGGTCCTCGCCCTCGGCTGCTACACCTCCGCCTTCGTCTGCGAGGCGCTGCGCTCCGGCATCAACACCGTGCCCAGGGGCCAGGGCGAGGCGGCCCGCAGCCTGGGCATGACCTTCGGGCAGACGCTCCGTCTGGTGATCCTGCCCCAGGCGTTCCGGTCGGTGATCCCACCGGTCGGCTCCACCCTCATCGCGCTCGCCAAGAACTCCGCGATCGCCGGTGCCTTCAGCGTCACCGAACTCCTCGGCACCTACAGGACACTGAGCGAGCTCGGCTACAACATCGTCTGGACCTTCGTGTGGATCGCCGTCGGCTACCTGGTCATCACCCTCGCCATCAGCGCCCTGTTCAACGTGCTGGAGCGCACCTGGGGAGTCGCCCGATGAGCAGCGAGGCCACCGCGCTCTACGACATCCCGGGACCCGTCACCAGAAGGCGGCACACGGCGTACGGCGTCCTCGCGACCGTCGTCATCCTGGCCCTGCTCGCCTGGATCCTCCACCTCCTCTTCGCCACCGGCCAGTTCACCTACACGAAGTGGATGCCCTTCGCCTACCAGGGCATCCAGGAACTCCTCCTGCGCGGCCTCGGCAACACCCTCAAGGCCTTCGCGGCGGCGGCCGTCCTCTCCCTGGCGCTGGGCGGGCTGCTGGCCGTCGGACGGCTCTCCGAACACCGGCCGGTGCGCCTGCTCGCCACCGTCGTCGTGGAGTTCTTCCGCGCCATGCCCGTCCTGGTGATGATCTTCTTCGTCTTCGTGGCGCTGAAGGTCCAGCCCCTGCCCGCCCTGGTCGCCGGACTCGCCCTCTACAACGGCTCGGTGCTGGCCGAGGTGCTCCGCTCCGGGGTGAACAGCGTCGAACGCGGGCAGCGGGAGGCCGCGTTCGCGCTCGGCATGCGCAAGACCCAGGTCATGTCGTACGTCCTGGTGCCCCAGGCCGTCCGGGCCATGCTGCCCGCCGTCATCAGCCAGCTCGTGGTGGCCCTGAAGGACACCTCGCTGGGCTATCTCATCACCTACGAGGAGTTCCTCCATGCCGGGAAACTGATCGCATCCAACCTCGACTACGATTTGCCCTTCATCCCCGTGGTGATGGTGATCTCGCCGATCTACATCGGGATGTGCATGTTGCTCTCGTGGTTCGCCGGCTGGGTGGCCAGGCGGGAGCGGCACAGTCCCAAGACCGGGGCCGCCGAGGTGGCCCCGGCCGAACCAGGGACGCTGCTGCCGTAGGGGGCAGCAGCCAAAGGGCCAGGCCCGGCCGGCGGCAGCCGGAGATCACTGCTCGCGCAGCGGAACGGACACGTACGACGGGTCGTCCACCGGCGAGGAGAAGGTCAGCTGCGCGCCGGACGGGTTGTGCTCGATGTAGAGCGGGTCCACCGTGTCGACCACCAGCGCGAGCCGGTGCCCGGCGGGCACGTCGTAGGCCGTGGAGAACAGGTCCAGGTCCACGTCGAACGCCTTGCCGGGCGTCCGGCCGTGCCAGGTGTACGGCGCGTTCGTGACCAGCTTGCCGAGGCCGAGCGGCCCCACGTCGTAGAGGTAGGCGACGAGGGTGCCGCTCTCCGCGGTCGGGGTGAGGGTGGTGTGCAACCCGGCGGTGCCGCGCACCTGTTGTGCGCCGGCGTACCGCTCGGACTGCCAGACGGCGGCCCAGCGCCGGGGGAGCAGCGGGATCGAGGCGACCGGCGGCAGCTGGGCGACCTGGTCGAGGATGCTGGACAGGAAGACGATCCCGCCGTCCGCGCCCGAGTCGACGTTCGCGTGCACGGTGGCCGTGCCGGCGAGGTCGAACCTCCGCCGGTCGGCGCCGACCGACTTCCAGTCCGGATAGCCCTCGTAGCCGCCCGCGGTACGGGACTTGAGCTCCACGGGCTGTTCGCGGTCGATCCCGTTGGCCGCGCCCTTGAGGTAGTGGTCGAACCAGCGCTCGGTGTCCGTCCACACGTCGTTGGGCAGCCCGAACAGGCCGGTCAGCTCGGCGGTCGCATGGTCGCCGGGGCGCAGTTCCAGCCGCTTGGGGCCGGTCAGCCGGCCGTAGAAGTCGGCGATCTGGTTGGGCGGGAAGATCGTGTCGCCCCAGGCGTTGGCGAGCATGATCGCCGCGCCGTTCTTGTTGATCTGGTCGACATAGGTGGCAGCGGAACGTTTCTTTCCCCAGTCGATCAGTTCCTGCTCCTTGGCGAGGTCGCCGGCGAAGAAGTCCTTGAGGACCTGGCCGGTCTCCGCGCTCGGGCGGCCGGTGACCTGGCCGACGCCGTCGAGGAGGGCGGTCGCCTGGGAGTGCTCGGTGCGGCCCGAGTAGATCGAGTCGATCAGGTCGGCCCAGCCGCTGAGCGAGGCGACCGCCTTGATCCGCGGGTCGTGCGCGGCGGCGAGCAGGCTGATGCCGGCGCCGTACGACACGCCCGCCATGCCGATGTGCCCGGCGTCGGAGGGGGTGTGGGCGAGCGCCCAGTCGATCACCTTGGACGCGTCGGCCACGTCGGGCGGACCCGCCACCTCGATCCCGCCGCCGGACTGCCAGAAGCCCCGGACGTTGTAGGCCACCACGACATAGCCGGAGTCGGCCAGTTTCCTGGCCTGCGCCAGGTACTGGACCTGGGGGAAGCCCCAGCTCGTGGGCATGACGAGCAGCGGGTAGCGGTGCGCGCCGTCGGCGCCCGCGGGCGTGACGACGTTGGCCTTGAGCGTCGTGCCGCCGTCGCCGGTGATGTCGACGAACCGGACGCCGTCCGTGGCGGCCTGGGCGGCGGGGGTGAACCCGAGGACGCCTCCGGCGATCAGGGTCGCGGAGACGGCGCCCACGGCGGTCGTACGCAGGGCCTTGCGATGGGTTCCCACGGGTCACTCCCCTGTGCGTCAATGCAAAGTGACCCGACGGTAACCGCGACCCCTTACTGTAAGTAACCCGTCAGTAAGTTACGTGCGGGTAGAGATTGTTGAAGGGTGCAGGCACTCAGGTCGCGCGGTGCGAGGCGGGCGCGGCGTCGGTCGCGGCGGGCGGCAGCGGAGCCTGGGCGGCACGGGTGACGTCCTCGACGAGTTCGACCACGTCGGGGCCGTACGCCTGCGAGTTGACGACCTTCAGGAGCAGTACGAACGAGTTCTTGCCGTGTTTGCGGGCGAGCCGTTCGTGGTTGCGGGCCAGGTAGCGGGTGGCTGCCTGGTTGGTGATCGCGCGCTGGCCGCAGAAGAGGAACACCGGGCGGGCGTCGGGGCGCTGGCCGGCGGTGAGGCGGGCCAGCAGGACGTACTCCGTGATGCCCGGATCCAGCCGGTAGCGCTCGGTGCCGATCTGGAAGGCGCCGCGGTCCGGGCCCGGCTCCGGGTCGATGTTGACGCGGACGCCGGGCAGCATCGCGGACATGTGGGCGAGCATGCGGCGGTTCGACCCGGGACCTCCGACGCAGAACTCGGTCCGCTCGCCGAAGCCCTGCTGGACGTTGTCCTGGGTCACCATCTGGAGGTTCGCGCCGCAGTCCTTGATGAGCGCGGCCAGCTCCAGGAGCGCGAACACGTCGAAGCGGTGGACCGCGGGCTCGGAGGTGGCCGGATCGCGGTTGACGACCAGCAGCGACTCCGAGTTCTCCGGCAGCCCGAGAAAGGCCTGCTTGCGGCGCAGGCTCCGGCGCCACAGCGAGGTACGGGCCAGCCAGCCGAGCGCCGCGCTGATGCCGGCCGCCACGACGCCGAGGATAATGTTGCGCAGGTCGTCATTCATGGGCGCGCATGCTAGCGGTCACAGGTGGCCGGAACGTACCGGTGTTCGAAGTGTGGCGGTCGTATGACAGTGCCCTGAATGTGGCTGTCGGGGCCGTGGCCCCGTCGATACGCTGCGCGGACGTTCCGGAACTGGAGGTGCGGATGCGTCGCCCTGTCGCGCGGAAACTGACGGTCCTGGCGGTCTCGGCCGCCGTGGTGTCGGTGGGGGCGGCGGCGCCTCCCGCCCCCGGCGCCGCGGCCCCCGCGAAAACCCCGGTGGCCGTCGGCTACGGCGGTGCGGTCTCCAGCGTCGACGCGGACGCCACCGCCGCCGGTATCGAGGTGCTCCGCAAGGGCGGCAACGCGGTCGACGCGGCCGTCGCCACCGCCGCCGCACTCGGCGTCACCGAGCCCTACTCCTCCGGCATCGGAGGCGGCGGCTACTTCGTCTACTACGACGCCAAGTCCCGTACGGTGCACACCATCGACGGCCGCGAGACCGCGCCGCTGACCGCCGACTCCGACCTGTTCGTGGAGAACGGCCAGCCGCTCGCCTTCGCCGACGCCGTCAGCAGCGGACTGAGCATCGGCACCCCGGGGACCCCGGCCACCTGGCAGACGGCGCTCAGCCAGTGGGGGACCCAGCGGCTCGGCTCGGTGCTGAAACCGGCCGAACGGATCGCGCGCAACGGGTTCGTCGTCGACGACACCTTCCAGTCGCAGACCGCCGCGAACGAGACCCGGTTCCGGTACTTCCCCGACACCGCCAGGCTGTTCCTGCCGGGCGGGCAGCTGCCGGTGGTGGGCTCCACCTTCAAGAACCCCGAACTCGCCAGGACCTACAAGGAGCTGGGGAAGAAGGGGATCGCCGACATCTACCGGGGCGACCTCGGCAAGGACATCGTCTCGACGGTGAACAACCCGCCGGTGGACCCCGCTTCGGGGTGGAAGGCGCGGGCGGGCAAGCTGTCCGTGAAGGACCTGGCCGCCTACCGGGCCAAGCTCCAGGCGCCGACCGAGACGTCGTACCGCGGGCTGAAGGTGTACTCGATCGCCCCGTCCTCCTCGGGCGGCACGACCGTCGGGGAGGCCCTCAACATCCTGGAGAACACCGACCTCTCCAAGGCGAGCGAGGTGCAGTACCTGCACCACTTCATCGAGGCGAGCCGGATCTCCTTCGCCGACCGGGGGCGCTGGGTCGGCGACCCCGCGTTCGAGGACGTCCCGACGAAGGGGCTGCTCTCGCAGCGGTACGCCGACGAGCGGGCGAAGCTGATCAGCGACGACGCGGTGCTGACCAGCCCGGTCGCGCCGGGCGACCCCAACAACCCCGGGTCGACCGGGACGGCGGCGCCGACCACCTACGAGGGCGAGAACACGACGCACCTCACGGTCGCCGACAAGTGGGGCAACGTCGTCTCCTACACGCTGACCATCGAGCAGACCGGTGGCAGCGCGATCACCGTGCCCGGGCGCGGGTTCCTGCTCAACAACGAGCTGACCGACTTCTCGTTCGCCCCGGCGAACCCCGCGGTGCACGACCCGAACCTCCCGGGGCCCGGAAAGCGGCCGAGGTCCTCCATCTCGCCGACCATCGTCCTGGACAAGGCGAACCGTCCGGTGGTCGCGGTGGGCTCGCCCGGTGGGGCGACCATCATCACGACGGTGCTCCAGGTGCTGACCGAGTTCCTCGACCGGCATCTGCCGCTGGTGGACGCGATCGCCGCGCCCCGGGCGTCGCAGCGGAACGCGGCGAAGACCGAGTTGGAGCCGGCGCTGTACAACGACCCCGTGCTGAGGGGGAAGTTGGAGGCGATCGGGCATTCGTTCTCGTTGAATCCCGAGATCGGGGCGGCTACCGGTGTGCAGCGGTTGCCGGGTGGGAAGTGGCTGGCGGCGGCGGAGACGGTGCGGCGGGGTGGAGGGTCCGCCCAGGTGGTGGAACCTGCGCCGTAGTTGCCGGGTGCGGGTGCGTGGGGGCTGGTCGCGCCCACGCGGCGGCAGCCGCAAATCGATACAGCCCCGCGCCCCCTAGAGGGGCGTTTTCTCCGGGCGGAATTCCAAGCGGCCGTCCGTGACGCTCACCGTCACCTGGCTGCCTTCTGCGATCGTGCCGTCCAGCAGCAGCCTCGACAGCTGGTTGTCGACCTCACGCTGGATGGTGCGGCGCAGTGGGCGGGCGCCGTACTCGGGCTGGTGGCCGTGTTCGGCGAGCCAGTCGACGGCGGCGTCCGTGAAGTGGGCCGTGATGCCCTGGGCGTGGAGCATGCGGCGGGTGTGTTCCAGCAGGAGTTCGGTGATCTGGTGCAGCTGGTCGCCGGTGAGCCGGCGGAAGACGACGATCTCGTCGATGCGGTTGAGGAACTCCGGGCGGAAGTGCTCCCGGAGCGGACGCAGGACCCGTTCGCGGCGGGCCTCCTCCGTCGCCTCCTCGCCGCCCGGGCCGAAGCCGATGCCGGCGCCCTGCCGCGTGATCACGTCCGAGCCGAGGTTGCTCGTCATCACGATGACGGTGTTGGTGAAGTCCACCGTGCGGCCCTGGGAGTCGGTCAGGCGGCCGTCGTCCAGGACCTGGAGCAGGATGTTGAAGACGTCGGGGTGGGCCTTCTCCACCTCGTCGAGGAGGAGCAGCGAGTAGGGGTGGCGGCGGACGACCTCGGTGAGCTGGCCCGCCTCCTCGTGGCCGACGTAGCCGGGCGGGGCACCCACCAGGCGGGAGACGGTGTGGCGCTCCTGGTACTCGCTCATGTCCAGGCGGACCATCCGGTCCTCGCTGCCGAACAGCACCTCGGCGAGCGCGCGGGCCAGTTCGGTCTTGCCGACGCCGGTCGGGCCGAGGAAGAGGAAGCTGCCGATCGGGCGGTTCGGGCTCGCCAGTCCGGCACGGGAGCGCATGACCGCCTCGGAGACGGCGGCGACCGCCTCGTCCTGGCCGATGACCCGCTGGTGCAGATGGGCCTCCAGACCGAGCAGCCGCTCCTTCTCCTCCTGGGTGAGGCTGCTGACCGGGATGCCGGTCCGGCGTGACACCACCTCGGCGATCGCCTCGGCCGTCACCTCCAGGTGCTGGCCCTCGTCGGCCTCGTCCTCGCCGGAGACTTCGGTGATCCGGGTCTTCAACTCGCCGACGCGGTCCCGGAGCTGGGTGGCACGCTCGTACTGCTCGTCGGCGACCGCCTGGTCCTTGTCCCGGGTGAGCTGCTCGATCTCCCGCTCCATGGCGCGCACGTCGGTGCCCTTGGTGCGGGCGCCGAGGCGGACCCGGGCACCGGCCTGGTCGATCAGGTCGATCGCCTTGTCCGGCAGCCTGCGGTCGGTGAGGTAGCGGTCGGACAGCTCGACGGCGGCGACCAGGGCCTCGTCGGTGTAGCGGACCTGGTGGTGGGCCTCGTAACGGTCGCGCAGGCCGCGCAGGATCTCGATGGTGTCCGGGACCGTCGGCTCGGGCACCAGGATCGGCTGGAACCGGCGGGCCAGCGCCGCGTCCTTCTCGATCTTGCGGAACTCCTCGAGAGTGGTCGCGCCCACGATGTGCAGCTCGCCCCGGGCCAGTGCGGGCTTGAGGATGTTGGCCGCGTCCATCGCGCCGCCCTCGCCGCCGCCCCCGGCGCCGACCACGGTGTGCAGCTCGTCGATGAAGACGACCAACTGGTCGGAGTGGGCGCGGATCTCGCCCACGATGTTGGTGAGCCGCTCCTCGAAGTCGCCCCGGAACCGGGTGCCGGCGACCACGCCGGACAGGTCGAGGGCGACCACCCGGCGGCACGACAGCACGTCCGGCACGTCCCCGTCGGCGATCCGCTGGGCCAGGCCCTCCACGATCGCCGTCTTGCCGACACCCGCGTCGCCGATCAGCACGGGGTTGTTCTTGCCGCGCCGGGAGAGTACCTCGATGGTCTGCTCGATCTCGTCGTCCCGTCCGATCACCGGGTCGATCCGGCCCTGCCCGGCCAGTTCGGTCAGGTCCCGGCCGTACTTGTCGAGGTTCGGCGTGCTGCTCGTACGGCGCCGGGTGTCCGGGCCGGCCAGCGGTCGGTCGGTCTCCGTGGCGTCCTGCGGCAGGCCGCCTGCGGCGAACCGGGCGGCGTTCAGGATGTGCCCGGCGGCCGAGTCCGGGTTGGCGGCCAGCGCGCCCAGCACGTGCTCGGGGCCGATGTACCCGGCTCCGCCTGCCCGGGCCAGGTCGTGCGCGTCCAGCAGGGCCCGTTTCACGGCCGGGGTGAGGGACAGGGAGGTCGGCGGGGGCGCCTCGCCGGGCGGGTGCTGGACCGGGCCCGCGCGGCCGTCGATCTCCGTGGCCAGCGAGTCGGGATCGGCGCCGGACCTGCTCAGCAGGGAACGGGTGGGCTCCGCCCTGAGCGCGGCGCGCAGCAGATGCTCGGTGTCGAGGTCCCGGCTGCCGTGCTCGGCGGCGTACTGGGCGGCGCCCTTGACCAGTTCCCTGGCCGGCTGGCTCAGCAGCCTCCCGATGTCGATCTGCCGGGGACCCGGGTGGGCTCCGCCGCCGCCGAAGAAGCGGGCGAGGAACTCTCCGAAGGGATCCTGTCCGAAGTTGTCCGGTCCGGGGTAGCCGCTGGTCATGAGCGATCGTTCCGTTCCGGCGTCCCGGCGCCTGGCGGGACGCGCTCGCTGGTCGACGTGCCGGTCCACGCGGGTGCCCCTGCAGGGCCCGGTCACACCACCTTCGCACGCCCGCCGGAGGGGGGCACGTCCAGCCGGTCGGGGGACGGGCCGAGCCGACGGGAAATCAGCAGCACAATTCGGCGACGCGACGACGCGATACGCCCCGTCGCGATAATCGGCGCCCTTTCCGTGACATGCTGTCGCACCGGCCGGACCCGGAATCCGGCCGGTGCTTCCGGCGCGCGTTATGTCACGTGATCAGCGGCCGTTGGTATTCGGCCGGGGCCGCCGCCTGTCCTGCGGCGGAGGCGGCGGAGCCACGGGCCTGCGCCGCGCGGGCAGGGGGAGCGGGATGCGCATGCGCACGTTTTCCATGAGAACTCCTTCGCTGATCGGGCGGCTGATTTTCCGCCCGTCACGGATAGATGTACGGGGGGACCGTGGCCGTTGTTCAGCACTTCGGAGAATTCATTTGTGTGATGCCGACCCGCATATCGAGATAAGAAAAGCGCAGGAAAAACCTGTGTCAGTTCTCTGAATTCCTGGCCGTGAGAATCCGCGGCCCCGCCGCCGTGATCGCCACGGTGTGCTCCGCGTGCGCCGCCCGGGAGCCGTCGTTCGTCCGCAGGGTCCAGCCGTCGTCGGCCGCGTGGTAGCCGTCCCGGCCGCCGCCGATCAGCATGGGCTCGATCGCGAGCACCATCCCGTGCCGGAGCGGGAGGCCGCGCCCGGGACGGCCCTCGTTCGGTACCCCGGGGTCCTCGTGCATGCGGCGGCCGATGCCGTGTCCGCCGAAGTCCTGCGGGATGCCGTAGCCGCCGTCCCGGCACACCCGGCCGACCGCGTGCGCGATGTCGCCGATGCGGTTGCCGACGACCGCCGCCGCGATGCCCGCCGCGAGCGCCCGCTCGGCCGTCTCGACGAGCCGCACGTCCGCCGGGCGCGGTCTGCCGACCGTGAAGCTGATCGCCGAGTCGCCCGCCCAGCCGTCCAGCACCGCACCGCAGTCGATCGAGACCAGGTCGCCGTCGCGCAGCCGGTAGCCGGTCGGGATGCCGTGCACGATCGCGTCGTTCACGGACGCGCAGATGACGGCGGGGAACGGGGTGGGCGCGAACGAGGGCCGGTACCCGAGGAAGGGGGAGGAGGCCCCCGCCTCGCGCAGCACCTCCCGTGCCACCTCGTCCAGTTCGAGCAGGGAGACGCCGATGCCGGCGGCCTCCCGTACGGCCGTCAGGGCCCGCCCGACGACCTGGCCCGACGCGTACATGGCGTCGATCGATGTGTCTGTCTTCAGTTCCACCATGCCAATTAATATACCGGTTTTCTCGACCGGGTTAGAATGGTGGCATGGTGCGCACCCCTCTCACCCCGGAAGAACGCGAACGCGGCGAGCGGCTCGGGCGGTTGCTGCGCGAGGCGCGCGGCGGCCGGAGCATGACGGAGGTGGCCGCCGCGGCGGGCATCTCGGCCGAGACCCTCCGCAAGATCGAGACCGGGCGGGCACCGACCCCCGCCTTCTTCACCGTCGCCGCGCTGGCCCGCGCGCTCGGGCTGTCGATGGACGACCTGGTGGAGCGCTGCGCCCTCGTCGTCGTGTGACGCGCCCCGGCGCAGGACGCGCCTCGGTCAAGATCGGGCAATGAGGGCTTCGCACGCCCGCTGAAAACTCCCCGTAGCAACCCCGTAACACAACTGGTGTTGCCTACGGAGCCGGAGTGTTCCGGTCTGGCGGGAGTCGAGCGATGACTGTGGATCAACTCCCGGGCCGGGTGCGGGAGTTCGCGAACTACCTCAACGGCCTGCTGGCGCGTCTCGACCAGGCCGGCGGCTGGTGCGCGGTCTTCTGGCAGCGCGACCCCGACGGTATGCAGGCCTGCCTCGCCGGGCGCGAAGTACCGCCCTGGGACGTCGTGTCGGCGCTGCTCCAGGACCTCGCCGGCGGCTACGGCACCGAGGCCGCCGCGCGCGAGGCCGAGCAGGCCCGCCGGCTGCACACGCAGGCGCTCGTCGCGTACGACACCCGGCCGGGCGCCCGCGAGGACCTGGGCGACCGCCTCGACGTCACCCTCCGCGAACAGCGGTACGCCGCGGAACGGCTGGCGCAGCTCGGCCGCGCCCTCGACTCCGCGCCCTCCCGGGAGGCGGCCGAGGCCCTGAACATCGACCTCGCCTGGGCCCACGACGACCACGAGCGGGCGGTCGCCCGGTGCGCCGAGATCCAGGCGCGGATCGGAAGACTCGGGCGCCGGACCGAGCCCGCCGGTCGCCCGCGCGGCGAGACCTTCACCGTGACTCCCGAGCCGGTTCCGGTCGCTGTCCCTGCCCCCGTCTCGACCCCGGCCCCGGACCCCGCCCAGGACTCGGCCCCGGCTCCCGCCCCGGCCAAGCAGCGCAAGCGGCGGCGGGGCAGCGCCCGGTTCGCCGGCATGGTGGAGGACGAGGCCGCGCCCACCGTCGTACCGCAGACACCGGAAGTGTCCGTGTCCGAGGCCGCCACCGGCCGGCGCACTCCGCGCGGCGCCCGCTTCGCCGGGGCCGTCGAGGTGCCGGCGCGGCCGGAGCCGGTGCCGGCGGAGACCGACGAGGAGTCGGGGCAGGCCGTGACGGCGGCCGTGGAGCGGCTCCAACGGCTCCGGGCGGAGGGCCGCACCGGGGAGGCACACGCGCTTCTGGCCGAGGTCGCGCACTGGTCCGCGGTCCGGTTCCCGCTGCTCGCGGAGGCCCTCCAGCGGGCCGGGCTCGGCGCCGACTGGGCCACGCTGCTCTGGGAGACGGCCTCGCTCCCGCCCGCCCGGCTGGTCGCGGCGGCCGACGCCCTGACCGCCGCGGGCCGGACCGACGACGGCCGGCAGATCCTGCGCCAGGGCGTCGCCCGCCCCGCCACGGAGATCGGCGAGGCCGTCCTCGCCCTCGACACGGAGGGCCGCCACCGCGAGGCCCGTGCCCTGCTGGACACGTACGTCCAGGTCCGACCCCCGGAAGAGGCGGCCCACAGCGCGGAACCGGACCCCCGGCGGCTCGTCCCCCTCCTCCTCCGTTCGGCCCAGCACATCTCGGACCAACGCCACTGGGACCTGCTCCACGCGCTGCGCGTGGCGGGCCTGGCCGCTTGAGCGCCCTGCAGGGGCGCGGGGCTGTACCGATATGCGGCTCCGCCGCGTGGGTGCGACCAGCCCCCACGCACCCGCGGCCCGAAGCGCTCCCGAGCCCCGACGGCGCTGACGAACCGGCCCCCGCATCCGCCAGCCAGGTAAGAAACGCGATCGACTCGGCGGCTTAACGACGATGGTCTTGGCAAGGAATCCGAGGAGGCTTACTTTCGACCCTCTACGGGCGTAGAAGGAGCAGCTCATGGCCAACGTCGTACGCGCCGCTCTGGTCCAGGCCACCTGGACCGGCGACACCGAGTCCATGGTGGCGAAACACGAGGAGCACGCCCGCGAGGCGGCCCGCCGAGGCGCGAAGATCATCGGATTTCAGGAAGTCTTCAACGCCCCCTACTTCTGCCAGGTCCAGGAGCCCGAGCACTACCGCTGGGCCGAGCCGGTCCCGGACGGCCCCACCACCCGTCGTATGCAGGAACTCGCCCGCGAGACCGGCATGGTGATCGTCGTCCCGGTCTTCGAGGTCGAGCAGTCCGGCTTCTACTACAACACCGCCGCCGTGATCGACGCGGACGGCTCGTACCTCGGCAAGTACCGCAAGCACCACATCCCGCAGGTCAAGGGCTTCTGGGAGAAGTACTACTTCAAGCCCGGGAACGCCGGCTGGCCGGTCTTCGACACCGCCGTCGGCAAGGTCGGCGTGTACATCTGCTACGACCGCCACTTCCCCGAGGGCTGGCGGCAACTCGGCCTGGGCGGCGCCCAGCTGGTCTACAACCCGTCGGCCACCTCGCGCGGCCTGTCGGCCTACCTCTGGCAGCTGGAGCAGCCGGCCGCCGCCGTCGCCAACGAGTACTTCGTCGCCGCCATCAACCGGGTGGGCCAGGAGGAGTACGGGGACAACGATTTCTACGGGACGAGCTACTTCGTCGATCCGCGTGGGCAGTTCGTGGGGGAGGTGGCGAGCGACAAGGGTGAGGAACTCGTCGTCCGCGACCTCGACTTCGACCTGATCGACGAGGTACGGCAGCAGTGGGCCTTCTACCGCGACCGCCGTCCCGACGCCTACGAAGGGCTGGTACAGCCGTGAACGACCTCTTCGCCCGCCATCGCCAGGTGCTGCCCGACTGGCTGGCTCTCTACTACGACGAGCCCCTGGAGATCACCCACGGCGAGGGCCGGCACGTCTGGGACGCGGACGGCAACCGCTACCTCGACTTCTTCGGCGGCATCCTCACCACGATGACCGCGCACGCGCTCCCCGAGGTGACGAAGGCGGTGAGCGAGCAGGCCGGGCGGATCATCCACTCCTCCACGCTCTACCTCAACCGCCCGATGGTCGAACTCGCCGAGCGCATCGCCCAGTTGAGCGGCATCCCGGACGCGAGGGTCTTCTTCACCACGTCCGGCACCGAGGCCAACGACACGGCCCTGCTGCTCGCCACCACCTACCGCCGCACCAACACCGTCCTGGCGATGCGCAACAGCTACCACGGCCGCTCCTTCAGCGCGGTCGGCATCACCGGCAACAAGGGCTGGTCCCCGACCTCCCTCTCCCCGCTCCAGACGCTGTACGTCCACGGTGGCGTCCGCACCCGCGGCCCGTTCGCCGAGCTGAACGACCGTGACTTCATCGCGGCCTGCGTCGACGACCTGCGCGACCTCCTCGGCCACACCCGCCCGCCGGCCGCGCTGATCGCCGAGCCCATCCAGGGCGTCGGCGGCTTCACCTCCCCGCCCGACGGGCTCTACGCGGCCTTCCGCAAGGTCCTCCAGGAGCAGGGCATCCTCTGGATCGCCGACGAGGTGCAGACCGGCTGGGGCCGCACCGGCGAGCACTTCTGGGGCTGGCAGGCACACGGCCAGAGCGGCCCGCCGGACATTCTCACCTTCGCCAAGGGCATCGGCAACGGCAGCTCCATCGGCGGTGTGGTGGCCCGCTCCGAGATCATGAACTGCCTCGACTCCAACAGCATCTCGACGTTCGGCGGCACCCAGATCACCATGGCGGCCGGCCTCGCCAACCTGTCGTACCTCCTGGACCACGACCTCCAGGGCAACGCCCGCCGCGTCGGCGGCCTGCTCATCGAACGCCTCCGGGCGGTCGCCGCCCAGCTGCCCGGCGTGCGCGAGGTACGGGGCCGCGGCCTGATGATCGGCATCGAACTGGTCAGGCCCGGCACGGACGAGGCCGACCCCAAGTCCGCGTCGGCCGTCCTGGAGGCGGCTCGCGAGGGCGGCCTCCTCATCGGAAAGGGCGGCGGCCACAACACGAGCGCGTTGCGCATCGCCCCGCCGCTGTCCCTGACGGTGGCCGAGGCGGAGGAGGGCGCGGCCATCCTCGAACAGGCCTTGAGGAGCGCCTACTAGGCGCTCTGCCGGAAGCGCAGAGACACGCCGTGTGGGGACCTGCGGGCCGGTGGGGGCTGGTCGCGCAGTTCCCCGCGCCCCTTACAGGGGCCTCAGGCAGCGCCCCTTCAGGGGCGCGGGGAACTGCGCGACCAGCCACGACGGCGCCGCAGTCGACAGACGCACCGAACCCGACCAAGGGACCACGCAAGATGACCGCCACTTGGGATCCCCCGCACACCACAGACCCCATACTGTCGGTCCGTCAGATCCTCGCCCTGGAACGGGTCCTGGCCGGCGACCCGGAGGTGGTCGCCGGCTCCGCCCACCTCGACCGCCCCGTCCGCTGGGTGCACGTCGCCGAGGCCCCCGACGTCGGCGTCATGCTCACCGGCGGCGAGATGGTCCTCACCACCGGCGTCCTGCTCGCCGGCGACGCGCACAAGCAGGCCGAGTACATCCAGTCCCTGCACCGGGCCGAGGCCGCAGCCGTGGTCCTCGGCCTCGGCCGTGCCTTCCCCGCCACGCCCGACGCCATGCGCCGCGCAGCGGACCGCTGCGGCCTCCCCCTGGTGGTCCTGCACCGCCCCTTCCCCTTCGCGGAACTGACCGAGGAGGTCCAGTCCCGCCTGGTGCGGCGGAAGTTCGCCGCGGTCAGCCTCTCCGAGTCCGTCCGCACCGCCCTCACCGGCCTGATCACGGCCGGTGCCCCCCTCCAGCGGCTCCTCGACGAGGTCGCCGTGCACAGCGCCTGCCCGGTGGTCGTCACCAACCTCGCGCACCGGGTCCTCGCCACCGCGGGGGAGCGGTCGGCGGTCGACGACGTGCTCCGCGACTGGGAGCGCATCGCGCGCCAGGCCGGCGGCGGCACCGGCGACGGCTGGATCCGCGCCGAACTCGGCGGCCGGGGCGAGCGCTGGGGCCAGATCATGCTCTGCGGCTACCGCGGCGACACCGCCACCGGACGCCTCCTGGCCGACCGGGGCGCCGAGGCCCTCGTCCTGCACCGCATGCTCGGCGGCGGCTCCGCCCACACCTGGGAGGAGCAGTCCGCGCAGAGCCTGCTGACCGACCTGGTCTCCGGGGTCGTACCGGCCCGCCAGCTGCTGCCCAGGGCCCGGGCCGCCGGACTGCCCGTCAACCGGCGGACCTTCGTCCCGCTCGTCGTACGGGACGCGGAACCCGCCCAACTGGAGCGGATCCTGCGCCTGCTGGGCCTGCCCGGACTCGTCGCCGAACTCACCGAGCGCATCACCGCCGTCC
Source organism: Streptomyces sp. NPDC048278 (assembly GCF_040652195.1). NCBI lineage: Bacteria > Bacillati > Actinomycetota > Actinomycetes > Kitasatosporales > Streptomycetaceae > Streptomyces > Streptomyces sp. NPDC048278. The sequence goes on from NZ_JBEZLP010000013.1 coordinate 143,454, forward strand.
TCCTCAGCCTCGCCCGCGACCAGGACGCCGACGCCCTCGCCGCGCACTTCGCCGCCCGGCTGCACGGCGAGTCGGCGGGGTCGCAGGCGGTGGTCGCCGCGGCGGGCGCCCGTACCGTCTGGGACGACGTGCCCACCGGCCTGCGCGAGGCCCAGCACGTCGCCGACGCGGTCGCCGACACCACCGCCGCCCTCGACCTCCCGGCCGTCGTCCGGCTCAAGGACGTCCACCTGCGCGGCCTGATCCGGTTGTTGCGCGACGACCCGCACGTCCAGTCCTTCGCCGAGCGCGAGCTGGACGGCCTGCTGTGCGGGAGCGGCACCGACCAGGACCTGCTCGGCGTCCTGCGGACCTACCTCGCCACCGGCCGCAACAAGTCCCGCACCGCCCAGCTCCACCACGTCTCCCGCCCCGCGCTGTACCGCCGCCTGGAGGCGATACAGACCCGGCTCGGCGTCGACCTCGACGACTTCGAGCAGGCGGCCTCCGTGCACATCGCACTCCTCGCGCACGACGCGCAACAGCAGTGAAACATGCGACGACCTGGGAAAACGGCGGTGAAACATGGGCCATCGACAGCGTGACACGGTGGCACGCCGGGCACCCGTAGACGTGACACGATGCAACTCAAACAGGACTTCCGGGCTTTCTAGCCTTCTCGCACACCGAGCGACCGGAGGTCCCGATGAGCCGAGTGATTCGTGCCGCCCTCTTCCAGACCGCCTGGACCGGCGACAAGGAGTCGATGATCCAGGTCCACGAGCAGGCGGCCCGCGACGCAGCCGCGCAGGGCGCCCAGGTCCTGTGCTTCCAGGAGCTGTTCTACGGACCCTACTTCTGCCAGGTCCAGGACAAGGCCTTCTACGAGTACGCCGAGCAGGTCCCGGACGGCCCGATCGTCCAGCGCTTCCAGGCCCTCGCCCGCGAACTGGGCCTCGTCCTGATCCTGCCGGTCTACGAGGAGGAGCAGCCGGGCGTCCTCTACAACACCGCCGCCGTGATCGACGCCGACGGCTCCTACCTCGGCAAGTACCGCAAGCACCACATCCCCCAGGTCCCGGGATTCTGGGAGAAGTTCTACTTCCGCCCGGGCAACGCCGGCTGGCCCGTCTTCGACACCGCCGTCGGCCGGATCGGCGTCTACATCTGCTACGACCGCCACTTCCCGGAGGGCTGGCGGGCGTTGGGCCTCGGCGGTGCCGAGATCGTCTTCAACCCGTCGGCCACCTCGCGCGGACTCTCCCGCTACCTCTGGCAGTTGGAGCAGCCGGCGGCTGCCGTCGCCAACGAGTACTTCGTCGGCGCGATCAACCGGGTCGGCGTGGAGGAGCTGGGCGACAACGACTTCTACGGCACCTCCTACTTCGTGGACCCGGAGGGTCAGTTCGCCGGCGAGGTCGCCTCCGACAAGGAGACCGAACTCGTCGTCCGCGACCTGGACCTGGCCAAGCTCCGCGAGGTCCGCGACCGCTGGCAGTTCTTCCGCGACCGCCGCCCGGACGCGTACGGCCCCCTGACGGCGCCTTAATAGCGCGCGTCGTAAAAGCGCCCCCGCAAGGGGCGCGGGGCAGCGCTCGACATGCGGCTGCCGCCGCGTGGGCGCGACCAGCCACATCGGACCGGCACGTGACCACGAACGAGAGGACCCCATGACCACCGGCCGCACCCTCATCCACGGTGGACTCGTCATCACCGCGTCCGACGAGATCCACGCCGACGTCCTGATCGAGGACGGCCGCATCGCCGCCCTCGCGGCGACCGGCACCCCCGCCGCCGAGGCCTTCACCGCCGAACGCACCATCGACGCCACCGGCAAGTACGTCATCCCGGGCGGCGTCGACGCCCACACCCACATGGAGCTGCCGTTCGGCGGCACCTTCGCCTCCGACACCTTCGAGACCGGCACCCGGGCCGCCGCCTGGGGCGGTACGACCACGATCGTCGACTTCGCGGTGCAGAGCGTCGGCCACAGCCTGCGCGAGGGCCTGGACACCTGGCACGCCAAGGCCGAGGGCAACTGCGCCATCGACTACGGCTTCCACATGATCGTCTCCGACGTGAACCAGGAGACGCTCAAGGAGATGGACCTGCTGGTCGAGGAGGGCGTGACCTCCTTCAAGCAGTTCATGGCCTACCCCGGCGTCTTCTACTCCGACGACGGCCAGATCCTGCGCGCCATGCAGCGCTCCGCCGAGAACGGCGGCCTGATCATGATGCACGCCGAGAACGGCATCGCCATCGACGTCCTCGTGGAACAGGCCCTGGCGCGCGGGGAGACGGACCCGAGGTACCACGGGGAGGTGCGCAAGGCGCTGCTCGAAGCCGAGGCCACCCACCGGGCCATCAGGCTCGCCCAGGTCGCGGGCGCGCCCCTCTACGTCGTACACGTCTCCGCGATGGAGGCGGTCGCCGAACTCGCCCGCGCCCGCGACGAGGGGCTCCCCGTCTTCGGCGAGACCTGCCCCCAGTACCTCTTCCTCTCCACCGACAACCTCGCCGAGCCCGACTTCGAGGGCTCCAAGTACGTGTGCAGCACGCCGCTGCGCCCCAAGGAGCACCAGGCCAAGCTCTGGCAGGGCCTCAGGACCAACGACCTCCAGGTCGTCTCCACCGACCACTGCCCCTTCTGCTTCGTCGGCCAGAAGGAACTCGGCCGCGGCGACTTCTCGAAGATCCCCAACGGCCTGCCCGGCGTCGAGAACCGGATGGACCTGCTGCACCAGGCCGTCGTCGACGGGCACATCTCGCGCCGCCGCTGGATCGAGATCGCCTGCGCCACCCCGGCCCGGATGTTCGGCATGTACCCGAAGAAGGGCACCATCACCCCGGGCGCCGACGCCGACGTCGTCATCTACGACCCGGCGGCCGAGCAGATCGTCTCCGCCGAGACCCACCACATGAACGTCGACTACTCGGCGTACGAGGGCAAGCGGCTCACCGGCCGGGTCGAGACGGTCCTGTCGCGGGGTGTACCCGTCATCACCGAGCGGGAGTACACCGGCCACGCCGGGCACGGCGTCTACACCCCGCGCTCCACCTGTCAGTACCTCAACTAGGAGACGCGCCCATGGACTTCGGACTCGTCCTGCAGACCGACCCGCCGGCCTCCCGGGTCATCAGCCTGATGAAACGGGCCGAACGCAACGGCTTCCGCTACGGCTGGACCTTCGACTCGGCCGTGCTCTGGCAGGAACCGTTCGTGATCTACAGTCAGATTCTGGCCAACACGAGCAAGTTGACGGTCGGGCCGATGGTCACCAACCCGGGCACCCGCACCTGGGAGGTCACCGCCTCCACCTTCGCCACCCTCAACGACATGTTCGGCAACCGCACGGTCTGCGGCATCGGCCGCGGCGACTCCGCGATGCGGGTGGCCGGCCGCAAGCCCAACACCCTGGCCCGGATCAGCGAGGCCATGAAGGTGATCCGTGCGCTGGGCAGCGGCGGCGAGGCCGACCTCGGCGGCACGGTCATCAGGTTCCCGTGGGTCAAACCGGGCGCCGAACTCCCCGTCTGGATGGCCGCGTACGGCCCGAAGGCCCTGAAGATGACCGGTGAGGAGGCCGACGGGTTCATCCTCCAGCTCTCCGACCTCTACCTCACCGAGTACATGGTCAAGGCGGTGAAGGACGCGGCCGTCGCCGTCGGGCGCGACCCCTCCGAGGTCAGGATCTGCGTCGCCGCCCCCGCCTACGTCACCGAGGACGACTCGCCCGAGGCCCTCGCCCACGCCCGCGACCAGTGCCGCTGGTTCGGCGGCATGGTCGGCAACCACGTCGCCGACCTGGTCGCCAAGTACGGCGAGCACTCCGCCGCCGTACCCGACGAACTCACCGACTACATCAAGGCCCGCCAGGGGTACGACTACTCGCACCACGGACGCAGCGGCAACCCCGACACCGAGTTCGTGCCCGACGAGATCGTCGACCGCTTCTGCGTCATCGGTCCGGCCGAGAAGCACATCGAGAAGCTGAACGCCCTGCGCGAGCTGGGCGTCGACCAGTTCGCCGTCTACGACATGCACGACGCCCAGGAGGCCACCATCGACGCGTACGGGACGAAGGTCATCCCGGCCGTCAACGGCTAGCCCACTCCTGGCAGTTGGTCTCCCCCTTCCCGCCGTCCCGGGAAGGGGGTCAGGGCGCACCCCACACGCGTACCCCCCGCCCCGCCCGCACGGCCTCTCCCGTCCCGCCTCATCTGATTGGCCTGCCCATGACCGACACCGCTCCCACGGCCATACCGCCGTCCGGTCAAGTCACCGTCTCCGACGGGCGCGTCGAGCTCTCCCCGGGTTCGCCGCCGCCGAGCGGTCCGTACGCCAACGAGGACCTGCTGCCGGTCCCCGTAGCCAAGCGCACCTGGACCACCTACAACTTCTCCGCGCTCTGGGTCGGCATGGCCCACAACACGGCCTCCTGGACCCTGGCCTCCGGGCTCATCGCGGTCGGCATGGACTGGAAACAGGCCGTGTTCACCATCGCCCTGGCCAACCTGATCGTCCTCGTGCCGATGCTGCTCACCGGGCACGCCGGACCCAAGTACGGCATCCCCTTCCCGGTCTTCGCCCGAGCCTCCTTCGGGGTGCGCGGCGCCAACCTCCCCGCCGTCGTACGGGCGTTGGTGGCCTGCGGCTGGTTCGGCATCCAGACCTGGATCGGCGGCGAGGCCATCTACTTCCTGGCCGGCAAGCTGATCGGCGACAGCTGGGCGAACGCCTCGCACATCGGCGGCTACGCCTGGACCATGTGGCTGTCGTTCGCGCTCTTCTGGGTGCTCCAGGTCGCGATCATCTACCGGGGCATGGAGACGATCCGCCGCTTCGAGAACTGGGCGGCGCCCTTCGTGCTGGTCGGCGCGGTCGTGATGCTGGTCTGGATGAGCAACAAGGCCGGCGGCCTCGGCCCGCTCTTCGACCAGCCTTCCAAGCTCGGCTGGGGCGGCGGCTTCTGGAAGATCTTCTGGCCGTCCCTGATGGGCATGATCGGCTTCTGGTCGACGCTGTCGCTGAACATCCCCGACTTCACCCGGTACGGGAAGAGCCAGAAGGCGCAGACCCGGGGCCAGGCGCTCGGCCTGCCCACCACCATGACCCTCTTCGCCTTCCTGTCGGTGCTGGTGACCTCCGGCTCGCAGGCCGTCTACGGGCAGCCGATCTGGGACCCGGTCCAGCTGGCCGCGAAGACGGACAACGTGGTCGGCCTGCTCTACGCCCTGGTGACCGTCCTCGTCGCGACGCTCTCCGTGAACATCGCGGCCAACCTGGTCTCGCCCGCCTTCGACTTCTCCAACATCGCGCCCCGGAAGATCAGTTTCCGTATCGGAGCCCTGATCACCTCGGTCCTCGCGGTGCTGATCTTCCCGTGGAAGCTGTACTCCGACCCGCAGGGCTACATCTTCACCTGGCTCGGTCTGGTCGGCGGTCTGCTCGGCACGGTCGCCGGCATCCTCATCGCCGACTACTGGATCCTGCGCCGCACCCGCCTCGACCTGACCGACCTGTACCGCACGGGCGGCCGTTACTGGTACGACGGCGGCTGGAACTGGCGGGCGGTGGTCGCCTTCCTGGTCGGCGGCATCCTCGCGGTCGGCGGCGCCAGCTTCAAACCGCTGATCGACGGCCGTCCCGTCCCGGCCCTGTCCTCGCTCGCCGACTACGGCTGGGCGGTCGGCCTCGGCACGTCCCTGGTGCTCTACCTGGGGCTGACCCTGCTGGTGCGGCCCGCGAAGGCGCTCCAGCCGTGAGCACGGAGGGCAGCCGGTCCGGCTACTGGCTGCCCTTCAGTGCGGTCACCGCGGCCTTGGCCGCCTGGATGGCACCCTTGTTGATCACGTCCGTGCTGGGCGCCTTCTTGTTCTCGAAGTCGCTGCCGTTGTAGGTGACGACCACCAGCGCGTTGGAGACCTGGGCCATCACCACGCCCTCGCGGGTCTGCTGCTTGTCCTCGGTGGTGAGGTTCACGACCGAGTAGCCGTTGTCCCCGAGGCCCGGCACGGCCCCGCCGCCGCTCTTCTCGGCGACCCGGTCCTTGTACTCCTTCGCCGCCGCCGCGTCCGTGTCCATGATCTCGAAGGAGACGTCGAGCCATCGGTAGTCGTACCCCTTGAGCGCGTTCCACGAGCAGGTGCGGCGCAGCTTGGTGTCGGTGGAGGGGATCTCCTTGCCGGCCGTCTTGGCACCGGGCACCAGGGACTTGACGGTGGCCACCGGGATGCTGCCGCAGGGGGCGGGCGCGGCGGAGTACGCCTTGGCGGACGTCGTGGAGGCGGAGGACGTCGACGGGGAGTCGCCCGCCGACTGGCCGGCCGTCTGCTGGGTCGACGCGTCGGACGAGCTGCCTGTGGACGTCGTCTTGTCCGGGCCCGACGCCATCACCCAGCCCGCACAGGCGAGCACGGCGACCGGCGTCAGGCGCGCGGTGAGGGCGAGCGGCAGGGGAAGAGAACGCAAGTCGCACTTCTCGCTGGGGGACGGTGTGCGGAGTGGCCCGCACTGCGGACGGGACGCCAGTTTCACACGAGTCCCTGTGGGGCGGAAGTGGAATCCGTGCCTTGCCTGTGGGGCGTCCCCGGTGCGCTGTTGACAGCTGCCGCGGGCCGTCCCCCTACATCCGGAATGTCGTGCGTCCACGGTCCCTGTACATCCGGAATGTCGTGACTGCATCCGGTCCCCGAGGGTGACCGGAGTCACCGTGGGGCCCGTCCGGTACTCAGTCGCGCGAGTTGCCGAACAGCAGCCGGTAGCCGACGAGGAGGACCAGGGAACCGGCGATCGCGGCGCCCCACGTGTAGAGGTCGAAGAAGTGGTTCTCCACCGGGCGGTCGAGGAAGCGGGAGGAGAGCCAGCCGCCCACGAAGGCGCCCGCGACGCCGATGAGGGTGGTGCCGATCAGGCCGCCCGGGTCGCGGCCGGGCAGCAGGGCCTTGGCGATGGCTCCGGCGAGGAGACCCAGGACGATCCAGCCGATGATGCCCACGTTCGTTGTCCTCCAGTGAGTTGCGTTGTTGCGCAAGCTTATGAACGGGAGTGGCCGCCGGATACGCCTGACGCCGAGCCGTCGATGATCTGTCACCCGGTCATGACAATGCGGGGAACAGGTGGAGGACATTGCGGGGAGGCCGTACGGAAGGCGGTGACCGTGCGCCTACACTGAGTGGGCGCCTGTGCGGAGACTGTGATGGGAGGGAGTGGGCTGTGGGGGAGAGCGGCGACGGCTTCACGGATCCCTCCGACGGGGTGCTGACGGAGGCGGCGGCGGTGTTCGGGCTGCTTGCATCCCCGGCCCGGCTGCACATCATGTGGGCGCTGTCCCAGGGCGAGAGCGACGTGACGCGCCTCGCCGACCGGGTCGGCGGCGCCCTGCCCGCGGTCAGCCAGCACCTGGCCAAGCTCAGGCTGGCCGGCCTGGTGCGGTCCCGCCGGGAGGGCCGGCGGCAGGTCTACTACGTGGACGATCCGGACATCGTGACCGTCGTACGGGTGACCGTCGGACAGCTGACCGCGCGCTCGCACCAGGCCCCGGTGCCGGTGCGGCGGCTGTACGAGGCCGGTGTCTGACCGGCCGGACCCGGGCCGCCGTGCGGGGGCGGACGGTGAGTGTGTCCCCGAGGTTTCATGAGATGCCTCACCTGTGAATTCGGGTGGGGCTTGTGCTGTCGGGGCTGTGGGTTTGTTAGATTGCGCAATCACGCAACCCAAATGGGCGCTGCCCGCGGCTGTCCGTAACCCGCCGCGGACGCCCTACCCGCCCGACCGTACCCGCAGACGGACCCGACCGTTCATGGGAGTGGAAGATGACCGACCCGTGGGACGGCCCGGGAGGCCAGGCCACACGCAGCCGCACCGACCGGGTGCCCGGACAGCGTGGGGCCCTGCCCGACGGGACGCGGCCGACCGGCGGCCGGGCGGCAGCCCGGCAGGCGGCCAAGACCCGCGGAGGCGGCAGAGGCGGCTCCCGGCGCGCCAGGCCGCCGGGCCGCGGCAAGCGGGTCATGAAGATCCTGGGCCTGGTCACGGCCGTCCTGGTGCTGGCCACGGCCGGTGCCGGCTGGTGGTTCTACCAGCACCTCAACGGCAACATCAACAGCGTCTCCCTCGACGGCAAGGGCGGCACCGAGAAGGCCGACGCGTTCGGCCGGACCCCGATCAACATCCTGGTGATCGGCTCGGACGGCCGGACCAGCTCGGCCGACTGCAAGCTCGGCGGCGGCTGCAAGGAGACCGGCGTCCAGACCGGCAACGGCAACGCGGACGTGGAGATGGTCGTCCACATATCCGCGGACCGCTCCAACGCCACGGTGATGAGCATCCCGCGTGACACCATGGTCGACGTGCCGGCCTGCAAGGACGGTTCGAGCGGCCAGTCCACCTCCGGCTACTACGGCCAGGTCAACAGCGCCCTCCAGTACGGCGCCGCCTGCCAGGTCGCCACCGTGCACCAGCTCACCGGCGTCCCCATCGACCACTTCGTCAAACTGGACTTCTCCGGTGTGGTCAAGATGTCCGACGCCGTCGGCGGTGTCTCCGTCTGCGTCAACAACAACGTGTACGACACGTACTCGCACCTGAAGCTCTCCAAGGGCTCCCACACCCTCAAGGGCGAGGCCGCCCTGGAGTTCGTCCGCTCCCGGCACGGGTTCGGCGACGGCAGCGACCTCGGCCGTACCGTCTCCCAGCACATCTTCCTCAGCGCGATGATCCGCAAGTTCAAGAGCGCGGGCACCCTCACCGACCCGACCGCGGTCTACAGCCTCGCCGACGCGGCCACCAAGGCGCTCACCGTGGACGACGACCTCGACAGCGTGAAGAAGCTGATCTCGCTCGCGGCCGACGTGAACAAGGTCCCCACCAAGCGGATGACCTTCACCACCATGCAGACCGCGCCCGACCCGAACAACAGCAATCGCGTGGTGGTCGGCGAGGGCGCCAAGGACCTGTTCGCCACCATGGCCAACGACCAGTCGCTGACCACCAGTTCGGGCAAGAAGTCCTCGGCCGCCTCGGCGACCGCGAAGCCGACGCCCACCGCGACCGTCCCGGCCGCCCAGATCGCCGTGACCGTCGAGAACGGCACCGACATCACCGGCCGCGCCTCCGCCATCGCGAACTCCCTGATCTCCCAGGGCTTCAGCACCGGCACCAGCACCGCCAACGCCCCGGACTCCGCGAGCACGACCACCCTGACCTACGGCAGCGGCGACAAGGCCGAGGCGCAGACCGTCGCCAAGGCCCTGTCCATCCCGAGCTCGCACATCAAGTCGGGCAGCGGCACCGGCGTCGTCCTGGTGATCGGCAGCGACTGGAGCAGCGGCACCTCCTACCCGGCCAGCTCCGGCGACACCAAGGCGGCCGTCTCCAACGCCAACGCCTCCACCGCCGACGACTCCAAGACCTGCGCCAAGGTCAGCCCGTACAAGACCGTCAGCCTCAACGGGATCGCGATGACCCCGTCCCAGGCGTACGCGGCGGCGACGAGCAAGCCCGACTCGGACAAGTGACGGGCAGAGGCGAACCCCCCGTCCGGGGGTTCGCCTCGCCACGGCCGTGAAAGCATGTAACCGCCAGACACCTGGCCCGGCCGTGCGCACAGCGAGGTGACAGATGCAGTTCACCACCCGTCCCACCCTCCAGGGCACCTTCGGCATGGTGTCGTCGACCCACTGGCTGGCCTCCCAGTCGGCGATGGCCGTCCTGGAGAACGGCGGCAACGCGTACGACGCCGCCGTCGCCGGCGCCTTCGTCCTGCACGTGGTCGAGCCGCACCTCAACGGCCCGGCCGGCGAGGTGCCGATCCTGCTCGCCCCGGCCGGCGGCGAGGTACGGGTGCTCTGCGGGCAGGGCGTGGCCCCGGCCGGCGCCACGGTCGCCCACTACCGGGGGCTCGGCCTCGACCTCGTCCCCGGCACCGGCCCGCTGGCCGCGGCCGTCCCCGGCGCCTTCGACGCCTGGCTGCTCCTGCTGCGCGACCACGGCACCCAGCCGCTGGACGAGGTCCTGAAGTACGCCATCGGCTACGCCGAGCACGGGCACCCGCCCGTGGAGAACGTCGGCGCGACGGTGGAGAGCGTCCGCGAGCTGTTCGAGACCGAGTGGACGTCCTCGGCCGAGCTCTACCTGCCCGGCGGCCGGGCCCCCCGCCCCGGTGAGCTGTTCCGCAACCCCGCCCTCGCCGCGACCTGGCGGCGGCTGCTCGCCGAGACCGCGGGCGCCGGGGACCGGGAGGCCCGGATCGACGCGGCCCGCGAGGTGTGGCGCACCGGCTTCGTCGCCGAGGCGCTGGTCCGGCAGGCCGCCCGCCCCACCATGGACACCAGCGGCACCCGGCACACCGGCACCCTCACCGCCGCCGACCTGGCCGGCTGGTCCGCGGGCTACGAGCGCCCGGTCACCTACGACTGGAACGACTGGACGGTGTGCAAGGCGGGCCCCTGGAGCCAGGGCCCGGCCCTGCTCCAGCAGCTCGCCCTGCTGCCCCCCGAGCTGCCCGCCCACGGCTCCGCCGACTACGTCCACCTCCTGATCGAGGGCTGCAAGCTCGCCATGGCCGACCGCGAGGCCTGGTACGGGGACGCGGCCGAGGTACCGCTGGCCGACCTGCTCTCGGACGCCTACAACGCCGGACGGCGGGAGCTGATCGGCGCCAAGGCCTCCGACGAGCTGCGGCCGGGCAGCCCCGGCGGACGCGTGCCCCGGCTGCCCGGGTACGCGTGCGTGGAGGACGGCCGGAGCGCCGCCTTCGACCCGCTGGGCGCCGGTGAGCCGACCGTCGCGCAGGTCGCCGCCGACGGCACCACCCGGGGCGACACCTGCCACCTGGACGTCGTCGACCGCTGGGGCAACATGGTCGCGGCCACGCCCAGCGGCGGCTGGCTCCAGTCCAACCCCGTCGTCCCCGAACTGGGTTTCCCGCTCGGCACCCGGCTCCAGATGGCCTGGCTGGAGGAGGGCCTGCCCAACACCCTCACGCCCGGCCGCCGCCCCCGCACCACCCTCACCCCGTCGATCGCCCTGCGCGACGGCACCCCGGTGCTGGCCTTCGGCACACCCGGCGGCGACCAGCAGGACCAGTGGCAGCTGCACTTCCTGCTCGCCGTCGCGCTGCGCGGCGAGGTCCGCGGCGGCCTCGACCTCCAGGGCGCGATCGACGCCCCGAACTGGCACAACGACAGCTTCCCCAGCTCCTTCTACCCGCGCGGCCGGCGCCCCGGGAGCGTGACCGTCGAGTCCCGCACGGACGAGCGGGTCGTGGCGGAGCTGCGGCGGCGCGGCCACGACGTCACGGTCGGGCCGGGCTGGTCCGAGGGACGGCTGTGCGCCGTGGCGCGGGACCCGGAGACCGGGGTGCTGTCGGCGGCGGCCAACCCGCGCGGCATGCAGGGATACGCGGTGGGGCGCTGACGCCGGACCGCTGACCTGGTACGTCCGTCGGCGCCACCCCGGCCGTCGGCACCGCCTGTTCGTCCGTATTCCATGTTCCGTACATGCGACGCGTGGGGATTGTTGTCAGTGGCGCGTGCTCTCATGGAGGCATGATCGAAGCAACGGAGACCATCGACGAGTTTCTCCTCCAGCACGGCGGTGACGTCGAGGACGCCATCCGCAAGGCCGCCAGGACCGAGATCCTGCCCCGCTGGCGCCGGCTCGCCGACCACGAGGTCGACCAGAAGAGCGGCCCGCACGACCTGGTGACCGACGCCGACCGGCTCGCCGAGCGGTACCTCACCGCGGAGCTCGCCGCGCTGCTGCCCGGCTCCGTCGTGGTCGGCGAGGAGGCGGTGCACGCCGATCCGGAGACGTACGACGCGCTCCAGGGCGACAAGCCGGTGTGGATCGTCGACCCGGTCGACGGCACCCGCCAGTTCGTGCGCGGCGAGGACGGCTTCTGCACGCTGGTCGCGCTCGCCCACCGGGGCGTCCTGCTCGCCTCCTGGACCTACGCCCCGGCCCGCGAGCAACTCGCCACGGCGGTACGGGGGAAGGGTGCCTTCCTCGACGGCGAGCGGCTGCTCGCGGGCGCGCCCGAGGCGGGCCGGGACCTCCGGATAGCCACCTCCCACCCGGACTACACGACCGACGCGCAGAAGCGCGCGCTGTTCGCCCTGTGGACCGACGGCGTCGCCCCGCGCGCCTGCGGCTCCGCGGGCCTGGAGTATCTCGCCGTCGCCCGGGGCGAGTTGGACGCGACCGCGTTCTCCTGGGAGGCCGCCTGGGACCACGCGGCCGGGCTGCTGCTGGTCGAGGAGGCGGGCGGCGCCCACCTCACGATCGCCGGCGAGCCGTTCCGGATCACCGGCGACAACGCCCTGCCGTTCACCGCGGCCCGCGACGCCGCCACCGCCCACCGGATCGTGGACCTGCTGCTCAACCCGCACTGGTAACCCGAGCGAGGGGAGTGTCAGTCCCCCGGCATATCCTGAACCCGAGTGGCCATCGGCTGACGAAGGGGTCCCAAGGTGCCGTCGATGCTCGATGCGGTCGTGGTGGGGGCGGGGCCGAACGGCCTGACGGCCGCCGTGGAGCTGGCCCGGCGCGGTTTCTCCGTGGCGCTCTTCGAGGCCCGGGACACCGTGGGCGGCGGCGCCCGCACCGAGGAGCTGACCCTCCCCGGCTTCCGGCACGACCCGTGTTCGGCCGCCCACCCGCTCGGGATCAACTCACCCGCGTTCCGGGCCCTGCCGCTGGAGCGCTACGGCCTGGAGTGGCTGCACGCGGACCTGCCGATGGCGCACCCCTTCCCGGACGGCCGCGCGGCCGTGCTGGCCCGTTCCGTCGCCGAGACGGCGGCCTCCTTCGGGCCGCGTGACGCGGGCACCTACCGCAGGCTGGTCGAGCCGTTCCTGCCCAAGTGGGACACCCTGGCCCGGGACTTCATGTCCCTGCCGCTGACCGCGCTGCCGCGCGACCCGGTCACCCTCGCCCGGTTCGGCCTGGCCGGGCTGCCCCCCGCCTCCCTGCTGCTGCGCCGCTTCCGCGACGAGCCGGCCCGCACCCTCTTCGCCGGGCTCGTCGCGCACGTCATGGCCCCGCTCAGCGGCTTCGCCACCGGCGCCGTCGGCCTGGTCTTCGCGCTCGCCGCGCACGCCCGCGGCTGGCCGGTGGCGCGCGGCGGCTCCCAGGCCATCTCGGACGCCCTCGCCGCCTACCTGACGGACCTCGGCGGCGCCGTCCACACCGACTACGAGGTCAAGCGCCTCGACGACCTGCCGCCCGCCCGGTCGTACATCTTCGACACCTCGCCCACCGCGCTGGCCCGCATCGCCGGCTTCGGCACCTACTACCAGGGCTACCGGTACGGCCCGGGCGTCTTCAAGATCGACTACGCCTTGGACGGGCCGGTTCCCTGGACGGCGCCGGAGGCCCGCCGCGCCGGGACCGTGCAGATCGCGGCGGACAGCACCGAGATCGGCACCGCCCTGCGCGCCGCCGCCCGCGAGGGCCGCGCCCCCGACCGGCCGTTCATGATCACCGTGCAGCCCAGCGTGGTGGATCCCGGCCGGGCGCCCGAGGGCAAACACGTCTTCTGGGCCTACGCCCATGTGCCGAGCGGCTGGACCGGCGACCTCACCGAGGTGATGGAGCGTCAACTGGAGCGCTTCGCCCCGGGGTTCCGCGACCGCGTGCTGGCCCGCGCCACCGCGGGCCCCGCCGAGCTCGCCGCCCGCAACGCCAACTACGTCGGCGGCGACATCGGCACCGGGGCCGTCTCCGGCCTGCAGATCATGCTGCGCCCCAAACTCTCCCTGTTCCCGTACGGCACCCCGCACCCCGCCGTCTTCATCTGCTCCTCGGCCACCCCGCCGGGACCGGGCGTGCACGGCATGTCGGGGCACAACGCGGCGAAGGCCGTGTGGAGGAGGTTGCGACAGTCATGACCCGTATCACCCTCGTCCAGGGCGACATCACCCGGCAGAGCGTCGACGCCATCGTCAACGCGGCGAACTCCTCCCTGCTCGGCGGCGGAGGCGTCGACGGCGCCATCCACCGCCGCGGCGGCCCCGCCGTCCTGGCGGACTGCCGCAAGCTGCGCGCCTCCCACTACGGCAAGGGCCTGCCCACCGGCCAGGCCGTCGCCACCACGGCCGGCGACCTCGACGCGCAGTGGGTCATCCACACGGTCGGCCCCGTCCACTCCACCAGCGAGGACCGCTCCGAGCTGCTCGCCTCCTGCTACCGCGAGTCCCTCCGACGCGCCGACGAACTCGGCGCCCGCACGGTCGCGTTCCCCGCCGTCTCCACCGGGATCTACGGCTGGCCCCTGGACGACGGCGCCCGGATCGCCCTCGCGACCGTCCAGGACACGGACACGGCCGTCGAAGAGGTGCGGTTCGTGCTCTTCGACGAGCGCGCCTACGACGCGTTCGCCCGCCGGCTGCACTGACGGCACCGCCCGGTACGACACGGCACGGCACAGGGTGCCGTCGCACCGCCCGCCCCGCACCCTGGACGACAGGGAAAGGAGCAGACGATGCCGACCAGCGGGCGGAGGCGGCACAGCGGGGGCGGGTCCGGGTCCGGCGGGGCCGAGAGCGGTGCGTCCGGGGTCCGGGTATCCCGGTGGCGTGAGCGGAGCGGCCGTCTGGTGGCCGCTGCCAAGGACGCGCACCGGCGGGCGGAGAGGCGTTTTCCGGTCGTCACGCATCTCGCGGAGCGGATGGTGTCCGTGAACATCTTCGACACCGCCACGCGGCTGGCCGCCCAGTGCTTCCTGACCGCCGTTCCGCTGCTCTTCGTCTTCGCGGCCTACGCCCCGCCGGTCGTCCGGGACCAGCTGCTCCACTCCCTGCGTTCGGTCTTCGGGCTGTCCGGCCCGGTCGACACCGGGGTCCAGCAGCTGATGCAGCCCCCGAACGAGGACCTGCGGCAGACCACCGGCGTGGTCGGCGGCCTCATGGTGCTGGTCTCCGCCACCGCCGTCAGCCGGGCCGTGCAGCGGCTGTGCAAGCGGGCCTGGGAGATCCCTCGCGGCGGCACCCGGATCGCCCCCTGGCGCTGGGTCGCCTGGCTCGTCCTGTGGGTCGGCGCCCTGCTCCTGGAAGGCACCCTGCACAACGGCTTCGGCCTGGGCATCTGGCTGGGCGTCCCCGTCACCCTCGTCTGCCAGACCGGCCTGTGGTGGTGGACCCAGCACCTGCTCCTCGGCGGCCGGATCGCCTGGCGCCCCCTGCTGCCCGGCGCCCTGATCACGGCCGCCGCCCTCACCGCGCTGAGCGCGACCGCCCAGCTGTACATGCCGCTGACACTGAGCCGCACCGTGAGCGAGTACGGCCCGGTGGGCTCGGTCTTCGTGCTGCTGTCCTGGCTGATCGTGGTCTGCCTGGTCGCCACCGTCAGCGTGAGCACCGGCGCGGTCCTCGCCCAGGAGCCGTTCCTCGCCGCCCGCCTAGGCAGCCCGCCGCCCCGCGGGGACCCGGGAGCGCCGACGTCCTGACCGTCCTGCGAGGCGGCCCCGACACTGAGATCCTGATCGTGCCGAGCGCCGACCACGGCCTACCGGACACGGGAGGTGATCTCTGTGGCCGCGAGGGACGACAGCGCACGGGGACCGGCCCTCGGGTACGCCGATCCCCTGGGGGAGCCGTTTCTGCGCACCCGGTTCGCCGTGCCGGCCGTACCCGCCACCTTCGTCCGCAGACCCCGGCTGACCGCGCACCTGGACCAGGCCCTCGACACCCCGCTGACCATGGTCAACGGGGCCGCCGGAGCCGGCAAGACCCTCCTCGTCGCCGACTGGGCGGCCCGGCTCGGCCAGCCGGTCGCCTGGTTCACCAACGAGGCGGGCGACCAGGGACCCGGCATGTTCTGGGCCCATGTGCTGCACGCCCTGCACACTGCGGGGACACCGCCGCCCGCCGGGAGCCTCGGCTCTCCCGGGGGCCTGCGCATGGTGGACCACCGGCTGCTGGCCCGGCTCGCCGACGAACTGAGCGGACGCGACCGGCCCGCGATCCTCGTCCTCGACGAGTTCGACCGGCAGGCCGCCCCGGAGACCGCCGAGCAGCTCGAGTTCGTCCTGCACCACGCCGGACGGGGGCTGCGGCTGATCCTCGTCACCCGCACCGAGCCCCTGCTGCCCCTGCACCGCTACCGGGCGGCGGCGGCCATGACCGAGATCAGGAACCAGGACCTGGCGTTCACCCCCGAGGAGGCGGCCGACCTGCTGGCCCGGCACGGTCTGCGGCTGCCCGCCGACGCCACCCGCGCCCTGGTGGCACGCACCCGGGGCTGGGCGGCCGGACTGCGGCTGAGCGCACTGGCCGCCCAGCAGAGCGCGGATCCGGAGACATACCTGAAGGAGTTCGAGGCCGGCCACAGCACCATCGCCGACTTCCTCCTCGCCGAGGTGGTCGGACGGCAGCCGCAACGGACGCAGGACCTGCTGCTGCGGGTCAGCGTCCTGGACCGGTTCGGGCCCGAGCTGGCGGAGGCGCTCACCGGCCGCCCCGACCCCGGTCCGCTGCTGGCCGGACTCTGCCGGCAGAACGCGTTCGTCGAGGACCTAGGACACTCCTGGTACCGGCTGCATCCGCTGTTCGGGGAGATCCTCCGGGTCCATCTGAGGGCCCGCTCCCCGGGGCTCGAACCCGAACTGCACCGGCGCGCGGCATGGTGGCTGCGCGACCACGGCGCCGTCCCCGAGGCGCTGGCCCACGGCGCGGCGGCGGGCGACTGGGAGTGCGCCGCCGGCACCCTCGTCGACGACCTGGCGATCGGCCGTCTCCTCACCGGGCCGCGCGCCGACGACCTGACCGAGCTGTTCTCCGCGATGGGCCCGGAGGACACCGGAGCGGCCGTGGACCTGGTGCGCGCGGCCCGCGAGCTGGCCGAGCACGACCTCGACCACGGCCTCGCCCACCTCGGCCGCGCCGAGGAGAGCCTCGACCGGGACCTCGCGCGGTCCGCTCGCGCCGGGGAGCGGCTTCCCACCGGTACGGCCGCCGCTGCCCGGCTGAGCCGCGTGGTGCTGGAATCCCTCGCGGCGCGGCTGACCGGCGCGCCGGACAGAGCCGAAGAGGCGATGGCCGAGGCCGTGCGGCTGCGCCGCGAGGTGCCCGCCCACCTCCTCGCCAGGCATCCCGAGCTCACCGCCCTCCTCCTCACCCACCTGGGCTCGGCCCGCCTCTGGGCCGGGCACTTCGACGAGGCCCGCGCCGCCCTGACCGAGGTGACCGAGGCGGCCGAGGTGGCGGAAGCGGCAGAGGAGCCCGGTGTCGCCCTGACCGAGCTGCCCCGGGAGGACTGCCTCGGCCACCTGGCGCTGATCGACTACCTCGACGGTTGGCTCGACCGCGCGGAGAGCCGGGCCCTGGCCGCGACCGACGCGACCCGGCACTGCGGCGGACGCCCGTTCCCCGGCGCCGGGCTCGGCCAGCTGGTGCTGGCCGCCGTGGCCGTCGACCGCGACGAACTGGAGTGGGCCGGGGCCCTGCTGGACGAGGCCGCCGAGTCCGCCCCCGGCCCCGGCGCTCCCGACCCGGTGACCGAGGCCTGCCGCGCCCTGGCGACGGGCCGGCTCCGGCACGCGCTCGGCGACCCGGCCGCCGCCGCGCACGCGGCCGAACCCGTCGTGGAGACCCGGGTGACCTCGCCCTGGGCCCGGGCGAACACGGCCCTCGCCGCCGCGGCCGTCCTGCTCGCCGAGGGCAGGACCGGCGCCGCCGCCGAGGTACTGGACGGGATCGACGGCCCGTACGGGCCCCTGTGCGCCGCGGAACTGGCCTGGGCGCGGCTCACCGCAGGTCACGCAGACCGCGCAGGCCAGGCAGACCGCGCAGACCAGGCGGACCGCGCAGGCCAGGCGGACCGCGCAGGCCAGGCACGCCACGCAGGTCACGCGGGCCACCGAGAGGAAGCCGTAGAGACGGCCGGCCGGCTGTGTGCGGACGGGCGGAACGGCCCCGGCGTCACCGTCCGGGCCACCCTGGTGCGGGCCCGCGCGGCGGCCGACGCGGGAGACCCGGGCACCGCCTGCAAGCTGCTCGCCCGGGCCCTCCTGGAGGCCCGCCCGGACCGGCTGCGCCGCCCGTTCCTCGACGCCGGGCCGGAGATCCGCCGGCTCCTGGACTCCCCGCCGCTGCACGGCCTGGCCTCGGGCTGGCTCCACGGCGACGGCCCCGGCGCCGGTTCGCCGCCGCCGCTGCTCGTCGAGGAGCTGAGCGGACGCGAGCGGGAGGTGCTCGGCCGGCTGGCGCAGATGATGTCCACGCAGGAGATCGCCGCCGATCTGTTCGTCTCCGTGAACACGGTGAAGACGCACCTCAAGAGCGTCTACCGGAAACTCGGCGTGGGCCGGCGCGGCGACGCGGTCCGCCGGGCACGCGAGCGCGGACTGCTGTGACCCCCGTCCGCCCCGCGGCCCGGTTCACCTGTGCCGGGTGAGGCCGGCCAATGGCCGTGGGGGCAGGATCGCGGGACGGACAGACCGCAGCCGACCCGTGGCGGGAGACGGCTCATGCGCTACGAGATCCGCGTCGAAGGGACCATGTCGGAGACGCTGACCCGGGCCTTCCCGGAGATGGAACACGTGACGATGTCCGGCGAGACGGTCCTGTTCGGTCCCGTCGTCGACGAGGCGCACCTGTACGGCCTGCTGAACCGCTGCCTCTCCCTGGGGCTGCGGGTCGTGGAGATGCGGCGCCTGCCGGAGTGAGGGGGCCGCGGGCACCGGAGCGACGCACGATCACCCGCACCGGGTGAGGAACCCCGGCGCCCGCCGTGCGCACGCTGGGACGGCAGGGCCCGGCCGACCGGCCGGCGCCGTGGACGGAGGACGTACATGAGCGCGCAGACCTACCTCGCATACGACTATCCGCTGCTGAGCGCCTTCTGGACGATGTTGTGGCTCTTCCTGTGGATCATGTGGCTCGTCCTGCTGTTCCGGGTCATCGTGGACATCTTCCGCGACGACTCGATGGGCGGCTGGGCCAAGGCCGGCTGGCTGGCCCTCTGCATCGTCGTCCCCTTCCTGGGCGTCCTCGTCTACGTGATCGCCCGCGGCAAGGGGATGGGGCAGCGCGAGATCACCCAGGCCCGGGACCAGCAGAAGGCGTTCGAGTCGTACATCCGGCAGACCGCCAAGGGCGGCCCCGCCCAGACCAGCAGCGTCGACGAACTGGCCAAGCTCTCCGAGATGAAGTCCCGGGGCGACATCTCGGACGAGGAGTTCCGCAAGGCCAAGGCACTGGTCCTGAGCGACTACGGGCCGGCCGAGCGCTCCGGCGCCGGTTCGGTGCCCACCGCCCACGGGCGCTGAGCACCCCCTCCGAGAACGAATCGAGGCAGCCGCATGACCGCGACACATCCCGCGCACCACCCGCACCAGCACACCGCCAAGATGGCGTGGGCCGGAGGACTGACCGCCTTCGCAGGCGTCATGCTCCTGATCGCCGGACTGCTCGCCGTGTTCCGGGGCATCATGGCGATCGCCCAGGACGACGTCTTCGTCACGACCCCCAACTACGTGTTCAAGTTCGACCTCACCAGCTGGGGCTGGATCCACCTGGTCCTGGGCGTGATCGCCGTGGTCGTGAGCATCGGCCTCTTCCAGCCGGCCGCGTGGGCCCGCGGCGCCGGGGTGGCCATCGCCGCGCTGGTGATCATCGCCAACTTCCTGTCCCTGCCGTACTACCCGGTCTGGTCCGTCGTCATGATCGCGCTGTCCGGATTCATCATCTGGGCGCTGTGCGTGGTGCGCGGCGACGACTCGGCGGACGCCGCGGACACGGCGGACCCGCGCGTGGGCTGACGGGCCGTACCGCATCCGGCGTGCGGGACTCCGCTCACGGCGAGTCCCGCACGCCGATCCGCGCGGGCTCCGGCACCGGCCCCGCCGGAGCGGCCCCGTGCGAGGCGGCCCCGTGCGCGGCGGCGCCGGTCGGGACCAGGTGGGCCTCCGCGGCGCGGCGGAACGCCGGGAACAGGGCATGCCGGTCCCCGGCTCGGGTGGCGAGGACCACCTGGAGGGGGACCGCGTCCTCGATCGGGACGACGACGATGTCCGGCCGCAGGTTCCCGCGGAACCCGGCCGGCGCCAGGGACACCACCTCACCGCTCGCCACCAGCTCCAGCTTGTCCTCCAGCGTCTCCACCACCGCACCTAGGTTGGTGTGGCCGGGGGGAGTCGCGCCGATCCGGTCGGAGCCGGTGAAACGGGCGAGCGGCTCGTCGGCGAAGTCGGCGAGGGTGACCGACTCCCGGCCTGCCAGCCGGTGGCCGAGCGGCACCAGGAGGACCCGCGGCTCGTCGTAGAGGACCGTGATGTCCAGGCCGTCGGCGACGAACAGGAACCGGGTCACCACCACGTCGACCCGGTGGTCGAGGAGCGCGGCCCGCGGTTCGCTCCAGTCTACGTGCAGGGTGCGGACGTCGGCCTCCGGGTGCCGGTGGCGCAGCTCGCGGACGGCCGGGGTGACGATCTGGTGGGTGGTGTACCCGACGGTGAACGGGACGTGTGCGGCGGCCGAGCGGGCGCTGGCGGCGGCCCGGGCGGCGGTCCGCAGCAACTCCCTCGCCTGCGGCAGAAAGGTCTCGCCGGCCTCGGTGAGCCGGGTGCCGCGCGGGGTGCGGTCGAGCAGCCGTACGCCCAACTCCCGCTCCAGGCGCCGGATCTGACGGCTCAGCGACGGCTGCGCGAGATGCAGGGCGTCGGCCGCGCGGCCGAAGTGCAGTTCCTCGGCGACCACGGTGAAGTAGCGCACCAGGCGCAGCTCCAGGTCCACCGGCGGTACGAAGGAATCGGGCACCCCCCGACTCTACTCCCGGCGCCTTCGCTGCCGCCGTGAGCTGCGGTCATGACCGGAAGGACATCACCGGGTACGGAACAGGTCTTGGACCGGTCCCCGGGGCCGGGCGCACGCTGGGGTCATCCCAGCAGCAGCACTCTCCGTGAGGTGATTTGTCATGCGTGTGTTCGTCACCGGCGCCACCGGGTTCATCGGCAGCGCGGTGGTCCGCGAACTGCTCGGCGCCGGCCACCAGGTGCTCGGCCTGGCCCGCTCGGACGCGGCCGAGGCGGCCCTGAAGGAGGCGGGAGCGGAGGCGCACCGCGGCGACCTGGACGACGTCGACGGCCTGCGGGTCGCGGCGGACGCCACGGACGGCGTGGTCCACACCGGCTTCAACCACGACTTCTCCGACCCGCACGGCGCCCTGCGCACCGAACTGGCGGCCCTGGCCGCCTTCGGCGACGCGCTCGCCGGCTCCGGCCGCCCCCTGGTGATCAGCTCCGTGACCGGCCTGCTCGCCCCGGGCCGCCTCGGTACCGAGGCCGACGGCCCCGACCCGGCGGCGCCCGGCGCGCACCGGGGCGAGTCGGAGCGGGCCGCCCTGGTCCTGGCCGGCCGCGGGGTACGGGTCTCGGCGATCCGGCTCCCGAACGTGCACGGCGTCGGCGACCACGCCTTCGTCCCGCACCTGATCGGCATCGCCCGGGACCAGGGCGTCTCCGCCTACCTGGGCGAGGGCGTCAACCGCTGGTCGGCCGTGCACCGCCTGGACGCCGCCCGTCTCTACCGCAAGGCCGCGGAGGCGGCCCCGGCCGGTGCCGTGCTGCACGCGACCGCCGAGGACGACGTGCGGCTGCGCGACATCGCCGAGGTCATCGGCCGCCGCCTCGACGTACCGGCCGTCTCCCTCGCGCCGGAGGAGGCCGCCGCCCACTTCGGCTGGATAGGCCGCTTCGTCGGCAACGACAACCCCACGTCGAGCGCCGCGACCCGGGAGCGGTACGACTGGCGCCCCGAGCAGCCCGGACTGCTGGCCGACCTCGACCAGGACCACTACTTCGGCTGAGCCTCCCCGGGCCTCAGGCCAGCTCACCTTCGTGTCGGATTTCCGCCAGCATCGGCCGCACCCGGTGGCCGATGCTGGACTCATGCAGAAAGGGATGCACCTCGATCGCGAGCACTGCGTACGGGCCGTACAGTCGAAGGACGCGCGGTTCGACGGCTGGTTCTTCACCGCCGTCCTGACCACCCGGATCTACTGTCGGCCCAGCTGCCCGGTGGTACCGCCGAAGCCCGAGAACATGACGTTCCACCCGAGCGCCGCGGCCTGCCAGCAGGCCGGGTTCCGGGCCTGCAAGCGCTGCCGCCCCGACACCAGCCCCGGCTCCCCGGAGTGGAACCAGCGCGCCGACCTGGTCGCCCGCGCCATGCGGCTGATCGCCGACGGGGTCGTGGACCGCGAGGGCGTACCCGGCCTCGCCACCCGCCTCGGCTACAGCCCCCGGCAGGTCGAACGCCAGCTGCTCGCCGAACTCGGCGCCGGCCCGCTGGCCCTGGCCAGGGCCCAACGCGCGCAGACCGCACGCCTGTTGATCGAGACGACCGCGCTGCCGATGGCGGAGATCGCCTTCGCGGCCGGCTTCTCCTCGATCCGCACCTTCAACGACACCGTCCGCGAGGTCTTCGCGCTCTCGCCGACGGAACTGCGCGACCGCCGCCCCAAATCGACTCAGCTCGCCCCCGGCACGCTCACCCTCCGGCTGCCCTTCCGCGCCCCCCTCAACCCCGACAACCTCTTCGGCCACCTCGCGGCCACCGCCGTACCCGGCGTCGAGGAGTGGCGGGACGGCGCCTACCGGCGGACCCTGCGGCTGCCGTACGGCCACGGCATCGCCGCCCTCACCCCGAAGCCCGACCACATCGCCTGCCGGCTCACCCTCAGCGACCTGCGGGACCTGCCCGTCGCCATCAGCCGCTGCCGGCGGCTGCTCGACCTGGACGCCGACCCGGTCGCCGTCGACGACCAGCTGCGCACGGACTCCTTCCTGGCGCCGCTGGTCGACAAGGCGCCGGGGCGGCGGGTGCCGCGCACCGTCGACGAGGCGGAGTTCGCCGTCCGGGCCGTGCTCGGCCAGCAGGTCTCCACGGCCGCGGCCCGTACCCACGCGGCCCGCCTGGTGACCGCCCACGGCACCCCGGTGGACGACCCCGAGGGCGGCCTCACCCACCTCTTCCCGTCCGCCGAGGCGCTCGCGGCCGTGGACCCCGAGACCCTGGCGATGCCCCGCACCCGCCGCACCACCTTCACCACCCTGGTCCGTCAACTCGCCGACGGCACCCTCCACCTGGGCGTCGAGAGCGACTGGTCCGAGGCGCGCGCCCGGCTCCTCGCCCTCCCCGGCTTCGGCCCCTGGACCGTCGACGTCATCGCCATGCGCGCCCTCGGCGACCCGGACGCCTTCCTCCCCACCGACCTCGGAATCCGGCGCGCCGCCGAGGAGTTGGGCCTGCCCGGCACCCCGGCCGCCCTCACCGCCCGCGCGGCGGCCTGGCGCCCCTGGCGCGCGTACGCCGTCCAGTACCTGTGGGCGACCGACAGCCACCCGATCAACTTCCTGCCTGTATGAAGACGTTCAAGGACATCGCCGTGAAGAACCACACCGTGACCGACAGCCCCTACGGCCCCCTCACCCTCGTGGCGGAGGACGGCACCCTCTGCGGCCTCTACATGGAGGACCAGCGCCACCGCCCGCCCGAGGAGACCTTCGGCCCCCGCGACGACGACCTCTTCACCGAGGCCGAGGACCAGCTGACCGCCTACTTCGCGGGCGAGTTGAAGGAGTTCACCCTCGAACTGCGCCTGACCGGAACCCCGTTCCAGCGCAGCGTCTGGGAGCAGCTGCGTCTGATCCCCTACGGCGAGACCCGCTCCTACGGCGAACTCGCCGACGCCCTCGGCAACCCCCAGGCCTCCCGCGCGGTCGGCCTCGCCAACGGCAAGAACCCGGTCGGCATCATCGTCCCCTGCCACCGCGTGATCGGCGCCAACGGCAGCCTCACCGGCTACGGCGGCGGCCTGCCCCGCAAGCAGCGCCTGCTCGACTTCGAACGGGGAGCAGGCCTCTTCTGACCACCCCACAACCCGACGAACAGCCCCGGCAGACCCGCGCCGACCGCGTATCCGCGCAGCTGAAGAAGCTCGCCCGACCTCGTTGGGCCGAAGCGCCTCACGCGCTCTGGCGCGCCAGAACGCGGAGGAGCTGAGGCAGCGCGGTGCCGATCGGTTCGCGGACGACCTGGTCGGCGAGTTCGTCGTACGGCGTCGGCTCCGCGTTGACGACGATCAGGCGCGCCCCGTGGTCGGCGGCGACGCCCGCGAGGCCGGCGGCGGGGTGGACCTGGAGGCTGGTGCCGACGGCGATGAACACGGTGCAGGCCTTGCTGACGGCGAGGGCCTCGCCGAGGACGACGGGGTCGAGCTGCTCCCCGAACATCACGGTCGCCGACTTGAGGATGCCCCCGCAC
The DNA here is from genome assembly GCF_040652195.1 of Streptomyces sp. NPDC048278. Taxonomy (NCBI): domain Bacteria; kingdom Bacillati; phylum Actinomycetota; class Actinomycetes; order Kitasatosporales; family Streptomycetaceae; genus Streptomyces; species Streptomyces sp. NPDC048278. The sequence goes on from NZ_JBEZLP010000013.1 coordinate 167,700, forward strand.
TCCAGGCACGGCGGGTCGTCCTCGCCGGCCTCGACGCGGGCGAGTGCGTCCGCCATGGATCCCCGTGCACCGCACTTGGTGCAGAGCACGCTGCGTGCCGAGCCGTGCAGTTCGAGCACCTTGCGGGCGGGCATCCCGGCGAGCTGGTGCAGTCCGTCCACGTTCTGCGTGATCACCCGCACCGGCACCCCGGACCGCTCCAGCTCGGCGACGGCCCGGTGCGCCGCGTTCGGCTCCGCCTGCAGTGTCCGGTTCCCGCGCCGCATCTGCCAGGACCGTCGCCGGATCTCCGGGTCACCCATGTAGTACTCGTACGTCACAAGCTTCTCGGCCTCGGGATCCTTCCGCCACAGCCCGTTGGGGCCGCGGTAGTCGGGGATTCCGGAGTCGGTCGAGATACCGGCGCCGCTCAGCAGGGCGACCAGGGGCCTGTTCATGGGGCCGAGAGTAGGATCCTGGTCCGCCCGGGGCGAACGGATATCCAGCAGGCGCCCCGGCGAGACCGGCTGCGTGAGCGGTCGTTCGGGCGGCCCGTGCCGGTGACGGTCGGGTCAGCCGACCCGGTGGCCGTTCTCCAGTTCCGCGGTGCCTGTGTCCGCCGTGAGGACGTCGAGGGCGGCCAGGACCCGGAGGCCCAGGGAGCCCGGGAGGTGGGTGGGGAGTTCCTCGCGGGGGACCAGCCGCCAGGACAGGAGTTCCTCCTCCTGGAGCCGGATCGCGTCGAGGTCGGCGGCGGTGACGGTCCCGCCGTCGTAGAGGTAGGCGACGATCGGCGGCCGGCCGGTGCCGTGCACCCAGTCCACCACCAGCAGCCGGCCCATCTCGCGGTCCAGGCCGATCTCCTCCAGAGTCTCCCGGCGGGCGCCCTGGCGCGGGGTCTCCCCGTCGTCGGACTCGACGGTCCCGCCCGGCAGCGCCCAGCCCTCCCGGTAGTTCGGCTCGACGAGCAGGACCCGTCCCTCGGTGTCCCGGAAGAGCGCGGCGGCCCCGGCGAGGATCCGGGGCAGGCTCGCGATGTACGCGGCGTAGGCGTCAGTCGTGGTCACTCGGGAAGCGTAGCCAGTGCGGGCGGGGCGGGCCGCCGACGTGCATCCCGTCGGAGCCGAGGGCGGCGCTGGGGTCCGTGTTCTCGGGCATGGGTGAGGGGCACCCGTTTTCGCAGGCGGTTCCCAGCCGTCTCCCAGGCTTCGGACGTGGCATGACGGCGAGGGTGTCCTCCGGTTAAGGTCACAGCGGCGCGACTGGCCTTGACGTGCACGAGGCCCGGAGAGCAAGGGGATACAGGTGACACAGCGCGTGCTCATCGCCGCGGACAAGTTCAAGGGCTCGCTGACGGCCGTGGAGGTCGCCGAGCGGGTCACGGCCGGGCTCAGGCGGGTCGCGCCGGACGTCGGCGTCGAGGCGCTGCCCGTCGCGGACGGCGGGGACGGCACGGTGGCCGCGGCCGTCGCGGCCGGCTTCGAACGCCACGAGCGGGAGGTCGCCGGGCCGCTGGGGCAGGAGGTCACCGCCGCGTTCGCGCTGCGCGGCGACACCGCGGTCGTGGAGATGGCCGAGGCGAGCGGGCTGCAGCGGCTGCCCCGCGGTGTCTTCGCGCCCCTGACCGCGTCCACGTACGGCTCCGGAGAGCTGCTGCGGGCCGCGCTGGACGCGGGCGCGCGCACGATCGTCTTCGGCGTCGGGGGCAGCGCCACGACGGACGGCGGGGCCGGGATGCTGTCGGCGCTCGGCGCCCGCTTCCTCGACGCGGACGGCGAACCCGTGCCGCCGGGCGGCGGCGGCCTCGCCGACCTGGCCCGCGCGGACCTGTCGGGCCTCGACCCGCGGCTGTCCGACGTCGACCTGGTCCTCGCCAGCGACGTCGACAACCCGCTCACCGGCCCGAAGGGCGCGCCGGCCGTCTACGGCCCGCAGAAGGGCGCCTCGCCGGACGACGTCGAGCTCCTGGACGCCGCGCTGGCCGACTTCGCGAAGGTCCTGGAGGCCGAGGTCGGTCCGCGCGCCGCCGAGTACGCGGTCGCGCCGGGTGCGGGGGCCGCCGGGGGCATCGGGTACGGCGCCCTGCTGCTCGGCGCGCGCTTCCGGCCCGGTATCGAGGTCATGCTCGACGTCCTGGGCTTCGCGCCCGCGCTGGAGCGGGCCACGCTGGTGATCACGGGGGAGGGCTCGCTGGACGAGCAGACCCTGCACGGGAAGGCGCCGGCGGGGGTGGCCGCGGCGGCGCGCGCCGCCGACAAGGAGGTCGTGGCGGTCTGCGGCCGTCTCGCCCTCCCGCCGGAGGCGCTCGGCCGCGCCGGGATCCGCCGCGCCTACCCGCTCACCGAGATCGAACCCGACGTGGTCAAGTGCATCGCGGAGGCCGGACCGATCCTGGAGCGGGTGGCGGAGCAGATCGCTCGGGACTTTCTGAGCTGAGGGCACCTAGCCCAGCGGGGTCAGCTCGCCGTTCGAGTCCCGGTAGTAGCTGCCGCTGGTGAGGCCCCACACCTTGTACTTGTTCAGGAGCCAGTGCTTGGAGATCTCGTGCAGGACTTCGGCGGGGCGCTCCCAGACCATGGAGTGTCCCGCGCCCTCCAGCTGGAACATCAGCTTGTGCTGCCCTGCGATGGCCGCGTAGAGCGCCGGGACGGAGAAGCGCTGGTCGTCGGGGACCGGCGAGCTCGCGGGAGTGTTGGCGGTCTGGTCCAGCTCGCCGTGGACGAGGACCACCGGCACGCGGTCGCCGAGCACGTGGGTGCCCGCCGGACTCTCGAACGGCGCGGTCTCCTTGTTCCATCCCCAGAAGTAGGTGTTCCGGTAACGGTGGACGCCCTCGGCGTTGCCTGACGACAGTATGGGGCCCCAGGTACGGCCGACGGGGTCGTCGGCCATCATGGCGGCCCAGGCCCTGTCCACCATGTCGGGATCCCGCTGGTCGATGGTGCCCTGTTCGCGGTTCCACCCCTGTGTGAAGTTCCGCTTGCTGTTGACATGCATCGGGAAGCCGAACACGGGGGGAGGCTGGGACACGGGCAGGGTCGTGTTCGGCGGCAGGCCGAAGGGGTCCGTGGCGCTCCCCGACCACCGGCCCAGCGGAGCGAAGATCGGGGCGAGCAGGAACAGGCTCTTGACGTTCTCGGGGTGCTGGAGCGTGTAGGGCCCCATGACAGGCCCGGCCGCGGACCAGCCGACGAAGTCGATCGGCGTGGTCATGTTGGGCAGCCCCTTGATGAAGTCGACCACGGTCGCCAGCTCTGCCCACTCGCTCCCGGAGTTGCCCAGCTGGTGGGGGTACAGCGGCGGACCGGTGTACAGATCCGGCAGGGGGTTGGGGGTGAGCGCGCCCTGTTGTGCGGGATTGGCGTTCCGGGGTTCGTCCATCTTCGGGCGCGGGGACCGGCCGTTGCCCTGGAGATCCATGAGGAAGACGTCGTAGTGGTGCGAGGCCAGCTGCTGCGCCCAGCTGTACGTGATGTCGTGGCCAGGGCCCGTGAGGTCGTACCCGGCGACCACCGGCACACTCCGGCCGTGCAGCATCAGGACGGGGGAGCGCGGCTGGTTGCCCTGCGTGCCGTTGTACTCCCGCACGAAGAGTTTCACGGAGTCGCCCTCGTTCGCCGGGATCGACGAGATGTGCGGGACGAGGTGGTCCTGGGGAGTGGGTGCGGGCATGGTTGTCCTCCGATCGGCATGCGGGTGTACATCGCCCTAAATTGGGGCAAGTCATTGCAAAATTCACCCCAATTCCACCGTCCTCTCCTCCCTGGCCCTCTGCAACTCGACATGAGTCAGGGGTAGTTGACCGGTCAAGAGCAACGCCGTACGCCCTTGAACGTGAAACGGGTGTGGCCCGAGCCTTGGAAGGCTCGGGCCACACCCGTTTCACGTGCCGACGCGGGTCAGGGCAGCTGTGCTGCCCGGGCCTCGCGCCTGTTGTCGCGGAAGTTGTTCACCCGGCGCGCCGTGGCGAACAGCGGGATCACCGCGCCCATCACCAGCTGCAGGGCGCAGCCGGTCTGGAGGAGGAGCTGGCCGCTGGGCGCGTCGAAGGCCCAGGAGACCAGGAGCCCCATCGAGAGGACGATCCAGGCGAGCATCGCGACCGCGAGGCGGCCACGCGGCTTCGGGTACTCGACCCGGCTCACCATCAGCCAGGCCGTGCCCAGGATGGCGAGGAGCGTCGCCACGAAGGGCAGCTCCAGGAGGACGATCGAGACGACCGTCAGCGCGCCGAAGGGACTCGGCATGCCCTGGAACATGCCGTTCGGCGGGGTCACGCACGAGAACCGGGCGAGTCTCAGCACCACGGCGAGGAGTACGACCACCGCTCCGACCGCGGCCACCTTCTGGTACGCGTCGTCGGCCACCATGCCGTAGACGAGCACGAAGTAGGCCGGCGCGAGGCCGAAGCTGATCAGGTCGGAGAGGTTGTCCAGTTCCGCGCCCATGGGGGAGGAGCGCAGCTTGCGCGCGACCAGGCCGTCGAACAGGTCGAAGACCGCCGCGCAGAGCATGAGGATGACGGCCGTGGCGGCGCTGTGGCGCGCCATGCCGGCCGACTGGTCGTCCCCGGTGAGGTGCGGGATCAGGATGCCGGTGGTGGTGAAGTACACCGCCATGAAGCCGCACGTCGCGTTCCCGAGCGTGAGGGTGTCCGCTATCGACAGGCGGAGAGAGAGCGGCATCTCCTCCTCGTCGTCGCCGATCTCGTCGGCCTCGGGCACCCAGCCCGCCTGGGTCTCAGGATCAATCACGGTCAATGCGAGTCACCCCAGCCACGGTCTTCTGGCCGACCTCGACCGCGACGTCCACGCCCTCCGGCAGGTAGATGTCGACACGTGAGCCGAAGCGGATCAGACCGATGCGGTCGCCCTGCTCGACCTTCGTGCCCTGCGGGACGTAGGGGACGATACGGCGGGCCACCGCGCCGGCGATCTGGATCATCTCGATGTCGCCGAGTTCGGTGTCGAAATGCCAGACTACGCGCTCGTTGTTCTCGCTCTCCTTGTTGAAGGCGGGAACGAAGCCACCGGGGATGTGCTCCACCGACGTCACCTCGCCCGCGAGGGGCGCGCGGTTGACGTGGACGTTGAGCGGGCTCATGAAGATCGCGACCCGGGTACGTCCGTCCTTCCACGGCATGATGCTCTGCACCACACCGTCGGCGGGGGAGATGACACGGCCCTGGGCGATCTCACGCTCGGGGTCGCGGAAGAACCACAGCATGCCCGCCGCGAGCGCGGTGGCGGGTACGGCGACGGCCTTGGCCGCGCCGGAGCGACGGGCGCGCAGAAGGCTGACGGCTGCGGTGGCGACGGTCGGGAGAAGCCACGGCGATGCTCCGCGCGCGAGGCGTACGCCGGCCAGGCTGTCTCGATGTGCAGAGGTTTGGCTGTGGGGCATGGATGACCTTCGTAGCGGATGATGCCGCGCAGGATACGGGGACGGCGGCTTTCCGGGATCGTACCGGTCGGGGGCCACAACTGGGCAAGCCAGGAAGACGAGTCGGCGGCCGAAGACCGTTGACGGGGTGTGATCTTCTTCTCGAAGAAAACACCCCGTACCGGGACAATCAGCCCTGGAATCGATACTCTTCGAGCAACCTTCGCCCGATGATCATTTTCTGGATCTCGGCGGTACCTTCGCCGATCAGCAACATCGGCGCCTCACGGTAGAGACGCTCGATCTCGTACTCCTTGGAGAAGCCGTAGCCGCCGTGGATCCGGAAGGCGTCCTCCACGACCTCCTTGCAGTACTCGGAGGCGAGGTACTTCGCCATCCCGGCCTCAAGGTCGTTTCGTTCCCCGGAGTCCTTTTTGCGTGCCGCGTTGACCATCATGGCATGCGCGGCCTCGACCTTGGTGGCCATCTCCGCCAGCTTGAACTGGATGGCCTGGTGCTGGGCGATCGCCTTGCCGAAAGTGTGACGCTGCTGGGCGTACCGGACGCCCAGCTCGAACGCACGCTGGGCCACACCGCAGCCGCGGGCCGCCACGTTGACGCGGCCGACCTCGACTCCGTCCATCATTTGGTAAAAACCTCGGCCCGTGACCCCGCCGAGCACCCGATCGGCCGGGATGCGCAGCCCGTCCATGATCAGCTCGGTGGTGTCGACGCCCTTGTAGCCCATCTTGTCGATCTTGCCCGGGATGGTGAGGCCGGGGCGGACCTCGCCGAAGCCGGGCTCCTTCTCCACCAGGAAGGTCGTCATCGACTTGTGCGGGGCCGTGCCCTCGGGGTGTCCTTCGTCACTCCGGACGAGGACGGCCACCAGGGAGGAGGTGCCGCCGTTCGTCAGCCACATCTTCTGGCCGTTCAGGACGTACTCCTCGCCGTCCTTCACCGCCTTCGAGGTGATCGCCGACACGTCGGAGCCGAGGCCCGGCTCCGACATCGAGAAGGCGCCCCGGATGTCGCCGGCCGCCATGCGCGGCAGGAAGTGGTCCTTCTGCTCCTGCGTGCCGTGCTGCTTGAGCATGTACGCCACGATGAAGTGCGTGTTGACGATGCCGGAGACGGACATCCAGCCCCGGGCGATCTCCTCGACGCACAGCGCGTACGTCAGGAGGGACTCGCCCAGGCCGCCGTACTCCTCGGGGATCATCAGGCCGAAGAGGCCGAGCTCCTTGAGGCCGTCGACGATCGCCTGCGGGTACTCGTCGCGGTGCTCCAGCTCGGTGGCGACCGGGATGATCTCCTTGTCCACGAAGTCGCGGACGGTGGAGAGGATCTCCTGCTGGACGTCGGTCAGACCGGCGGTCTGGGCGAGACGGGCCATCGCTTACTTCCCCTGTTCCTTGAGCTCGGGGCGGCCCGGCTGCTCGCCGCCGCGCTCCTTGATGTACGTCTCGGTCGGCACCATCACCTTGCGGCGGAAGATGCACACCAGCGTGCCGTCCTGCTTGTAGCCCTTGGTCTCGACGTAGACGATCCCGCGGTCGTTCTTCGACTTGGACGGCCACTTGTCGAGCACGGTGGTCTGGCCGTAGATCGTGTCGCCGTGGAAGGTCGGCGCCACGTGCTTGAGCGACTCGATCTCCAGGTTGGCGATCGCCTTGCCCGAGACGTCCGGCACGGACATGCCGAGCAGCAGCGAGTAGATGTAGTTCCCGACCACCACGTTCTTGCCGAAGTCGGTCGTCTTCTCGGCGTAGTTGGTGTCCATGTGGAGCGGGTGGTGGTTCATGGTGAGGAGACAGAACAGGTGGTCGTCGTACTCCGTGACCGTCTTTCCGGGCCAGTGCTTGTACGTCGCCCCGACCTCGAACTCCTCGTACGTCCGTCCGAACTGCATCGCGCTCAGCCCTCCGGGATCTCGAACTTGGACGTGCGCTGCATGCCGGCGGCCCGGCCCTTGCCGGAGATGACCAGGGCCATCTTGCGGCTGGCCTCGTCGATCATCTCGTCGCCGAGCATCGCGGAGCCCTTCTTGCCGCCCGCCTCGGACGTGTAGTAGTCGTACGCGTCCAGGATCAGCTCGGCGTGGTCGTAGTCCTCCTGCGACGGCGAGAAGATCTCGTTGGACGCCTCGACCTGGCCCGGGTGCAGCACCCACTTGCCGTCGAAGCCGAGCGCGGCGGCGCGCTGGGCGACCTCGCGGTAGCCGTCGATGTTGCGGATCTGGAGGTAGGGGCCGTCGATCGCCTGGAGGTTGTTGGCGCGGGCGGCCATCAGGATCTTCATCAGGATGTAGTGGTAGGCGTCCGCCGGGTAGCCGGGCGGCTGCTCGCCCACGACCAGCGACTTCATGTTGATGGACGCCATGAAGTCGGCCGGGCCGAAGATGATCGTCTCGACGCGCTGGGAGGCCGTCGCGATCTCGTTGACGTTGTTGAGGCCCTGCGCGTTCTCGATCTGCGCCTCGATGCCGATCTTGCCGACCTCGAAGCCCATGGTCTTCTCGATCTGGGTCAGCAGGAGGTCCAGGGCGACGACCTGCTGGGCCGTCTGGACCTTCGGCAGCATGATGCAGTCGAGGTTCTGCCCGGCGCCCTCGACCACGGTCACGACGTCACGGTACGTCCACTCGGTCGTCCAGTCGTTGACCCGCACCACGCGCGTCTTGCCGGTCCAGTCGCCCTCGTTGAGGAACTTGACGATGGTGTGCCGCGCCCCGGGCTTGGCGAGCGGCGCGCACGCGTCCTCCAGGTCCAGGAAGACCTGGTCCGCCGGGAGACCCTGCGCCTTCTCCAGGAAGCGCGGGTTCGAACCGGGCACGGCCAGGCACGAGCGCCGCGGGCGGAGACGGTTGACGGGCGTGACGGGCGTCGTCATGCGGGGACCTCCAGAGGGTCGAGCTTGTTCGCTTTCCGGATCTCGTCGACGATGCGGCCGATGATTCCGGTGATGTCGAAGTCCTTCGGGGTGAAGACCGCGGCCACTCCGGCTTCCCGCAGCTGCTCGGCATCCCCGTTCGGGATGATGCCACCGGCGATCACCGGTATATCTGTGGCACCGGCCACACGGAGGCGTTCCAGGACGTCCGGAACCAGTTGCGCGTGCGAGCCGGAGAGGATCGACAGGCCGACCGCGTGCACGTCCTCGGCCAGCGCCGCGTCCACGATCTGCTCGGGTGTCAGCCGGATCCCCTGGTAGACCACTTCGAAGCCGGCGTCCCGCGCACGCACCGCGATCTGCTCGGCGCCGTTGGAGTGACCGTCGAGGCCCGGCTTGCCGACCAGGAAGCGGAGCTTGCCGCTGCCCAGGTCGCGCGCGGTGGCGTCCACCTTGGCCCGCACCCCGGCCAGCGCCGAGCCCGGCTCGACGGGGACCGCGATCGGCGCCGAGGAGACCCCGGTGGGCGCCCGGAACTCGCCGAACACCTCCCGCAGGGCCCCCGCCCACTCACCGGTCGTCACGCCCGCCCGGGCGCACTCCAGGGTGGCCTCCATGAGGTTGTCGGTGCCCTTGGCGGCCTCCTTCAGCCGCTCCAGGGCCTTGCAGGGCCGCGGGTGGTTGAACGGCGGCTGGTAGCGCGTGTCGCGCCAGCGCCCGATCGCCGCCACCACCCTCGCCTCGACCGCCGGGTCGACCGTCTGGATCGCGGTGTCCAGGTCGGCGGTGAGCGGGTTCGGCTCGGTCGTCTCGAAGATGTTGACGCCGACGATCTTCTCCTGGCCGGACTCGATCCGGGCCCGCCGCTCGGCGTGCGAGGAGACCAGCTGCGACTTCAGGTAGCCCGACTCGACGGCGGCCATCGCGCCGCCCATCTCCTGGATCCGGTCCATCTCCGCGAGGGAGTCCGCGACCAGCTGGGCGACCTTCTTCTCGACGACGTGCGAGCCCTCGAAGATGTCCTCGTACTCCAGCAGGTCGCTCTCGTGCGCCAGCACCTGCTGGATGCGCAGCGACCACTGCTGGTCCCAGGGCGTCGGCAGGCCGAGCGCCTCGTTCCAGGCCGGGAGCTGCACGGCACGCGCGCGTGCGTCCTTGGAGAGCGTCACGGCGAGCATCTCCAGCACGATCCGCTGGACGTTGTTCTCCGGCTGCGCCTCGGTCAGCCCCAGCGAGTTGACCTGGACGCCGTACCGGAAGCGGCGCTGCTTGGCGTTCTCGATGCCGTAGCGCTCGCGGGTGACCTGGTCCCAGATGCGGCCGAACGCCCGCATCTTGCACATCTCCTCGACGAACCGGACGCCCGCGTTGACGAAGAAGGAGATACGGGCGACGACGTCACCCATCCGCTCCTGCGGCACCTGGCCGCTGTCCCGCACCGCGTCCAGCACGGCGATGGCGGTGGACATCGCGTACGCGATCTCCTGGACCGGCGTGGCGCCGGCCTCCTGGAGGTGGTAGCTGCAGATGTTGATCGGGTTCCACTTCGGGATGTGGGACACCGTGTACGCGATCATGTCCGTCGTCAGCCGGAGCGAGGGCCCCGGGGGGAAGACGTGCGTCCCCCGGGACAGGTACTCCTTGACGATGTCGTTCTGGGTCGTGCCCTGGAGCTTGGTGACGTCCGCACCCTGCTCCTCGGCGACCACCTGGTAGAGCGCCAGCAGCCACATCGCCGTGGCGTTGATCGTCATCGAGGTGTTCATCTGCTCCAGGGGGATGTCCTGGAAGAGCCGGCGCATGTCACCGAGGTGCGAGACGGGCACGCCCACCCGGCCGACCTCGCCGCGGGCGAGGATGTGGTCGGGGTCGTAGCCGGTCTGGGTCGGCAGGTCGAACGCCACCGACAGGCCGGTCTGGCCCTTGGCGAGGTTGCGCCGGTACAGCTCGTTGGACGCCTCGGCCGTGGAGTGGCCGGCGTACGTGCGCATGAGCCACGGCCGGTCCTTCTCCCTCGGCGCCTGCGGCGCGGACTCCCGGCCGCCTTCGGCGATCTGACGCTCAGTCATCTATGACCTCGGGTGTCTCAGATGTTGCGGAAGCGGTTGATGGCGTCGAGGTGCTTGGCCCGCATCTCCGCGTCGCGCACGCCGAGGCCCTCCTCGGGCGCGAGGCAGAGGACGCCGACCTTGCCCTGGTGCAGGTTGCGGTGCACGTCGTAGGCGGCCTGGCCGGTCTCCTCCAGGGAGTAGGTCCTCGACAGCGTCGGGTGGATCTTGCCCTTCGCGATCAGCCGGTTGGCCTCCCAGGCCTCGCGGTAGTTGGCGAAGTGCGAGCCGATGATCCGCTTCAGGGACATCCACAGGTAGCGGTTGTCGTACTCGTGCATGTAGCCCGAGGTGGAGGCGCAGGTGGTGATGGTGCCGCCCTTGCGGGTGACGAAGACCGAGGCGCCGAAGGTCTCGCGGCCGGGGTGCTCGAAGACGATGTCGATGTCCTCGCCGCCGGTGAACTCGCGGATGCGCTTGCCGAAGCGCTTCCACTCGCGCGGGTCCTGCTCCCGCTCGTCCTTCCAGAACTTGTAGTCCTCGGCGTTGCGGTCGATGATCGCCTCGGCGCCCATGGCCCGGCAGATGTCCGCCTTCTGCGGCGAGGACACGACGCAGATGGGGTTGGCGCCGCCGGCCAGCGCGAACTGGGTGGCGTACGAGCCGAGTCCGCCGCTCGCGCCCCAGATCAGGACGTTGTCGCCCTGCTTCATGCCGGCGCCGTTGCGGGAGACCAGCTGCCGGTAGGCGGTCGAGTTGACCAGGCCCGGGGCGGCGGCCTCCTCCCAGCTGAGGTGGTTCGGCTTCGGCATCAGCTGGTTGGACTTGACGAGCGCGATCTCGGCGAGCCCGCCGAAGTTGGTCTCGAAGCCCCAGATCCGCTGCTCGGGGTCGAGCATCGTGTCGTTGTGCCCGTCGCTGGACTCCAGCTCCACGCTGAGGCAGTGCGCGACGACCTCGTCGCCGGGCTTCCAGGCGTTGACGCCGGGGCCGGTGCGCAGGACGACGCCCGCGAGGTCGGAGCCGATGATGTGGTACGGCAGGTCGTGCCGCTTGGTCAGCTCGGAGAGGCGCCCGTAGCGCTCCAGGAAGCCGAAGGTCGACAGCGGCTCGAAGATCGAGGTCCACACCGAGTTGTAGTTGACACTCGATGCCATGACGGCGACCAGGGCCTCGCCCGGGCCCAGCTCGGGCAGGGGGACCTCGTCGAGGTGGATCGACTTGCGCGGGTCCTTGTCGCGGGTCTCCAGGCCCGCGAACATGTCCGTCTCGTCCTTGTGCACGGTGATCGCGCGGTACGACTCGGGAAGCGGCAGGGCCGCGAAGTCGGCCGGCGTCGATTCCGGTGACTGGATCGCGTCCAGAATGGCCTGAGTGGTCACGGTGTTGCCTCCGGCGATGCTTGCGCCCCCTGAGGGAAGGGGCGCTGAGGGTTACGTCGGTGCTGCTGAGGGTTTCGGGAAGGTGCCGTCGGTTCGGCGGTGGTGGTGCTTCGGCAGCGCTTTGTGGCGCGGGAGGTTGCCTGTGACGCAGGCGTCCGGCGGGGGAGCTGGTGTGCTCACCGGGACAGGCCGGACTCCATCAACGTATGACACCGCGTGTCAGGCCGCAAGGCACTGAGTGCCACGAGTTCGCCTCAGATGAAATCTTTACGTAACAAATGAGCGATGATCGATCGAACGGCATCGGAAAGTTGCCTGAAAAGGTGCTCTGACATGCCAAAACGGCCACCCGGGCGGGTGGCCGTCGTCACAGCGGGGGAGTGTCCGAGGACACTCCCGGAGGGTGGCTCAGCGCTCCTTGAGCGCCTGTTCGATGGTCCGCATGACCTCGTCCAGCGGGGCGTCGGTACGGGCCACCGTCACCAGCACCTCCCCCTGCGAGGCGACCGAGGCCGGCGCGGGCCGGCGGGGCTCGGTCTCCCGGCCCGCCCCGATCCCGTCCCCGAAGGTCTTGCGGACGATCGCGAAGGCGTGGTCCAGCTGGAGCTCGACGTCCCCCTGCCCGCCGGCCCGCAGCCAGCGCCGCAGCACGTGGTTGTGGGCGGTGACCACGGCCGACGCCGCGACCTCGGCCAGCAGCGGGTCGTCGTTCGCGTCGTCCGCGTGGGCGTGCTCGTCGAAGTGGCCGAGGAGGTAGCGGGTGAAGAGGCGCTCGTAACGGGCCACCGACGCGATCTCCGCCTCGCGCAGGGTGGGTACCTCGCGGGTGAGCTTGTAGCGGGCGACCGAGATGTCCGGCCGGGCCGCGTACATCTTCATGACTTCCTTGATGCCGCGGCACACCGTGTCGAGCGGGTGCTCGTGGGCCGGGGCCGCGTTCAGCACGGCCTCGGCCCGGATCAGGGTGTCGTCGTGGTCCGGGAAGATCGCCTCTTCCTTGGAGCGGAAGTGGCGGAAGAAGGTGCGGCGGGCGACCCCGGCCGCGGCGGCGATCTCGTCGACGGTGGTCGCCTCGTACCCCTTCGTCGCGAAGAGCTCCATCGCGGCTGCCGCCAGCTCCCGGCGCATCTTGAGCCGCTGGGCCGCCGCGCGGCTGCCCGCGGCACTCTCCGGCGCGTCCGGCGTGGCGGGGGTACGTGAGGACTTGGCGGGCTGGGACATGACCCGAACGTACTGCATGTGCGCAGCTTGATGCGCAGGTCCGGGGTTTCCCCCGCCCGTGAAGGGCGGGGGACCGTCCACGGGGTCGAGCAGTCCGCCCCAGTCCTTCTCGTCCCGGAACCAGTCGCCGACGCCGTCAGCGGCGGGCATATTCGCGGAAGCCACGGCCGGTCTTGCGGCCGAGGCAGCCCGCGGCCACCAGATGCTCCAGGAGCGGCGCGGGCGCGAGGCCCGGGTCGCGGAACTCTCGGTGCAGCACCTTCTCGATGGCGAGCGAGACGTCCAGGCCGACCACGTCCAGGAGTTCGAACGGCCCCATCGGGTAGCCGCCGCCGAGCTTCATCGCCGCGTCGATGTCGTCGAGCGAGGCGTAGTGCTCCTCCACCATCTTGATCGCGTTGTTCAGGTACGGGAACAGCAGCGCGTTGACGATGAACCCGGCCCGGTCGCCGCAGTCGACCGCGTGCTTCCGGATGCGGGCGCAGACCTCGCGGACCGTGGCGTGCACGTCCTCGCCGGTCAGCACGGTACGGACGACCTCGACCAGCTTCATGGCCGGCGCCGGGTTGAAGAAGTGCATGCCGATCACGTCCTGCGGACGCGCGGTGGCCCGGGCGCAGGCGACGACCGGCAGCGAGGACGTGGTGGTGGCGAGCACCGCACCCGGCTTGCAGACCTTGTCCAGGGCCTGGAACAGCTGCCGCTTGACCTCCAGGTCCTCGGCGACCGCCTCGACGGCCAGGTCGACGTCCGCGAAGGCGTCGTACGAGCCCGCCGGGGTGATCAGGTCCAGGGTCTGCGCGGCGGCCTCGGCGGTCATCCGGCCCTTGCCGACGGAGCGGTCCAGGGACTTGCCGATGCGGGCCTTGGCGGCCTGTGCCTTCTCCTCGCTGCGGGCGGCGAGGACGACCTCGTACCCGGCCTTGGCGAAGACCTCGGCGATCCCGGAGGCCATGGTGCCGGAGCCGGCGACGCCGACCGAGCGGACCGTACGGCCCGGGGTGAGCGCGGCGCCGTCCAGCGGGGTGAGCGCGTCCCGGACGACGGTGGCGCTGCCGGGGGCCTCGTAGGTGTAGAAGCCGCGGCCCGACTTGCGGCCGGTCAGGCCGGCCTCGCTGAGCTGCTTGAGGACGGGCGCCGGGGCGTGCAGCCGGTCGCGGGACTCGGCGTACATGGCCTCCAGGACCGTGCGCGCGGTGTCGATGCCGATCAGGTCCAGCAGGGCCAGCGGGCCCATCGGCAGGCCGCAGCCGAGCCGCATGGCCGCGTCGATGTCCTCGCGGGAGGCGTACTTCGCCTCGTACATCGCGGCGGCCTGGTTGAGGTAGCCGAACAGCAGTCCGTCCGCGACGAACCCGGGGCGGTCGCCGACCGCGACCGGCTCCTTGCCCAGCTCGATCGCCAGGTCGGTGACGGCGGCGACGGCGCCCGGCGCGGTGAGCACCGAGGAGACCACCTCGACCAGCTTCATCGCCGGGGCCGGGTTGAAGAAGTGCAGGCCGAGGACGCGCTCGGGGCGGGCCGAGTCGGCGGCGAGCCGGGTCACGGAGAGCGCGTTGGTGCCGGTGGCGAGGATGGTCCCGGGGCGGACGATGCCGTCCAGCTCGCGCAGGACCTGGTGCTTGATGTCGTACGACTCCGGGACCACCTCGATGACGAGGTCGGCGTCGGCGGCGGCCGACAGGTCGGTGCCGGTGCGGATCCGGGCGAGGGCTTCGGCGCGCTCCTGCTCGGTCAGCTTGCCGCGCGCCACGGCACGCGCGGTGGCGGCCTCCAGGGCGGCGAGGGACCTGGCGGCCTGGGCCTCGCTGATGTCGATGCCGATCACCTCGCGGCCGGCCTTCGCGAGGACCTCGGCGATACCGGTGCCCATGGTGCCGAGGCCGACGACGGCGATCGTCTTGAGCGGGGACAGGGAAGGGTCGGACTGGGGAGTGGCCATCGCGGGACTCCAGGAATGAGGGTGACGACTGGAAGCGCGCCCGGGTGCGCCGAGGGGCGCACCGGGTGCGGAGAGAGCTGCGTGAATGCGGGTGGTGCCGGGCTGCGAGCGCACACGCCCGGTGCTGCCGCCACGGGCGCGCACACGCCCGGAAACGGCGGATTCCGACCGGCCCTGTCCCGGAGCCGGGTCGTACTGCGGTACGAGGTACCGAACCGACCTTCGTCCTCACGGCGGCTGCGTCACCAAACCGGCGTGAGCGTTACTGCGAGTGGGTGACTCGCTCGATTGAGCTTAACCGGCGGGTAACGAGCGCGCCAGTCCCCCGAGTTTGTGATGTACGTCCCTCTCCTGCGGCAACCCCTCTACGCTGGGCTTCGTGGACGAAGAGTTGCGATCACTCACGGAGCGTTTGCGGCAGGAGTCGCAGGGGACGGCGGCCTTCGACCGGCTTCTGGCCACCGAGGACCACGACCGGCTGGCGGAGGTGCTCACCGCGGCCGGGCAGCCCCTGTGGGCGAGGGAGCTGGCGGCGTTCCGGCTGGGGACGGCCGGGGACCGGCGGGCCTTCGAGACGCTGGTCCTCCTCCTCAACCACCGTGACCCGCCCCGCTGCGTCTCCGCCGCCTGTGCCCTCGCCCGCCTCCGGGACCCGCGCACCGCCCGTGCCGCCGCCGCCCTCGCCACCAACGAACTCCGCGTCGCCTACGCCCTGCAGCCCGTCCGTCTCCTGGTCGAACTCCGCGCGCCGGAGTCCGTCCCCGCCCTGATCACCACCCTGGAACGCCGGCTGCGCCCGCACGACCCCTACCGCAGGGTCGCCCTCGCCTGCGTGGACGGCCTCGGCGCCCTCGGCGACACCCGGGCCCGCCGCGTCCTCACCGAGGCCCTGGCCCACCCCACCCTCGCGGGGGCGGCCGTCGAGGCCCTCGCCCGCATCCCTAGGCAGAGGTGACGCCGGACTCCCTGACGTACCGCACCTCGGGCACCCGCACCCCGTCGACCTCGTACGGCTCCTCGGTGCCGTCGGCCGCGAAACCCGCCATCTCGTAGAACCGCCGGGCACGCGCGTTCTCCTTCAGCACCCACAGGTACACGCGCGGGTGCCCGGCGCACTGCTCCAGGACCGCCGTGAGCAGCGCCCGCCCGGCGCCCGTGCCGAGGTGGGCGGCGTCCAGGTAGATGGCGTACAACTCGGCGTCACCGGTGCGCACTTCACCGTCCCGGTACGGCCCGTGCGCCGCCCACCCCACGACGGTGCCGCGCCGCTCGGCGACCAGCTCCGTCACCCCGTCCCGGCCGTCCCGGAACCGGGCCCGCCGCCGCTCGGCGTCCCGCTCGACGCTGAGCCCGTCCAGGAAGGGCTGCGGCATGAGGCCCCGGTACGCGTACTGCCAGCCCCGGATGCGGATCTCCGAGACCCGGCCGCAGTCGGCGAGGGTCATGGGGCGGACGTGGAGGGCAGGTGCGGGGAGCGCGTCGTCGTTCATGACGGCACCCTAGGGAGCGGACGGCGCCGCCCGCCCGGGAACCGGCGTCAGCCGGCCACCACCGCCAGCGCCTCGATCTCCGTCAGGAACTGCGGGGCGACGAGCGCGGCCACCTGGACGGCGGAGGCGGCCGGGAGGCGGTCGTCGGGTATGTGGGCGGCGCGGGCCGCGCGGACGGCCGGCAGGTGGGCCATGTCCGTGACGAAGTAGGTGAGTTTGACCACGTCGTCGAAGGTGGCGCCGGCCGCCGCCAGGCAGCGCCGCAGGTTCTCGAAGACCTGGCGGGCCTGGGCCGCCGGATCGCCCTCGCCGACCAGCCGGCCGTCCTCGTCCAGCGGCAGCTGGCCGGAGACGGCGACGAGCCGGCCGGTCGCCGCCACCACGTGCGTGTACTGGGCGGCGGGGGCGACGCCGTCGGGGGCGGGGATGCGGGTCAGATCACTCATGCGTCCATGGTGGACCACGGGTCTGACAACGCCCCCGACGGGACGTCAGGACCGGCTCAGCCGCGGAACCCCAGCAGCCCGTGCAGGGTCGAGCCGCGGGACGACGTCGAGGCCGCCTTGGTGGTGAGGGGCTTCGGGTCGGGGGTCTTGGCGCAGACCGCGTCGGCGGTGCCGGTGCCGCGCGGGACCGTGCCGTCGGTCAGGTAGGCGGCGAGGTGGGTGTCCAGGCAGGTGTTGCCGCTGAGCGTGATGCCGTGGTTGCCGCCGTCCTGCTCCACGACCAGGCTGGAGCCGGCCAGCAGCCGGTGGACCGTGACGCCGCCCTGGTAGGGGGTGGCCGCGTCGTCCGTGGCCTGGAAGAGGAGGACCGGCGGGAGCTCGGCGTTGGCGATGTTCGGCGGCTTCAGGGACTTCGTCGGCCAGGACGCGCAGGCCGCGTTGTACCAGGCGTTGTTCCAGACCATGAAGGGTGCCTTCTCATAGGCCGCCCAGTTGTCCTTGCGCCACTGGTTCCAGTCCCGCGGCCAGGAGGAGTCCCGGCACTGGACGGCCGCGTAGACGCTGTAGCCGTTGTCGCCCGACGCGTCGACGGCGGCGAAGTTCTGGTACGCCTCGACCAGCGCCGCGGTCTTCCTGCCGTTGACGTAGGCGGAGAACGCGTCGGCCAGGTAGGGCCAGTAGCCGTCGTAGTAGCCGCCGGGGATGAAGGTGTCCTCCAGCTCGGAGGCGCCCACCTTGCCGCCGGCCGGTTTCTTCGCCAGGGCGGCCCGCATGGCGTACCACTTGGCCTCGACCTTGTCCGGGTCCTTGCCGAGCTTGTACGTCGAGTCGTACTTCGCGATCCACGCCATCAGGGCGCGCTGGCGGTCGTCGAACGCGTAGTCCTGGCTCAGGTTGTCGTCGTACCAGACGCCCGTGGGGTCGACGATCGAGTCCAGGACCAGGCGGTGGATCCGGTCCGGGTGCAGCTTCGCGTAGACGGCGCCCAGGTAGGTGCCGTACGAGTAGCCGAAGTAGCTGATCTGCCGGACGCCGAGGGACTGGCGGATCGAGTCGAGGTCCTGTGCGGCGTCGACCGTGTCGAGGTGCGGCAGCAGGTTGGCGTACTTCTTGCCGCAGGCCGCCGCGAACGACCGCACCCGCTTGAGGTTCGCCTGTTCGAGGGCGGGGGTGGCCGGGACCGAGTCGGGGCGCACCGGCTTGAAGTAGCCGGGCATGCAGTCGATCGCCGGGGTGCTCTTCCCGACGCCGCGCGGGTCGAAGCCGATGACGTCGTACTGGGCGGCCACCTTCTTGGGCAGCGTGGACGCCACGAAACCGGCGAGGGCCAGCCCGCTGCCGCCGGGGCCGCCGGGGTTGACCAGCAGCGGCCCCTGGGAGACCGATGCGGTGTGCGGGACGCGGGAGAGGGCGAGCGTGATCTGCCGCCCGCGCGGGTTGCGGTGGTCCAGAGGCACCTTGACCGAGCCGCACTGGAGCGTCGGGTAGTCGGTGGTGCCGCACTTCTTCCAGGTCACCGGGGAGATCTGGACGGGGGCTCGGGTGGCGGCGCTCGCGGGCAGGCCGGTGAACGAACCGGCCACGACGGCGGCGACGGCGCACAGCACGGCTGCGCGTGTTCGCATGGGTCCTCCCAGGACGGAGGGGAGCGGACCGCACGTGCCACGGTCCTCGCCGCATCGTCCCGGAAACAGGACCCGGAAGAACCCATTCTGACGATGAATGACCCAATTGGTCCGAGGGTTGCGCCCGAACGCCCCCGGCCCGCCGGTCGGTCAGAGCAGGGTGAGCTGGGTCGGCTCCGGCGCCGCGGGCTCCTCCTCCGCCGCCGGTACCGGGATCCGCCGGGCGGTGCCCGGGCGGTTCGGCCCGATGCCGTACTCCTCGGCCAGCTCGTGCACCTGACGGGTGATCCGGCGCTGGTACCACTTGGGGGCGTAGGCGCCCTCCGCGTACAGCCGCTCGTAACGCCGCACCAGGTGCGGGTGGTGGGCCGCGAGCCAGCTCATGAACCACTCGCGGGCGCCGGGCCGCAGATGCAGCACCAGGGGTGTCACCGAGGTGGCCCCGGCCGCCGCGATCGCCCGCACGGTGGCCCGGAGCTGGGCCGGGTGGTCGCCGAGGAAGGGGATCACCGGCGCCATCAGGACCCCGCAGCCGATACCGGCCCCGGCGAGGGCGCGGACGACGTCCAGGCGGCGCTCGGGGGCCGGGGTGCCCGGCTCCACGGTCCGCCACAGCTCGGGGTCGACGAAGCCGACCGAGACCGAGATGCCGATGTCCGTGACGTCCGCCGCCCGGCGCAGCAGCTCCAGGTCGCGCAGGATCAGGGTGCCCTTGGTCAGGATCGAGAACGGGTTGGCGTGCTCGGTGAGGGCGGAGATGATCCCCGGCATCAGCCGGTAGCGCCCCTCGGCGCGCTGGTAGCAGTCGACGTTGGTGCCCATCGCTATGTGGTCGCCGAGCCAGCGGCGCGAGCCCAGCTGGCGGCGGAGCAGCTCCGGGGCGTTGACCTTGACCACGATCTGGGTGTCGAAGCCGATCCCGGTGTCCAGGTCCAGATAGCTGTGGGTCTTGCGGGCGAAGCAGTACACGCACGCGTGCGAGCAGCCCCGGTACGGGTTCACCGTCCACTCGAACGGCATCCGCGAGGCGCCCGGCACCCGGTTGATGATCGACCGCGCCCGCACCTCGTGGAACGTGATCCCCCGGAACTCCGGCGTGTCGAAGGTCCGGGTCGTGACCGCGTCCGCACCGAACAGCGCGGTGCCGGCCCGGCTGTGACCGGTCTCCTCGGTGAGGTTCTCCCAGCGCATGACGCCTCCTCGGTAGCACTGCCCACAGAATAGAACATCTGTTCCCATGATCGTGCGAACGATCTGTGGAGACCGCGCGGACGTCGTTCGGATCACGTTTCCGACCGCTTCGGGCACCCCGATTTGGGCGGCCGGGCGCCGGGGTGGTTGGCTTGGCGCAACCCCGAGAACTCAGGTGCTGGAGGAAAGCGATGGCGCAGGTCGAGGCCACTACGGAGCGGGTCGTCGGCGCGGATGCGGAGACGGTGTTCGACGCGATCGCCGACTACAGCGGCACGCGCGCGAAGCTGCTCTCCGAACACTTCAGCGAGTACGAGGTGCGCGAGGGCGGCGACGGCGAGGGCACCCTCGTCCACTGGAAGCTGCAGGCCACCAGCAAGCGGGTCCGGGACTGCCTCCTGGAGGTCAGCGAGCCCACCGACGGCGAGCTGGTCGAGAAGGACCGCAACTCCTCCATGGTCACCACCTGGCGCGTCACCCCGGCCGGCGAGGGGAAGTCCCGGGTCGTCGTGCACACCACCTGGCAGGGCGCCGGCGGCATCGGCGGCTTCTTCGAGAAGACCTTCGCGCCCAAGGGCCTCGGCCGGATCTACGACCAGGTGCTCGACAAGCTCGCCACCGAGGTCGAGAAGTAACCTCCCGGAGAACCGGGCCTGTTGGCCCCTCACCGGTTCGGGTGGATCTCCGGACCCGCCGGTTTCGTGCCGTAACTCGTCGTGCCTGCTCGCAGTTGTCGCCCTACGGAAACGAGGCGGCAGTCGTGCGCAGGCGCGACGAGGGGAGCGGTACGTGGGCGGGACGACGCTGGTGCACTACGAGGAGCCGGCCGCGGTGTCCGCGGTCGCCCCCGAACCGGAACCCGCCCCGGTCTCCGGACTCGGGCCGCGCCGCACCCGGCTGGTGTTCTGCGGGCTGATGCTCGCCCTGCTCCTCGCCGCGCTGGACCAGATGATCGTCGCCACCGCGCTGCCGAAGATCGTCGGCGAGCTGCACGGCCTCGACAGGATGTCCTGGGCGATCACCGCCTACCTGCTCACCTCCACCGTCGGCCTCCCCGTCTACGGCAAGCTCGGCGACCTCATCGGCCGCAAGGGCGTCTTCCAGTTCGCCATCCTCGTCTTCGCCGTCGGGTCCGCGCTGGCCGGACGGGCGCAGACCATGGACCAGCTGATCGCCTTCCGCGCCGTCCAGGGCGTCGGCGCGGGCGGGTTGATGATCGGCGTGCAGGCGATCATCGCGGACATCGTGCCGCCCCGGCAGCGCGGCCGTTTCATGGGCCTGATCGGCGCCGCCTTCGGGCTCGCCTCCGTCGCCGGACCGCTGCTCGGCGGCTACTTCACCGACCACCTCTCCTGGCGCTGGTGCTTCTACGTCAACGTGCCCTTCGGGCTGGTCACGCTCGCCGTCATCACCGCCGTGCTCAAGCTGCCGAAGCCTCAGGTCCGGGCCCGTTTCGACGTGTTGGGCACCCTGCTGCTCGGCGCCGCCTCGACCTGCCTGGTACTGCTGACCAGTTGGGGCGGGACGGAGTACGACTGGGGCTCGCGCGTCATCCTCGGACTGGGCGCGGGCGCGCTGGTCGCCGGGGTCCTGTTCGCCGTCGCCGAGCACCACGCGGCCGAACCCCTCATCCCGCTGCGGCTGTTCCGGGACTCCGTCTTCAACGTCACCGGTCTGGTCGGACTGGTCGTCGGGGTCGCCCTGTTCGGCGCCGCCAGCTATCTGCCGACCTTCCTGCAGATGGTCGACGGCGCCTCGGCGACCGGGTCCGGGCTGCTGATGCTGCCCATGATGGGCGGGATCGTCGGCGCCTCGATCGTCGCGGGACAGCTCATCAGCCACACCGGGCACTACCGGATCTACCCGGTGCTCGGCGGCGGTCTGTCGGTCGTGGGGATGTGGCTGCTGTCCCGCCTCGAAGTCGGCACCCCGCGCTGGCAGTACAGCGTCTGGATGGCCGTCCTCGGCGCCGGGATCGGCATGGTGATGCCGGTGCTCGTCCTCGCCGTGCAGAACTCCGTACGGCCTGCCGACCTCGGCACCGCCACCAGCGCCAACAACTACTTCCGGCAGATCGGCGGCAGCGTCGGCGCCGCCGTCTTCGGCACCCTCTTCGCCGACCGGCTCACCGACGCCCTGCACCGACGTCTCCCCGCCCACGCGGGCGCCCGCCTGCCCGACCCCGAGTCCCTCACCCCGCAGCTCGTGCACGCGCTGCCCCCGGCGCTGCGCGACGCCTACATCCGCGCCTACGCGGACGCGATGCCCAGGATCTTCCTCTACCTGGTCCCGGTGCTCGTCCTCGGCCTGCTCGTCGCCTGCTTCCTCAAGGAGAAACCGCTGGTGTCCCACCCCACCGCCGAATCGGAACCGACAACCGCCAACGCCGCGGTCCCGCAGGCCCGGTCGCCCCGCACCGGTGCCGGGATCCCGGTCTGCGGCACGGTGCAGCACCCCGACGGGACCGTGGTGCCGCGCGCCGCGCTCACCCTCATCGACGCCGTCGGCCGGCAGATCGGCCGCGGTGCCAGCGCGGAGGACGGCCGGTACGCGCTGGCCACCCCCGGCACCGGCTCGTACGTCCTGATCGCCGCCGCCGGCGGCCACCAGCCGCAGGCCGTCTCCGTGACGGTCGGCGAACGGCCCGTCGAGCTGGACGTCGTCCTCGGCGGCGCCGGGCGGCTCGCGGGCAGCGTGCGCACCGCCGACGGCACCCCGGTACGGGACGCCACCGTCACCCTCACCAACGTGCACGGCGAGGTCGTCGCCAGCGTCCGCAGCGGGCGCGAGGGCGGCTACGTGATCACCGAGTTGGTGGCCGGCGAGTACACCCTCGCCGGCAGCGCCCCCGCCTTCCGCCCGGCCGCCCTCCCGGTCACCGTCCAGGCCTCCCGGGAGACCCGGCAGGACGTCGAACTCGCGGGCGGCGCCGTGCTGAAGGGCACCGTCCGGGCCGGCGGAGGCCGGCCCGTGGAGGACGCGCGGGTGACCCTGCTCGACGCCGCGGGGAACGTCGTGGACACCCTCACCACCGGTGCCGACGGGACGTTCCGGTTCGTCGACCTGTCCTCGGGCGAGTACACGGTCATCGCCGCCGGTTACCCGCCGGTCGCCACCGTGCTCCAGGTCGCGGGCGGTGGCCGCACCGAACGCGATCTCCAGCTCGGCCACGAGGACTGAGCGCGCGGAGCGGTCGGTACGCGGCGGACGCGGTTCGCGCACCGTACGGGGGCGCGGACCTGCGCGCCGGTGCGATCCGGTGAAACCAATTCCAGGATTGCCACACATCGCAACCGGCGGCCACCGTACCGTAGTGACGGGCGGCACAGATCTTTTGCGGAGCCGTGGGGAGAGAGGGCCTGGGCCATGGACCATGGCAGCGAGCGGGACACGGATCCCGGCCTCGGTGCTGGGGACGGCGCGTCGGGCCGCATCCCCCTGGCCGTGGTCGTCGTCGACCGCGACGGCGACGTCTCGCACTGGAGCACCGGCGCCCGGCGGCTCTTCGGCGCCGCCAAGGAGGAGGCCATCGGCCACTCCGTCCTCGACCTGCTGCCCGTCTCCGGCGCGCTCCCCGAGGACGACGAGATCACCCCGTACGGCGCCTACGCGGCCTACGACGGCCTCGGACCCGACCTGGAGTCCTCCCTCGACGGACGGCTGAGCTTCCCGGCCGCCGGCCGCGCCCGGCTCACCGTGCCGGACCACGGCCACGACCGCGTGGACGTGCTCTGGTGGGCCTACCCGCTGGTCGGCCCGGGGAACGAGCGGCTGCTGGTGCTCGCCGCCGACGCCGAGCGGCTGCGCCGGGCCGAGCAGGACGAGGGCATCGCCTTCGAGCGCATCGCGCCCGGCTTCGCCCTGCACACCGACTTCCCCGGCGCCGAGGAGCTGGCCCGCAGGCTTCCCGAGATCCTGCCCAGCATGAGCGTCGACGAAAGCGCCCGGATTGTCGCCCAGGTCCTCGAACTCGGCTACCCCGTCCTGGAGTTCAGCCAGAACGACCGGGTGCCGGTGACCCCCGACTGGGGTGTCACCCGACGCACCGAGCGCAAGGCCCGCCGCGAGCGCGCGGCCCGCGTGGCCGCCGAGGGCCGGCCCGTGCCCGCCGAACTCACCGAGGACGACCGCGAGGACCTGGAGTACGTCGCCGTCCGCGAACGCCTCGAATTCCTCACCGAGGTCAGCGGGAAGATCGGCACCTCGCTCGACCTGTCCCGCACCATCGTCGAGGTCAGCAGAGCCGTCGTCCCCCGCTTCACCGACGTCGCCGGCACCTACCTGCGCGAACAGGTCGTCGCCGGCGAGGGGTTCCCGGACGGCGTGCCCGACACCACCACCATGTGGCACCGGGTCGCCCTGGAGCACACCGACGAACCCGGCCGCTGGGACGACGTCGTCCCCGTCGGCGAGGCCATGCCGTTCCCGGCGCACACCCCGTTCTTCCAGTGCATGACCACCGGCGAACCGGTCCTGGTGCCGCGGATCAGCGTGGAGATGGGCCACGCCATCGCCTCGCAGTTCGAGAAGCGGGACATCCGGCCGCTGATCACCGGCCGTTCGATGCTGGTCGTCCCGCTCAAGGCGCGCAACGTCGTGCTCGGCTTCATGATCCTGCTGCGCCACCCCGAGCGCGAGATGTTCAACGACATGGACCGGGTCACCGGAGCCGAACTCGCCGCCCGCGCCGGGCTCGTGCTCGACAACGCGCGCATGTACACGTACCAGGAGAGCGTCGCCGAGACCCTCCAGGACAGCATGCTGCCGCACATCCCGCCGCGCATGGCGGGCTGCGACATCGCCACCCGGTACCTCCCGGGCACTCTCCTCGGCCGGGTCGGCGGCGACTGGTTCGACTCGGTGAAACTGCCCGGCGCCCGCACCGCCCTGGTGGTCGGCGACGTGATGGGCCACGGCCTCAACTCGGCCGCGATGATGGGCCAGTTGCGGACCGCCGTGCAGACGATGGCGGCCATGGACCTGCCGCCCGCCCAACTCCTGCGCAACCTCGACGACCTGGCCCAGCGCCTCGGCGACGGCTACCTCGCCACCTGCCTCTACGCCGTCTACGACCCGATCGGGAGCGAGCTGCACCTCGCCAACGCGGGCCACATCCCTCCCGTGCTGGTCCGCGCGGTCGACGGGCGCAGCGAACTCCTCGACCTGCCCACCGGGGCGCCGATAGGCGTCGGCGGGGTCGCCTTCGAGTCGCTGCGGGTGCGCGTCGAACCCGGCGACCGGCTGGTCATGTGCACGGACGGACTGGTCGAGATGCGCGGCGAGGACATCGGCGTCGGCCTGGCCACCCTCTGCGAGTCCGCCGCCCATCCGGCGGCCTCCATGGACGACGCCTGCGACACCATCATCCGCGCCCTCAACACCCGCGGCGGCCGTAAGGACGACGTCGCCCTGCTGATGGCCCGCCTCAACGGCATCGAGCCCGAGGACGTCGCCGAATGGCGGCTCGCCCTCGACCCGGCCGAGGTCCGCCGGGCCCGTGCCGCCGTCCGCGAGCAGCTCCACGACTGGGGCCTGGCCGGGCTCGCCGACCCGGCCGAACTGATGGTCAGCGAACTCGTCACCAACGCCCTGCGGCACTCGCACAGCCGCCCGGTCCAGCTCCGGCTGATCCGCGGCGAGACCCTGCTGTGCGAGGTCGATGACGACGACCACACCCTGCCGACCCTGCTCAGCGCGCGGCCCGACGCCGACGCCGGACGCGGCCTGCGGGTGGTCAGCACGCTGGCCCGGGAGTGGGGCACCAGCCGTACCGCCGCCGGGAAGACCGTCTGGTTCGAACTCACCTCACGGCGCCGCTGACTCAGGGGGCGCACGTTCGCCGAACGTGTGGTGAAGGAACGCGCCGGGCGCTTGTGGCCGAAACCTGCGCAGGGTAAACCGTACTGACCCGTCAGTGACGGCGGTCATCTGTGGTTTTACCCTGGGGAGTTGGCCATGAGCGTGACGAGTCGGTACCGGCATGCCTGGGAGGGTTTCTGGAAAGAGGCCCCCGACGAACCCGGGGCGGTGTTCTGGGACGCCGAACCGGACGTGACCGCCGCGGTCCACGTCGCCCTCTTCGAACACCGGCTCACCGACCCGGGGCTGCCCCTGGTCGACCTCGGCTGCGGCAACGGCACCCAGACCCGCTACCTCGCGCAGCGCTTCCCGCGCGTCCTGGGTGCCGACATATCCGAGGCCGCCCTGGACCACGCCCGGCACGCCGACCCCGCCGCACAGGCCCGCTACCGCCTCCTCGACGCGGCCGAGAAGAGCGAGACCGAGTCCCTGCACGCGGAACTCGGCGACGCCAACGTCTACATGCGGGGCGTCCTGCACCAGTGCGAACCGGAGGACCGGCAGCCGCTGGTGGACTCCATCGCCACCCTCGTCGGCAGCCGCGGCCGGGTCTTCCTCGTCGAGCTCGCCGAGGCCGCCCGCCCCGTCCTCGGCGGCCTCGCCCAGAGCCCGTCCGGCCCGCCGCCCAAGCTCGCCCCGGTCTTCCGCCACGGGATCGCCCCCGGCGAGGTCGCCGACGACGCGGTCCCCGCCTACCTGCGCAGCGCGGGCCTCACGGTCCTGGCGAGCGGTGAACTCCCCCTGACCACGACGGAGTCCACACCGGACGGCGAGCTGATCGTGCTGCCCTCGAAGTGGATCCTGGCCGGCCGCGAGAGCTGACGGCTAGCGGACCGCGAGGAACCCCGCCCACGCCGCACGCGACACGGAGACGACGGGTCCGGCCACGGCCTTGGAGTCACGGACGTACACGACTCCGGGGTCGGCCGCGACCTCTACGCAGTCCCCGCCCTCGGTTCCGCTGTGGCTGCTCTTGAACCAGGCGACCTCTACGCACTGGCCGCCTTCAGCTCCGCTGTAGCTGCTTTTGAACCAAACGAGACCGGACACGATGGCCGAGGACTCGGAGTTGTTCATAGCGATCCCAGCAACCTTTCCAGGAAGTCGAGCGATTCTCCCGAGGGGAGAGCCTGTGATCGGATGATCCCATAGCGGGCGGCTGCGAGAGTCGTCTGTTCCGGCTCGGTCTGCAGGACGCTGGTTCCCTGGGCTTCGACGTAGACGAACCTCATTCCGTCCTTGCGTGTGATGACCGTGAACGCACCGTCCACGCCGGCGTTGTATCGGCGGTCCGTCGGCATGACCTGGATCTCGACGTTCCGCCTTTCGCCGATCAACAGCAACTGCTCCAACTGCCCGCGGTGCACAGCCTCGCCGCCCCAGGGGTGTCGCAGGGCCGCCTCTTCGAGGACGAAGCTCAACAGCGGCGCGGACCCGCCGTGCAAGATGTCCTGGCGGGCCAGCCGCGCGGTTACTCGTTGCTCGATGATCTCCTGGTCCAGGACCGGGCGGCGCAGGTCGAGCACGGCCCTCATGTACTCCTCGGTCTGAAGCAGGCCGTTGAGCACATGTGTGTCGTATGCGAGCAGTTCCACGGCCTCCTTCTCCAACTTCGCCATCCCCTGGAAGAAGACCGGATACTGCGCCCTCTCCACCTGCTCCTTCCACACCGTCAGGAGCCCCTCCGCGCCCAGCGCTTCGTCCGCCTTGTCGATGGTCCTGGGGGACGGGATCCGGCGGCCCTGCTCGAACGACGCGACCGTGGACGCCGAGTAGCCGATCCGCCGCCCCAACTCCTCGCGTTCCAGGCCCGCCCGGACCCGCAGCGTCTTCATGGTCTGGCCGAACGCCGCGACCACCCCCCGCCCCGAGGCGTCCGCCGCCTGGCCCGCGGAGTTCTCTTCGTCCGTCACCTCGGTCACCCCTACCGCCTCCCTGCCCCAACGCCCTTGTCCGGGACGGCGTCACGCCGCGCCGCTCGTACGCGCACCGCCACCGCGCGTACAACCGGCCCGCGTCAGTGCGTCACCACTGGTCACGCTACGCGACCGCGGACACCGTTGTCGGCATGACGAACAAACCCGAGGGCGACTTCGAGATGCGCTTCACCTCCACCCCGCGCGGTGCCCGGCTCGCCCGCAGGCTGGCCGCCCACCGGCTGGACACCTGGGGAATCCCGTACGGCGGCGGCCCGCACGAGGCGATCGCGCTGGTCGTCGGCGAGCTGACCGCCAACGCGGTGCGGCACGGGCATGTGTCCGGCCGGGACTTCCACCTGCGCCTGTCCGTGACCGGACCCGCCCGTACGGTGGTCCGGGTCGAGGTCTCCGACACCCGCGCCGAACGCACACCGCCCCGTCCGGAGGCGCTGCGCGCGCCGGACCCCGAGGACGCCGGGGGTCGGGGGCTGCTCATCGTCGCGGGGCTGGCGGCCTGCTGGGGGTGGCACGTGCGGTCCGACGGGCCGGGCAAGACGGTGTGGGCGGAGTGCGCGGCCCCGGCCCAGGCGCCGTTCCGGCCGCGGTCAGGTCTTGAGGCCGAAGAAGGTGAGCTGGTCCATGTCGGGGATCGAGCCCTTGCCGTACTCCGTGAGGTAGGCGGCCGCCGGTCCCGCCCGGTACAGGGGGCTGTCCACGGTCAGCTGGTCCTTGCGGTGCTTCCGGTCCACGGGGTCGGTGACGCTGTCCAGCCAGCGGACCGCCGCGGCCGGGTCGGAGCCGGGGTGGTCGAACCGGGCACAGGCGCGCAGGAAGGCCGCCCGGCCGGGTGCCTTCACGGTGGCCCCGCATGACAGGTACTCCAGATCGCCGGCCAGGTCCCACAGCCCGGCCACCCAGAGTTCGGTGCCGCTGGACGGATGCGTGGTTCCCGCGGCGTGCCATACGGCGGGTCCGCTGCCTTTCGGTATGGCGGCGAGCTTCTTTCGGGCGGCGAGGCTGATGTGCCACTGCCGGGCCAGGGCGTCGATGAAATCGGTACCCGTGTAGTTCCGCTTCAGCACCCCGTAGGAGTACCCCTTGGGAAACCCGGGCTCGTCGACGTTGATCGGCGCGGTCGGCCAGGCCGAGAGGTCGAAGGAGGCGGAGGCCGACGGGGACGGCTCGCCGGAGGTGGGGGAGGACAGCGGGGCGGAGGCCGCCGGGCTCGGGGTCCCGGCGGCGGAGGTCGTGTGGTGCGAGGACGAACACCCGGCGAGAGGCAGGACCAACGCCACCATGGCTGCGGCGAGTCGGCGGTGGTGTAGGGCGGTCAGGTGCATGGTCGGGGCTCCGGGACCTGGGGCGAGGACGTACTGAACGCGACCCTCCGCGTGAGCGGCGTCGGTGAAGCCGGGACATGGAGGCCAAGCAGCAGGAACTCTTGGACTCGGTCAAGCTACAGGGTCTCCCACGGCGAAGGCATCGACAAGATCGTGACGGCCCCCGAGGGCGACGGCGACTTCCGGTGGGCAGCCATGGCATCCGAGCAACGGTCGCACCGGCGCGTGGCTCTACTGTCTGCGGTTCGACGGCGCGGGCGCACGCGTCCTGGCGCGGTTCTCACGTTCGTACGAGCCCTTCCCGCACCTCTTCGGCTCAGGGGACACCAAGGTCAGCCGCTGCTTCACCATCGACTTCCCGTCAAGGACCGAGGACCCGTCCCAGGTTCGGATCACCGCGCACGAGTCCGACAAGTCCTGCGAGCAAGTCCTGCGAGGAGGTCGCGGCGGACAAGCCGGACTCCAACGGGGCATGACGAAGCGGAGGCCCCGGCGCCGCATACGGGAGTGGGCTCGACCTTCGTTCCGCCTCGTAGGAAGTTCACCCGTCGACGCGTAACGTGAAGCAGCATGAAGATCCTCATCAGCGCCGACATGGAGGGCGCCACCGGGGTGACCTGGCCCGGCGACGTGCTGCCCGGCGCGCCGCAGTGGGAGCGGTGCCGGCCGATGTTCACCTCCGACGTCAACGCCGCCGTCCTCGGCTTCTACGACGGCGGCGCCGACGAGGTCCTCATCAACGAGGCCCACTGGAGCATGCGCAACCTGCTCCTGGAGCAGCTCGACGACCGCGCCCAGATGATCACCGGCCGGCACAAGACGCTCTCCATGGTCGAGGGCGTCCAGCACGGCGACGTCGACGGTGTGGCCTTCATCGGCTACCACACCGGCGCCGGCATGGAGGGCGTCCTCGCCCACACCTACCTGCCCAACTCCGTCACCGGCGTCTGGCTCAACGACGTCCGCGCCAGCGAGGGCCTGCTCAACGCGCACGTGGCCGCCGAGTACGGCGTCCCGGTCGTCCTCTTCACCGGCGACGACCTGGCCTGCGAGGACGCCCTCGGCTACGCGCCCGAGGCCCGCAAGGTCGCCGTCAAGGACCACGTGTCCCGGTACGCGGCCGTGTGCCGGACGCCCGCCCGGACCGCCGCCGACATCCGCGCCGCCGCCAAGGACGCGACCCGGCTCGCGGTGCGGCACGAGCCCGTGACCGGCGGGCCCTTCACGATCGCCCTGGAGTTCGACGCCGAGCACCTCGCCCTGGCCGCCACCGTCGTCCCCGGCGTGGACCAGGTCGGCGAGCGGAAGGTGGCGTACACCGAGGGGACCATGTACGAC
The DNA here is from genome assembly GCF_040652195.1 of Streptomyces sp. NPDC048278. Lineage (NCBI taxonomy): Bacteria > Bacillati > Actinomycetota > Actinomycetes > Kitasatosporales > Streptomycetaceae > Streptomyces > Streptomyces sp. NPDC048278. Next base: position 197,754 of record NZ_JBEZLP010000013.1, read on the forward strand.
GGCATCCGCACCTTCAAGGCGGTCACCACGATCGTCTCGGCCGCGGTGGAGGAGCAGTATGGCTGACCAGCGGGCACTCGACGAGGTCGTCCGGTTCACCGCCGAGCTGATCCGGATCGACACCAGCAACTTCGGCGGCGGCGACTGCCGGGAGCGGCCCGCCGCCGAGTACGCGGCCGAGCGGCTCGCGGAAGCGGGCCTGGAACCGGTCCTGCTGGAGCGGACCGCGGGACGCACCAACGTCGTCGCCCGTATCGAGGGGACGGACCCGGCCGCGGACGCGCTCCTGGTCCACGGCCATCTCGACGTCGTACCCGCGCAGGCCGCCGACTGGAGCGTCGACCCGTTCTCCGGGGAGATCCGCGACGGGGTGGTGTGGGGGCGGGGCGCCGTCGACATGAAGAACATGGACGCGATGATCCTGGCGGTCGCCCGGGCCTGGGCCCGGGAGGGGGTACGGCCGCGGCGGGACATCGTCGTCGCGTTCACCGCCGACGAGGAGGCCAGCGCCGAGGACGGCTCCGGATTCCTCGCCGACCACCACCCCGAACTGTTCGAGGGCTGCACCGAGGGCGTCTCCGAGTCCGGTGCCTTCACCTTCCACGACGGCAGCGGACGGCAGATCTACCCGATCGCCGCCGGGGAACGCGGCACCGCCTGGCTCAAGCTCACCGCGCGCGGCCGGGCCGGGCACGGTTCCAAGGTCAACAAGGAGAACGCGGTCACCCGGCTCGCCGCCGCCGTCACCCGCATCGGCGAGCACCAGTGGCCGCTCCGCCTCACCCCGACGGTCTCCGCCGCCCTCACCGAACTCGCCGCCCTCTACGGCATCGAGCCCGACCTGCACGAGGTCGACCTGCTCCTCGACAAGCTCGGCCCGGCCGCCAAGCTGGTCGAGGCCACCGTCCGCAACAGCGCCAACCCGACCATGCTGGACGCCGGTTACAAGGTCAACGTCATCCCAGGCGAGGCCGTCGCCTTCGTCGACGGACGCTGGCTGCACGGCACCGAGGACGAGTTCCGCGCCACCCTCGACCGCCTCACCGGCCCCGACGTCGAGTGGGAGTTCCACCACCGCGAGGTCGCCCTCCAGGCACCGCTGGACTCACCGACGTACGCCCGGATGCGGGCCGCCGTCGAGGAGTTCGCCCCCGAGGGGCACGTGGTGCCGTACTGCATGTCGGGCGGCACCGACGCCAAGCAGTTCTCCCGGCTCGGCATCACCGGCTACGGCTTCACCCCGCTCGAGCTCCCCGAGGGCTTGGACTACCAGGCCCTGTTCCACGGCGTCGACGAACGCGTTCCCGTCGAGGCCCTGCACTTCGGCGTCCGGGTCCTGGACCGCTTCCTGCGCACAGCGTGACACCCGAGAGGAGAGAGCACGTGGAGACGAAGGCGTACGGCTCGTGGCCCTCACCCGTCGACGCGGCCCTGGCGGCGGCGCACGACGGCTTCGCCGAGTGGGTGGGCTTCGTCGGCGACGAGCCCTGGTGGACCGAGCCCCGGCCCGCGGAGGGCGGTCGCAGAACCCTGGTCAGCGGCTCCACCGGGGAGTCCGTGCTGCCCGCGCCGTGGAACGTCCGCAGCCGGGTCATCGAGTACGGCGGACGGCCCTGGGCCGGTGCCGTACCCGACGACGGCGGCCAACCGCTGCTGGTCTTCGTCCACTTCGACGACCAGCGGCTGTACCTGTACCGCCCCGACGAGGCACCTCGGCCGCTGACCCCGCCCGGACCCCGCTGGGCCGACCCGCAGTTGCTCCTGGACCGGGGCGAAGTCTGGTGCGTCCTGGAGGAGTTCACCGGGCCCGCCCCCACCGACGTCCGCCGGGTGCTCGCCGCCGTGCCGCTGGACGGCTCGGCCGCCGACGACCGGGCCGCCGTACGCGAACTCACCGAAGAACGGCACCGGTTCGTCACCGGGCCGCGTCTGACGCACGACGGACGCCGGGCCGCCTGGCTGGCCTGGGACCACCCGCGGATGCCGTGGGACGGCACCGAACTGCTGGTCGGCGAGGTCGGCGCCGACGGAAACCTGCACTCGGTCCGCACCGTGGCCGGCGGTCCCGCCGAGGCCGTGGCCCAGGTGGCGTGGACCGCGGACGACCGGCTGCTGTACGCGAGCGACCGCAGCGGCTGGTGGAACCTGTACCGCGACGACGTGGCCCTGTGCCCGCGCGAGGAGGAGTTCGCGGGGCCGCTCTGGCGGCTCGGCCAGAACTGGTTCGCACCGCTGGACAACGGGCTGGTCGCCGTCCTCCACGGCCGCGGGGCGATGACACTCGGGATACTCGACCCGGAGACCGGCGAGATCGCCGACGCGGCCGGACCGTGGACCGAGTTCTCCGCCACCCTCGCCGTGCACGGCACCCGTGTGCTCGCGGTCGGCGCCGACCCCCGCACCGCCCACGAGGTCGTCGAACTCGACACCGCCTCCGGCCGGGCCCGGGTCGTCGGCACCCCGCACCGGGACGCGGTCGACCCCGCCTACTACCCCGATCCGCAGATCCGCACCTTCGCGGGCCCCGGCGGCCGAGAGGTGCACGCCCACATCCACCCGCCCCACCACCCCGGCCACCGCGCCCCCGAGGGCGAACGGCCGCCCTTCGTCGTCTGGGCGCACGGCGGTCCCACCAGCAGGACACCGCTCGTCCTCGACCTCGCGATCGCCTACTTCACCTCCCGGGGCATCGGCGTCGCCGAGGTCAACTACGGCGGCTCCACCGGATACGGGCGGGCCTACCGGGAGCGGCTGCGCGAGCAGTGGGGCGTGGTCGACGTCGAGGACTGCGCGGCCGTCGCGCTCGCCCTCGCCGAGGAGGGCACCGCCGACCGGGCCCGGCTGGCGATCCGCGGCGGCAGCGCCGGCGGCTGGACCACCGCCGCCTCCCTGACCGGCACCGACGTCTACGCCTGCGGCACCATCTCCTACCCCGTCCTCGACCTCACCAGCTGGGGCGCGGGGGAGACCCACGACTTCGAGTCCCAGTACCTGGAATCCCTGATCGGCCCGCTCGCCGAGGTGCCCGAGCGGTACGTTCAGCGGTCGCCCAGCGAGCACGCCGACCGGCTCACCGCGCCCTTCCTGCTGCTCCAGGGCCTTGACGACGTGATCTGCCCGCCCGCGCAGTGCGAACGCTTCCTCGCCCGGCTCGACGGCCGCCCGGTGCCGCACGCGTACCTCACCTTCGCGGGTGAGGGCCACGGCTTCCGGCGCGCGGAGACCCTGGTCCGCGCGCTGGAGGCGGAGCTGGCCCTCTACGCTCAGGTGTTCGGGCTGGACGTGCCCGGAATCCCCGAGCTGGAACTGGTGAAGTGACCGAAGTGCCGGAACAGAGCGAAGCCCCGGGCCGGACCGAAATGCCGGAGCAGGGCGAAATGCCGGAGCAGGGCGAAATGCCGGAGCGGGCCGCAGTGGCCGAGCTGGTGAGGCCGCCGCGGCTCTCCGCCGGGGCCCGGGTCGCCGTCGTGGCGACGAGCGGGCCGGTGCAGGAGGAACGGCTCCAGGCGGGCCTCGACGTCCTGCGCGGCTGGGACCTCGACCCGGTGGCCGCGCCCCACGTGCTCGCCAGGGACGCCGGGCTCGGCTACCTCGCGGGCTCCGACGCCGAGCGCGCGGCCGACCTCCAGCGCGCCTGGTGCGACCCGTCCGTCTCCGCCGTGCTCTGCGCGCGCGGCGGCTACGGCGCACAGCGCCTCGTCGACCTGCTCGACTGGGAGGCGATGCGGGCGGCGGGCCCCAAGGTGTTCGTCGGCTTCAGCGACGCGACCGTGCTGCACGAGGCCTTCGCGACCCGGCTCGGCCTCGCCACCCTGTACGGTCCGGTCGCCGCCGGTGCCGACTTCGTCAAGAACGCCGAGGCGCAGGAACACCTGCGGGCCACCCTCTTCGCCCCGGAGACGGTCCGCACCATCCCCTCCCGGGGCGCCGCACTGGTGGGCGGCCGGGCCACGGGCGTCACCGTCGGCGGCTGCCTGCGGCTGCTCGCCACCGGCATCGGCACCCCGCACACCCACACCGGCACCCGGGGCGGCCTGCTCCTGCTGGAGGACGTCGGCGAGGCCCCGTACAGCCTCGACCGGAGCATCACCCAGCTGCTGCGCTCCGGTCTGCTCGACGGCGTCGCCGGGATCGTGCTCGGCTCCTGGGACCGGTGCGGGCCCTACGAGCGGCTGCGGCCGATGCTCCTCGACCGGCTCGGCGGCCTGGGCGTGCCGGTGCTGGAGGAGTTCGGGTTCGGGCACTGCGAGGCGGCCCTGACGATGCCGCTCGGGGTCGCCGCCGAGCTGGACGCGGACGCGGGCACGCTGACCCTGCGGGAGCCGGCCCTGAGCTGAAGCCGATGCCGAGCTGAAGCCGGCCCTGAGCTGAAGCCGGTGCTGAGCCGGGGTCCACCCGGAGGGCCGCGCGGCGTATTCCGTGCAGCGTCCGCGCCTGGTCCGCGTAGGGTGTCGGGATGCCGCACACCGCTTCCCGCTATCTCGCCGAGGGCCCCCGCGTGGGCATCCGCCCGTACACCTACGAGGACGGCGCCGAGTTCATCGCCCGGGCCCGGGAGAGCAAGGAGCTCCACCAGCCCTGGCTGTTCCCGCCCACCACGGACGCGGCCTACGCCGGCTACGCGGGACGGCTGATCGAGGACCGCAGCAAGGCCGGGTTCCTGGTCTGCGAGAAGGACCCCGGGGAGCGCGAGGAACACGCTGAGCGCGGGGAGCGCGGTGAGCAGGGCGGGGCGATCGCCGGGTTCATCAACATCAACAACATCGTCGAGGGCGGCTTCCAGTGCGGTGCGCTCGGCTACGGCGCGTTCGCGCACGCGGCCGGGCGCGGCCTGATGCGGGAGGCGATGGGCCTGGTCGTGGACCACGCCTTCGGACCGATGCGGCTGCACCGGCTGGAGATCAACGTGCAGCCCGGCAACGCCGCGTCCATCGCGCTCGCCCGCGGGGCCGGGTTCCGGCTGGAGGGCTTCTCACCGGACATGATCTACATCGACGGGGCCTGGCGGGACCACGAACGCTGGGCGATCACGACGGAGATGCGGACCACCGGCTGACCTCTGCCGGCTGACCCCGGCCTGCTGTCGCCTGCCCGCTGACCTCCGCCCGTCGGCCTTTGCGCAATCCTGACCGGCAGCTCCCCTGGCCAGCTCAACCGGCGGCGGGTTCCATGGTGATCGTGACGAGGATCCGACGTGAGGTACTGACCCTGCCCGCGGCGGAGTTGGGCCCGGACAACCCGCTGCCGCCGCTCCGCCTCCTCGAGGAGATCCACCGCGTCGACGAGCGCGACCGGGAGGACCTGCCCCGGGACATGGCCCACGGGCTGGGCCACGAACCGCTGCGCAGCCTGCTCCCGGTGCGGATCCGCGACGGCTACGGCAGAACGCGCACACCCCGCGGGATCGACGCCCTGGTGATCGAGAACGACCGGCTGCGCGCCACCGTCCTGCCCGGCCTCGGCGGGCGCGTCGCCTCCCTCGTCCACCTGCCCACCGGCCGTGAACTCCTGCACCGCAACCCGGTGTTCCAGCCGGCCAACCTCGCCCTCAACGGCGCCTGGTACGCCGGCGGCATCGAGTGGAACATCGGCGCCACCGGCCACACCGCGCTCTCCTGCGCCCCGCTGCACGCGGCCCGCGTCCCCGCCCCCGACGGTGGCGAGATGCTCCGCCTCTGGGAGTGGGAACGGCTGCGCGACCTGCCCTTCCAGGTCGACCTGTGGCTGCCGGACGGCTCCGACTTCCTGTACGCCGGGGTCCGCGTCCGCAACCCGCACGAACACCCGGTGCCCGGCTACTGGTGGTCCAACACGGCCGTACCCGAGGACCGCAGGATCGTCGTCCCGGCCGAGCACGCCTGGGAGTTCGGGACCGAGCGCAGGCTGCGCCGGGTGCCCGTTCCGGAGCCCGACGCCCGACACCCCTACCCGACCGACTGGTTCTACGACATCCCGGACGGCCGGCGCCGCTGGATCGCCGCGCTGGACACCGACGGCCACGGCCTGGTGCAGACCTCCACCGACGAACTGCGCGGCCGGAAGCAGTTCGTGTGGGGCTCGGGGCCGGGCGGCCGACGCTGGCAGGAGTGGCTGGGCGGGCCCGGCACCGGCGGCTACCGCGAGATCCAGGCCGGACTGGCCCGCACCCAGCTGGAGCACGTCCGCCTCGACGCGGAGACCGAGATCTCCTGGCTGGAGGCGTACGGCCCGCTCACCGCGGCCCCGCAGGACGTGCCGCGCCAGCTGGAACTCGCGTTGCCGCGCGCGGAGTTCGACGCCGCCCACGCCGCCTGGAAGCCGTACGCCGACGCCGAACCCGGCGAACTCCTCGCCACCGGCTCCGGCTGGGGCGCCCTCGAAGTGCTGCGCGCCGACTGGAAGCTGCCCGGCACGCCGTTCGCCGAGGCGACGCTGACCGAGGAGCAGGCGCCCTGGCGGGAGCTGCTGCGCACCGGCACCCTGCCCGAACCCCGCAGGGTCAGGCCGCCCGGACCGACCCTGGTCGCCCCGCACTGGCGGGACATGCTGGAGACGGCGCCCGCCACCCCGCACACCGAGTACCACCTCGGCGTCGCCCAGTGGCACGCCGGCGACCGCGCCCAGGCCGTCCGCAGCTGGGAGCGGGCCCTCGCCCTGGCTCCGTCGCTCTGGCCGCTGCTGCGCTGCCTCGCCGTCGCCGACCAGGAGTACGGGCAGCACGAGCGGGCCGCCGAGCGGTACGCCGACGCCTTCGACGACCTGTGCCGGGAGCGCCGCGACGACGGCGAGACCTGGACGGCGGCCTGCGCGGCGCTCGGCCGTGAGGCCGTCGAGGCACTGCTGCGGGTACGGCGGCTCGCGGAGGCCCGCGCGGTGTGGGAGGCGCTGCTGCCTGCGATCCGGGAGCGCGGGCGGTTCCGGCTCCTGGAGGCGGAGCTGCTGCTCGCCGAAGGGCGCCGGACGGCGGCCCGGGCCGTCTTCGAGGCCGGGTTCGAGGTGGCCGACCTGCGGGAGGGGTCGGACGCGCTCGGCCGGCTGTGGGCGCGGCTCGGCGACGAGCCGCTGCCCGCCCGGTACGACTTCCGGATGCGACCGCAGGGCCTGTGACCCGGCCGGTTCAGTCCCCGCGCTGGTCGACGTACTCGAAGACCGAGCCGTCCGGGTGCATGGCGAGCAGCGTGTGGCCGACGGGGGTGGCCATCGGCCCGGCGAGGACGCGGGCGCCGAGGTCGTCGAGGAGCCGGTGGGCGGCGCCGACGTCCTGCACCGCGATCGTCGCGGCCACCTTGCGCAGCACCTCCAGCTCCGACTCCGGTCCGCTCATCAGGAGGAAGGAGCCGACCGCGGCGACCTGGACGTCGCCGCGTTCGAAACGGAGGGCTCTGCCGCCGGAGAGGCGTTCGTAGAACGGGATCGCGGTTTCGAGGTCGTCGACGCAGATGCGCAGGGAGGCGCCCAGAATCTCCATGGGCACGAGCCTAGTTGCCGTGGGCCGGGTGCGGAGTCGTCTTGCCGTCGAGATCTACGGATACTGTGCGTGGTCGACTGTGGGCAGTGTGTGGTTGCCCGCGCCCCTTCAGGGCGCGTTTCAGTGCGGGGTGTTTTCGGCGCGCGGGGTTTTGAGGGTGAGCCTACGGTTACGTGGGTGGTATGCGCCTCGGCCATGAGTGACCGTCCTCCGGAAGGAGCCTCATGAACACCGCCGAACTCGTCGAACTCGCCCAGCAGTTGCGCGTGGACAGCGTGCGGGCGGCTGCTGCGGCCGAGTCGGGGCATCCGACCTCGTCGATGTCCGCCGCCGATCTGATGGCGGTCCTGCTCGCCCGCCACCTGCGCTACGACTTCGAGCGGCCCGACCACCCCGGCAACGACCGCTTCATCCTCTCCAAGGGCCACGCCTCGCCGCTGCTGTACGCCGCCTACAAGGCGGCCGGCGCCCTCGACGACGCCGAGCTGCTCACCTTCCGCAAGCTCGGCAGCCACCTGGAGGGGCACCCCACCCCGCGCCGGCTGCCGTGGGTGGAGACCGCCACCGGCTCCCTCGGCCAGGGCCTGCCGGTCGGCGTCGGCATCGCGCTGTCCGGGAAGCGGCTGGAGCACGGCCGCTACCGGGTCTGGGTGCTGTGCGGGGACAGCGAGCTGGCGGAGGGCTCCGTGTGGGAGGCCGCCGAGCACGCCGGGTACGAGCACCTCGACAACCTCACCGCGATCGTCGACGTCAACCGGCTCGGCCAGCGCGGCCCCACCCGGCACGGCCACGACCTCGACGCCTACGCCCGCCGCTTCCAGGCCTTCGGCTGGCACACCGTGGAGATCGACGGGCACGACGTGGACGCCGTCGACCGCGCCTGCGTCGAGGCGGCGGCCACCCCCGGGCAGCCCACCGTGATCCTCGCCCGCACCCGCAAGGGCCGGGGCGTCGCCTCCGTCGAGGACCGCGAGGGCATGCACGGCAAGCCGCTGCCGGACGCCGAGGAGGCCATCGCCGAACTCGGCGGGGTACGGGATCTCCGCGTCCACGTGAAGGAGCCGCCGGCGGCCCGCGCGCTGCACTCGGTGCCCACGGGCGCGCTCGAACTCCCGCGCTACGACAAGGGAGAAGAGGTCCCCACCCGCGACGCCTTCGGCAAGGCGCTCGTCGCGCTGGGCCACGCCCGCGCCGACGTGGTCGCGCTGGACGGCGAGGTCGGCGACTCCACCCGTACCGAACTCTTCGGCAAGGAACACCCCGACCGCTACTTCGAGTTCTACATCGCGGAACAGCAACTCGTCGCCGGTGCCGTGGGCATGGCCACGCGGGGCTGGGTGCCGTACGCCGCCACCTTCGCCGCCTTCCTCAGCCGGGCCTACGACTTCGTGCGGATGGCCGCCGTCAGCGGCAGCGGGATCAACCTGGTCGGCTCGCACGCGGGCGTGGCCGTCGGGCAGGACGGGCCCTCCCAGATGGGCCTGGAGGACCTGGCGATGTTCCGCTCGGTGTACGGCTCGACCGTGCTCTACCCGTGCGACGCCAACCAGACCGCCCGGCTCGTCGCCACCATGGCCGGACTCGACGGCATCCGCTATCTGCGCACCTCGCGCGGGGCGAGCCCGGTGATCTACGGGCCTGACGAGGAGTTCCCGGTCGGCGGCAGCAAGGTGCTGCGCTCCTCCGAGGAGGACCGGCTGACCGTGGTCGCCGCCGGGGTCACCCTGCACGAGGCGCTGAAGGCCGCCGACGCGCTCGCCGAGGACGGCATCCTGATCCGGGTCGTCGACCTGTACTCCGTGAAGCCCGTCGACCGGCAGACGTTGCGCACGGCCGCCGAGGAGACCGGCTGCCTGCTCACCGTCGAGGACCACCACGAGGAGGGCGGGCTCGGCGACGCGGTGGCGGAGGCGTTCGCGGACGGCAGGCCCGTGCCGCGGCTGGTGCGGCTCGCCGTCCGCACCATGCCGGGTTCGGCCGCCCCCGACCAGCAGCTGCACGCCGCGGGAATCGACGCCGACGCGATCGCCGTGGCCGGACGGCTGCTGGTCGAGGAGGCGATCGTGCGCTGAACCGGCACGGACCGCGCCCGCCGGAAGGAGCCGAACGAGCCGAATGAGCCGAATGAGCCGAATGAGCCGGAGGAGACGGAGGAGACGGAGAGAGCGAGGGAGGAGCAGGAGTGGGTACGTATGTCTACGGCGTCACGGCCGCCGCGCACCCCGCTCTGCCCGAGGGCATGGCCGGGGTCGGCGATCCGCCGCGCCGGGTGCGGGTTCTCACGGAGGGTGAACTGGCCGCACTGGTCAGTGACGCCCCCGACGGGCTGCGGCCCGGGCGCCGGGACCGGCTCGCCCACCGGAACGTGCTGGCGGTGGCCGGAGGCGGCGGCTGCGTGCTGCCCATGCGGTTCGGCAGCGTCGCCCCGGACGACGACACCGTCACCGGCGTCCTCGCCGAACGCGCCGACCACTACCGGGAGCGGCTGCGCACCCTCGACGGCAAGGTCGAGTACGACGTCAGGGCTTCCTCCGTCGACGAGGCCGTGCTGCACCGCGTGATGTCCGAGCACCCCGAGCTGCGCGCCCTGGCCGAGGCCGGCCGGAGGGCGGGCGGCGGAAGCCACCGGAGCCGGCTGCTGCTCGACGAGATGGTGGTGGACGCCGTACGGGTCCGGGAGGCCACGGACGCGGCCGAGGTGCGGCAGGCGCTCGAACCCGAGTCGGTCGCCGTCAGCGCCGGGCCCGGCTCCGCCGACCGGCTCGTCGACGTGTCCTTCCTCGTGGACCGGCGCTGCGCCGAGACCTTCCTGGCCGGGGTCGCACGGCTGCGCGCGAGCCATCCGCATCTCGACCTGAGCGTCAGCGGGCCGCTCCCGCCGTACAGCTTCGTCGAACCGGGGCCCGCCGAACCCGCGGTCTCCACGGCCGGCCGCGGACCGCGTCAGGAGGAGGACGGATGACCGCACAGGGCGGACTCCGGTACGTGTACGCCGTCTGCCGTCCGTTCGCGGCGGCCCTGCAGGTCCAGCTCACCGGCGTGGCCGGGGCCCCGCCGGGGCTGCTCAGGCACCACGGACTGGTCGCCGTCGTCAGCACGGTCCCGGAGGGCGACTTCGCCGAGGAGCCGCTGCGGGACCACCTGGCGGACCCGGACTGGCTGGCCGTGACCGCCCGGGCCCACCAGGGCGTGATCGACGCGCTCACCACGGTCACCACGCCGCTCCCGCTCCGGCCGGCCACGGTCTTCCGGGACGACAGCGGCGTACGGATCATGATGGAGGCCCGCGAGGCCGACTTCCTGCGCACCCTCGACCGGCTCGAAGGGCGGGTCGAGTGGGGGGTCAGGCTGTACGCCGGGCCGCCCGGGCCCGAGCAGGAACGACGGGCCGCCGAGGAGTTCGCGCACGACCTGCACGAACGGCTCGCGGCACGCGCCGAGGACTCCCGGCTGCACCCGCCCCGGAGTGCGGCGCTCTCCGGGGCGTCCGGGCCGGGCCTGCTCGACGCGGCCTATCTGGTGCCGCGCGCGGAGTGCGAGGCATTCGTGGAGCTGGTCGACCGCACCAGGGACGAGGCACCGGGCATCCGGTTGGAGCTCACCGGGCCCTGGGCGGCCTACTCCTTCACCGAGCAGGGTGCCGGGGCGGCCGGACAGCGCTGACCGCCGGCGAACGCCGTGCGGCGGCCCCGCTCACCTGCCCGCTCGCCTGCCCCTCACTTGCGGCAGAGGAGCTCTCCGTGCAGTACGGCAAACCAGCCGTCCTCCTGCTCGGCCCACTCCCGCCAGGCCGCCGAGATCGCCGTCAGCTGCTCCACGGTCGCGTGGCCGCCCTCGGTGGCCCGCTCGGCGTAGGAGGAGGCGACCGTACGGTCCGCCCACAGCCCGCCCCACCAGGCCCGTTCCTCGTCCGTGCTGTACGTCCAGGTACCGGAGGTGGCCGTGATGTCCGTCAGCCCGGCCGCCAGCGCCCAGGACCGCAGCCGGCGGCCGGCGTCCGGCTCGCCCCCGTTGGCGCGGGCCACCCGCCGGTACAGGTCCGACCAGTCGTCCATGCCGGGCACCGCCGGGTACCAGGTCATCGCCGCGTAGTCCGAGTCCCGTACCGCGATGAAGCCGCCCGGCTTGGTCACCCGGCGCATCTCGCGCAGCGCCTGCACCGGGTCGCCCACGTGCTGGAGCACCTGGTGGGCGTGGACCACGCAGAAGGTGTCGTCCGGGTAGTCCAGCGCGTGCACGTCGGCGACGGCGAAGTCCACGTTCGTCAGCCCGCGCCCGGCGGCGGTCGCGCGGGCCTGCTCCAGGATGCCCGGCGCGTGGTCGACGCCGGTGACCCGGCCGTCCGGGACCAGTTCGGCCAGGTCGGCGGTGATGGTCCCCGGACCGCAGCCGATGTCCAGGATCCGCATGTGGGGCTTCAGCGAACCGAGCAGATAGGCCGCGGAGTTGGCGGCGGTGCGCCAGGTGTGGGAACGCAGCACCGACTCGTGGTGCCCGTGCGTGTAGACGGCGGTCTCCTGTGGCTTCGACATGGCTCAACCCCTTCGCGTCACACCGGCGGACGGGGCCGGACGGCCCCGTCCCGCGGTATCCGCAACGCTACGCCCGCATGTCGAATGATGAGACCTGCGTTTTACGATATGGACTGACGGTTCGTCATGCCGGATGGGCGGATCAGGGCAGCGGCCGGTACACGGTCAGTGCCCTCGGTAGCTTCTCCACGGTCAACTCACCCGCCACGTCGGTGACTTCACCGTCGTACGCGAGCGGCGTGCCCGACCCGATGCCGGTCAGGCGCAGCCGGGTCACCCGGGCCCCGGCGCGGGTGGGGTCCGGGTGCCGCCCGCCCGAGCGGATCCGGGAGTGGGGAAGGGGGAGGGGGCCCGCGAGGGCCGCGGAGAGCAGGCGGAGCGCGGGATGCCGGCCGCCGTGCACCACGCGTACGTCGAGCTGCCCGTCCGCCAGGTCGGTACGGCGGGCCGGGGTCAGGGCCAGCCGGTGGTAGAGGCAGTTGCCGACGAACAGCAGCCACAACGGGTGGGTCTCGCCGCCCAGTTCGACCTGGAGCGGACGCCGGTCGGTGCGCAGCACCCGCAGCACGGCCAGTACCTCGGCGGGCCACGCCCCGATCCGGTGCGACCAGCGTTCCCGCTCCCGGACCAGCTCCGGATAGACGCCCAGGCTCAGCGTGTTCAGGAAGACGCCCTCCTGGCCGCCGGAGGCGAAGCGGCCGACGTCCACCCGGACCGCCTCGCCCTCGCGCACCGCCCGGCCGAGGCCCCGGCCGTCCTCCACGCTCAGGTCGTGGGCGAAGTGGTTGAGGGTGCCGCCGGGCAGCACCGCGAGCGGCAGCCCGTGGCGCAGGGCGACGCCGGCCGCCGCGTTCACGGTGCCGTCGCCGCCGCACACCCCGAGCGCCCGCGCCCGCGCCGCCGCCTTCGCCAACTCGGCCTCCACCTCGGCCGGTTCGCACTCCACCAGCTCCGCCGCGGGCAACTCGCGGCGCAGCACCCGCATCCGCTCCACGCTGCCCGAGGCCCGGTTGGCCACCACCACCAGCCCCTCCCCGTCCGGCAGCGCCGGGGCCTCCGCACGCGGCCGGGGCGGCGGGCCGGTCTGCGCCCGGGTCGGCACCAGGCCCCGTACGGCGAACGCGGCGCCCATCCCGAGCACCGCGCCCGCGAGCACGTCGCTCGGGAAGTGCACGCCCGTGTACACCCGGGACATGACGACGGAGAACGCCACCGGCGCCACCACCGCGCCCCACCCCGGGGACTCCAGGGCGACACCGGTCGCGAAGGCCGCCGCCGACGCGGCGTGCCCGGACGGGAACGAGGTGGTGATCGGCTGTCGCTTCAGGTGCCGTGCCATGGGCACCGGGTCCAGGAGCGGGCGCGGGCGGCGCACCGAGCGCTTGCCGAGGGTGTTGATGGCCAGGGAGGCCACGGCGAGCGAGGCCAGGCCGCGGGCGGCGGCCCGGCGGGCCCGGGGCGTGCGGGTCGCGGCCACCGCGGCGGCCGTCGCGCACCACAGCACGCCGTGGTTGGCGCTGCGGCTCAGCCGGGGCAGCACCGGCCCGGCGAACGGCCAGTTCCGCTCGGCTGCGAACTCGAACAGGCGGCTGTCGAGGGCGAGCAGCCGGTCGCGCAGCGCGTGCCGGCCGGGCTTCGGGACGGTGAGGTCGACGTCTGGGCTCATGCGGGTCCGGTTACCCTGAAGTGGCACTTTCCTGCCTGCCCGCGCCGCGGTCGAGTGAGCCGAGTGAGAGGAACCCCGGATGCGCCTGCTCCTCATACGTCACGGACAGACCCCGACCAACGTCGACTTCCTGCTCGACACCGCGGTACCCGGTCCCGGCCTGACCGCCCTCGGCGAGCAGCAGGCGGCGGCCCTCCCCGCGGCCCTCGCCGGCGAGGACATCGAGGCCCTCTACGTCTCCACCCTCACCCGCACCCGGCTCACCGCCGCCCCGCTGGCAGCCGCCCGCGGTCTCGAACCGGTCGTCCGCGACGGCATCCGCGAGGTCTCCGCCGGCGACCTGGAGATGCTGCCCGGCCACTCCGGGCGGGGCGAGGAGTACATGCGGACCGTGTTCGGGTGGGCGGCCGGGGACACCGCGCCGCGGATGCCCGGCGGGGAGACCGGGGACGAGGTCCTCGGCCGCTACGACGCGGTGGTCGCCGAGGCCGCGGCGAGCGGCGCCGGGACGGTCGCCATGGTCAGCCACGGCGCGGTGATCCGCCTCTGGACGGCCGCCCGCGCCGACAACGTCGACGTCCCCTACGCCGCCTCCCGCCTCCTCGCCAACACGGGCGTGGTGATCCTGGAGGGCTCCCCGGCCGACGGCTGGAAGGCGCTGTCCTGGGAGGGCGCGATCGTGGAGCCGACGGGGGCGAGCGGGCCGACGGGGGAGCCGGTGGCGTAGGGGGCCGCCGTTTTCGGCCGCGGGCCAGGTGGGGGCTGGTCGCGCAGTTCCCCGCGCCCCTGACAGGGCGCTCGCCGCGACGCCCTTCTTCTGGGGGCGCGGGGAACTGCGCGAGCAACCACGACGCACCCGCACCCGAGGACGGCGGCCTGATAACGGTTTGCCCCATCCCGGCCCCGCCCCGCAGAATCGCTGACCATGGGACATCTGGAAGCCGCGCACCTCGAGTACTACCTCCCCGACGGGAGGGCCCTGCTCGGCGATGTCTCCTTCCGGGTCGGCGAGGGCGCCGCCGTGGCCCTCGTCGGACCCAACGGCGCCGGCAAGACCACCCTGCTGCGGCTGATCTCCGGCGAGCTGAAACCGCACGGCGGCACCGTGGCCGTGAGCGGCGGCCTCGGCGTGATGCGCCAGTTCGTGGGCTCCGTACGGGACGAGACGACCGTACGCGACCTCCTCGTCTCCGTCGCCCCGCCCGGCATCCGCACGGCCGCGCAGGCCGTCGACAAGGCCGAGCACGCCATCATGACCGTCGACGACGAGGCGGCCCAGCTGAAGTACGCGCAGGCCCTCGCCGACTGGGCCGAGGTGCGCGGTTACGAGCACGAGACCCTCTGGGACATGTGCACCACGGCCGCCCTCGGGGTGCCGTACGACAAGGCCCAGTGGCGCCAGGTGCGCACCCTCTCCGGCGGGGAGCAGAAGCGGCTGGTGCTGGAGGCCCTGTTCCGGGGCACCGACGAGGTGCTGCTCCTCGACGAGCCGGACAACTACCTCGACGTGCCCGGCAAGCGCTGGCTGGAACAGCAGCTCAAGGAGACCCGCAAGACGGTCCTGTTCGTCTCCCACGACCGCGAACTCCTCTCCCGCTCCGCCGAGAAGATCGTCTCCGTGGAGCCCTCGCCGACCGGCGCCGACGCCTGGGTGCACGGCGGCGGCTTCGCCACCTACCACGAGGCCCGGCGCGAACGCTTCGCCCGCTTCGAGGAGTTGCGCCGCCGCTGGGACGAGAAGCACGCCCAGCTGAAGAAGCTGGTACTGAGCCTCCGTCAGGCAGCCTCCATCTCCCACGAGTTGGCGTCCCGGTACGCGGCTGCGCAGACCCGGCTCCGCAAGTTCGAGGAGGCCGGACCGCCGCCCGAGCCGCCGCGCGAGCAGGACATCAGGATGCGCATCAAGGGCGGCCGTACCGGCGTACGGGCCGTGACCTGCGCGCAGCTCGAACTCACCGGCCTGATGAAACCCTTCGACCTGGAGGTCTTCTACGGCGAGCGGGTCGCCGTCCTCGGCTCCAACGGCTCCGGCAAGTCGCACTTCCTGCGGCTGCTGGCCGGCGAGGACGTCGCGCACTCGGGGGAGTGGAAGCTGGGCGCGCGGGTGGTGCCCGGGCACTTCGCGCAGACCCACGCCCACCCCGAGCTGGAGGGCCGCACCCTCCTGGACATCCTGTGGACGGAACACTCCCAGGACCGCGGGGCCGCGATGTCCCGGCTGCGCCGCTACGAACTCACCCAGCAGTCCGAACAGAACTTCGACCGGCTGTCCGGCGGCCAGCAGGCCCGGTTCCAGATCCTGTTGCTCGAACTCCAGGGCGTGACGGCACTGCTCCTGGACGAGCCGACCGACAACCTCGACCTGGAGTCCGCCGAGGCCCTCCAGGAAGGTCTTGAGGCGTTCGACGGCACGGTGCTCGCCGTCACCCACGACCGTTGGTTCGCCCGCTCCTTCGACCGCTACCTGGTCTTCGGCAGCGACGGCCGGGTCCGCGAGACCGCGGAGCCGGTGTGGGACGAGCGCCGCGTGGAGCGGGTGCGGTAGGGCGGGGCGGTGCCCTAGGGAGGCCCGCGCGCCCGGATGTTCGTACAGTGGAGGCAGGAATCCGGACCGCCGGGACCCACACGACGAGCGGGGTACCACCATGACCGGAGTCGACCCCAGCCGGCTGGACGAACAGCAGCTCATGAAGGAGCTGGAGACCATCCACCGGACGCGCCACGACACCCTGCTGTACGGCTCGAACGACGCGCTGCGGGCCCACAACGAGCGCATGGCCCAGCTGGAGGGCGAGTACCTGCGGCGCCACCCCCGGCGTCTCGTCGCCGCCGGCCGTACCCGCGAGGGCGCCCGGGAGCGGAACTGCGCCGAGACGGCGACGCCGGGCGCCACCGCGAGCTGAGGCCGTCCGACCGCGGAACGTCCGGCCACGGCACGGTCGGCTCCACCTGCTCGACACGGCCTCCGAAGCACGCGGGAGCGTTCCCGCGCCGGAACCGGGCTGTGACGTCACCCGAAAGTGCGCGCCTGTCCCGCGAATGGGTCCTGCCGCGCGCGGCGGGGCGTGGGCCGGGCTGTGATGGCTGCGGGGGTACGGGCCCCGTGCCTCCGAGTCGTCCGTGCAAGGAGTTCCTCCCATGCGCCGCACCGTTCGCACCCTGTCCGTCGCCGTCCTGGCGGGTGCCGCGTTCGGCGCCACCGGTACGGCCGCCGCGGCCGTCGGCCCCGCCGCCGGGAGCAGCCCCGCCGACGCCCGGCCGGGCGCCGTCGTCACCGTCTCGGTGACCTGCGCGGACGCCGGGGGGCGAGCGCCTGCGGCCATCGACGCCACCTCGACGGCGTTCGCCGGGCGGGACGGTACCCGGACCGTCGACGGGACCTGCCCGGCGGCGAGCGGCCAGCAGGCACGGCCCTGGGGCGCGCACCTGGCCCTCGCTCGGGATGACGCCGGTACGCCCTCCGTGGGGGACGGCGGCACGTTTGACCAGGGCGACGGTGGCACGTTCCCCCAAGGCGACGGCGGCGCGATGCCGCAGGTCGGCGGTGGGGCCGTGCCGCCCGTCGGCAGCGGCGTGGCGCCCCCGCCCCAGGTGGGCGGCGGGACGGTCCCGGGCGGGTCCGACGGGACGGTCACGGGCGGGGGCGACGGCACGTACGACGGCACGTTCGCCCCTGGTGACGCGGGCACGACTCCCCGCGATGACGCGGGCACGGCCCCTCGCGATGACGCGGGCGCCGCTCCCCGCGGGGACGCGAGCCCCGGCGTGCGCGGGGACGACGGCGGCACCGGCCGGGCGGAGGACGGCACGGCCTCCCGAGGTGACGACGGCACGGCCGTCCGCGGTGATCGCGGCGACGGTGACGCGGCGTCCCGTGGTGACGTCGGTGCCGCGGTCCCTCGGGGGGAGGACGGTGACGTCTCCCACGGATCTCACGCGGAGGGCGAGCGGCCCTGCTCCGCAGGACAGCAGTCGTGCGGTGGCGCGCAGGAGTGCGGCGAGGCCCGCGGCGGCGACGGCTCCTGCGCCGCGACGGGCGTGCAGCACGGGGTGGCGGCCGGGGACGGCGGCGCCTACAACACGTCCGTACCGGTGCTGGTCGCGGGCGCGATGCTGATCGCGGCGGCCTGCTGCGGCGCCGCGTACCGGATGTGGGGCGGGCGGGCGTACCGGCTGTGGGCCGGGAGGACCGGCGCGGACGGGTGACCGGGCGGTCGCCGGGTACCCCGGAGCGCCCGCTCCGGCACCGTACGCACGACCCGGACCGGACCAGCACACGGCACCACGGACTGCGCGGAGGCGGACATGCGGCGGACGGATCCCGAGAGCCACGGACCGGCGGCCGGCACCTCCGCGGAGGAGACCGTTCCCGCCGTACCCGAAGGCCACGGGCCCGTCCGCTACGGGCCGCCCCTGCCCGACGACGGGCTGCCCGTCCTGCACGAGCTCGCCGCCGTACTGGCCGCCGCCGCGGACCGGGGCGCGGAGGAGCCCGTCGGCGGCGGACCGGCGCTGCTGGACGCGGCCCGCGGCTACTGGGAACGCCGTGGGCTGCCCGCCCCGCCCGACCGGGTGACCGCGGGACCCGGCGCCCCCGCCCTGCTGCTCGCGCTCACCGCCGCGCTCGGCGGCGACGTGCTGGTGCCGCGGCCCTGCGCCGCCTGGTGGGCGCCGTACGCCCGGCTCCTCGGCCGGCCCGTCTTCCACGTGGCCACCCCGGCCGAGTCCGGCGGCGCCCCCGACCCGTACGCGCTGCTGGAGACCGTCCGCCGGGTCCGGGACGAGGGCGGCGACCCCCGGCTGCTGGTGCTCTCCGTCGCCGACGACCCCACCGCCACCGTCGCCCCGCCCGAACTGCTGCACGAGACCGTGGAGGCCGCGGCCGGCGCGGGACTGCACCTGGTCAGCGACGAGACCTGGCGCGACACCCTGCACGCCCCGGACGCCACCGTGCTGCTCAGCCCCGCCGAGATGCTCCCGGACCGGGTCACCGTCGTCACCGACCTGGCCGGTGCCCTGCTGCCGGCCGGCTGGCCCGCCGCCGTCGCCCGGTTTCCGGCCGGCGCCACCGGCGGGGCGCTGCACGCGCGCGTGCTCGACATCCTCACGGCGGTGGGCGCCCGCCTCGCCGGACCGGTCGCGGTCGCCGCGGGGTACGCGCTGGACGAGCCCGGGCCCGTCACCGCACGCCGGGAGGCCGTCGTACGGCTGCACGCGGGCGTGGCCGCCGCCGCGCATGCCGCGGTCGTCGCCGGTGGGGCCCTCGCCCGGCCCCCGCAGGCCGGCCGTCATCTGTACGCCGACCTGGAGCCGCTGCGCGCCGCGCTCGCAGGCCACGGGGTCGGCGACGCACAGGAGTTGGAGGACTTCCTCACCGCCCGGCTCGGCATGCCGGCGCCCGGCGGCCACCGGTTCGGCGACGACCTGGGCGCACTGCGCGTCCGGCTCGCCACCGGCCCGCTGCTGGGCGGCACCGACACGGAGCGCCTGGAATGCCTCACGTCACCCACGCCGTTGGAACTGCCACACGTGCAACGCGCGTTGATGTCCTTGGGGTCGGTACTCGACGATCTCCGCGACGACGCTCAGCGATGGGAGCCTCCTCGATGACGCAGCAGACGCATGAGTCAGGGTCCGCGACGACTGCCACGACGACGACTGCCACGACGACTTCGGCCACGACGACTTCGGCCACGACGACTTCGGCCACGACGACTTCGGCCACGACGACTTCGGCCACGACGACTTCGGCGGCGGCGACTGCCACGACGACTGCTCCGACGGCGCCGGCCCTCACCACGCCTGCCCTCGCCACGCCTGCCCTCACCACGACGGTCACGGCCGCCATAACGGCCACGTCGACCGGAGAAGCCGGTTCCGGCACGGCCCTCACTCCGACACCGACCCCGTACGCGCCGCCGTACCCGCCGCTGGCCGAACCCCGGCCCCTGGGCGAACTGCGGGTCTGGCCGCGGACCTTCCACGACCGTCTGACCGCCCCGCTGCCCGGTCTCAAGGCCATGGCCCGGTTCGCCCGCGAGGGCTCCGTGCGCCCCGGCCGTGAGGGTCTCGCCGACGTCCGCCGACTGCCCTACGAACCCGGCCCGCTGCCCCGCGCGGACGCCGACACCGTCGCCGTCACCTGGGCGGGACACGCCAGTTGGGTCGTCCGGATCGGCGGTCTGACCGTCCTCACCGACCCGGTCTGGTCCCGCCGTATCCTCGGCACCCCCGCCCGTGTCACCCCGGTCGGTGTGCCCTGGGAGACCCTGCCGCGCGTCGACGCGGTCGTCCTCAGCCACAACCACTACGACCACCTGGACGCCCCCACCCTGCGCCGCCTCCCGCGCGACACCCCGGTGTTCGTGCCGGCCGGGCTGGGCCGCTGGTTCCGGCGCCGTCGGTTCACCACCGTCACCGAGCTGGACTGGTGGGAGGCGGCCGAACTGTCGGGGGTCCGGTTCGACTTCGTCCCCGCCCACCACTGGTCCAAGCGCACCCTCGCCGACACCTGCCACAGCCTCTGGGGCGGCTGGGTCCTCACCGCCCCCGACGGTGCCCGCGTCTACTTCGCCGGCGACACGGGCTACGGCCACTGGTTCTCCCGCATCGGGCGCCGCTACCCCGGCATCGGCCTCGCCCTGATGCCCATCGGCGCCTACGACCCCCGCTGGTGGCTCAGCGACGTCCACCTGGACCCGGAGGAGGCGGTCCGGGCGACGCAGGACCTGGGGGCGCGGCGCATGGCCCCGATGCACTGGGGCACCTTCATCCTCTCCGCGGAGCCGGTCCTGGAACCGCTGACGCGCGTCCGGGCGGCCTGGGAACGGGCGGGGCTGGCCCGGGAGGACCTCTGGGATCTGCCGGTGGGAGCCTCGAAGACGCTGGAGTGGAGCGCCCTCAAGGGGCACGGGGAACTGCGCGAGTGACCACCTCGTACGCGCCACGTACCCGCACTCCGCGACGCACCGTCACGCAGCAGACCGGACCCGCCGCCACACACTCGGCGCCACACTGATCACCACCGTCAGCGCGACCGCCACCACAACCCCCTCCCACGGTTCCGGGAACAACGACCCACCCAGAATCCCGATCACCTGATACGCCGCCGCCCACGCCAGGCACGCCGCCACGTTCCCCCGCGCGAACCGCCGCAACGGCCACTTGGCCAGCAGACACGCCAGCATCACCGGTATCCGCCCGGCCGGAACCAGCCGGGACAGCACCAGCACGGCCACCCCGTGCTCGGCCAGCTTCCCCTGCGCCTGCTCCAGCCGCTCCTCCGGCGCCCGCGCCCGTATCGCCTCCAGCCACCGCGACCCGTTCCTCGACCGCAGCCCCCGCCGCCCCAGCCAGTACAGCGCCGCATCTCCCAGGAAGGCCGCCAGCGACGCCGTCACGAACACCAGCGCCAACGCGAACGGCGCCGTCTGGTGGAACGCCACCACCGCGGCCGAACTCACCAGCGCCCCCGTCGGCACCACCGGCACCAACGCCCCGATCAGCACCAGCAGGAACAGCGTCGGATACCCGATCGCCTGCTGCGCGGACTCGGTCGAGGTGGAGGTCGCCGCCGTGGAGCCGGCGGCAGCCACCATGACCACCAGCAGTCTCACCGCGCGACCTCCAGCCGCACGCTCTCCCCGTGACCGAGCCTGTGCACCGCCACCTGCGGCGCGTACTCCGCCGCCAGGCGCACGAACTCGTCGCCGGGCGCGTGGAACTCGTGCGGGCGTACCCCGTCCATGCCGATCGGCCAGTACGTCCCGTAGTGCACCGGCACCGCGCTGCGCGGCGCCAGCAGCGCCAGGGCCCGCGCCGCCCGGCCCGCGTCCAGATGCCCCTCGCCGAGGTGCGGGCCCCACCCGCCGACCGGCAGCAGGGCCACGTCCACCGGGCCCACCGCCTCGGCCATCTCGTCGAACAGCCCGGTGTCCCCGGCGAAGTACGTCCGCGCCGCGCCCTCGACGACGTATCCGAGAGCGGGCGAGCGGTGCGGCCCGACCGGCAGCCGGCGGCCGTCGTGCCGCGCGGGCACCGCCCGTACGACGAGGGGGCCGACGGATATCCCGTCCCCGACGTCCACCTCGGTGATCCGCAGCCGGCCGAGGCGGCGGAGCGCGGGCACCGCCCGTGGTGCGCCCCGGGGCACGAGCAGGCGCGTGCCCGGGGCGAGGCCGGCCAGCGAGGGGACGTGCAGATGGTCGGCGTGCAGGTGGGAGACGAGTACGAGGTCCGCGCGGCGGGCCTCGGGCGGCGGCGGGGCGCCCCGGCGGCGGCGCAGGTGGGCGAGCCGGCGCGCGAACAGGGGATCGGTGAGCACGCGTACGCCCGAATCCTCGATCGTGCAGGTGGCGTGACCCCACCAGGTGATCTCCACCGGCACCTCTTTGCCTCCTTCGCGCGACTCCCCGAAGCCTACGTGCAGGAGTAGGGTCGGCGGCGAAACCCGGAGGTGAGGGGGGACGCCATGGGACAGGTGCGGGGTGCCTCCTGCGGGCCCGCGGCGGTGCGGGTGACCGCGATCGCGAGTCTGACGCCGCTGGAGGAACTGGAGATCGACCCCTTCCTGGTCGATTCCCGCAGCCAGCACGCGATGTGTGCGCGCTGGGCCGTGGAACACGGCTACGTCATCGCCCGCGAACTCCTGGTCCGCGGCCTGCGCCCCGATCACAGCGCCCTGTGGACCGGCGTCCGGCCCGGCCTCGACGTCTTCGTCGCCCCCAGCAGACGGGTCCTGGAGAGCGCGCTGTCGTCGGTCGAGGACTTCATGGCGGAGTGCGCGAGACGCGGGGTCCGGGTGGAGACGGTGGGCCGGGCCGAGCCGTGCTACGACGCGCAGATGAAGGCCCGCGTCCACCGCAGGCTGTCGATGCCGACGGCCGGCTACGACGGCCGGTAGGCCCCCGTCCCCCCGTCCCCCCTTCGTCCCCCCGTCCCGTCCGCACCGGCCGCCGCCCGCACCGGTCGACGCTCACCCGCAGTCGGCGCACGGCCGTGTGACAGGGTGGACGGCGGCAGACCCGCATCCGGCGCGGGTCGCGGACGTGAGGTCGGTGGGGCGTGCGGTGGCGGCGGGTCGTCAGTCAGGTCGGGCGGAGCGTCACTGTGTGGGCGGTGTCCACCGTCACCATGCTGGTCCTCGCCGGCATCCTGCCCGACTTCCAGCTCCAGTCCCCCGACGGTGACAGCGCCACCCGCATCGCCGTGACCGCCGCGCTCGGCGCCGGCGCCTTCGGTGTGCTCTCGGCCGTCGTCTGGCCCCTCCTCGTACGGCTGCTGCTGCTCGTGCCCGCCCTCGTCCTCGGCCTGCTGGTCTTCTTCCTCAACGGCTCCCTCCTCCTCGTCGCCCTGCGCATCAACCCCTCCGGGCAGAGCGAGGCCGCGCCGGAGACCGCCGTGATCGTGGCCGCCGTGATGTCCGCCGTCGCCTCCGCCACCGGCGGTGCCCTCGCCGTCCGCGACGACGACGCCTACCGCCGCCGGCTCTCCCGCCTCGCCCTCCGCCGCCGCAGATCCCACCCGCCCTGCCCGGCCACCCCCGGCACCGTCTTCCTCCAGCTCGACGGCGTCGGCCACGACGTCCTCACCGCCGCCGTGGCCAAGGGCCTGATGCCGACCGTGGCCGGCTGGCTGGGCGCGGGCGAAGGACCGTCCAGTCACCGCCTGACCCCCTGGCGCACCGACTGGTCCAGCCAGACCGGCGCCAGCCAGCTCGGCATCCTGCACGGCTCCACCTTCGACGTCCCGGCCTTCCGCTGGTACGAGAAGGACAGCCGCGAGGTGATGGTCTGCAACCGGCCGACCAGCGCCGCCGAACTCCAGCGCCGGGCGATCGAGCGCACCGCCGACGGGGGACTGCTCACCCTGGACGGCGCCAGCCGCGGCAACCTGTTCGGCGGCGGCGCCGACGAACAGGCCCTCGTCCTGTCGATAGCCACCCGCCGCCGCGGCCGGGAGAACCGTTCCCGCGCCGGTTACTTCGCGTACTTCGCCGACCCGGCCAACGCCGTCCGCACCGCACTCTCCTTCTTCGCCGAGGTCGCCCGCGAGATCGGCCAGTCCACCGCGGCCCGGCTGCGCAAGCAGCGCCCGCGCGTCGGCCGCGGCGGCCTCTACCCCTTCGTCCGCGCCTTCGCGACCGTCGTCGAACGGGACGTCGTCGTCGCCGCCGTCATGGGCGACCTGCTCGTCGGCCGCACCGCCGTCTACGCCGACCTGGTCGCCTACGACGAGGTCGCCCACCACTCCGGCCCGCACAGCCGGGACGCGGAGAGGGTGCTGCAACGCCTGGACCGCGCCCTCGCCCTGATCGGGAAGGCCGCCGAACACGCCCCGCGGCAGTACCGGATCGTCGTCCTCTCCGACCACGGCCAGAGCCCCGGCGAGACCTTCCACACCCGGTACGGCCTCGGCCTCGGCGACCTGGTCCGGGCCGGCTGCGGACTGCACGTGCCGCGCAGGGCCGAGCGCACCCACAGCGGCACGGAGGCGCGGGCCGCCGTCCGCGCGGCGCTGCGCAGGCCGGTCGAGGAGGGCGGCGAGAAACACCGGCCCACCCGGCACTCCGAACCGATCGTGCTCGCCTCCGGCAACCTCGGCCTGGTCTCCTTCCCCGACGTACCGCACCGCATGACCAAGGAGGAGATCGACGCACGCCACCCCGCGCTGCTGCCGACGCTCGCGAACCATCCCGGGGTCGGGTTCCTGCTGGTGCGCAGCGCGGAGCACGGTGGGGTCGTGCTCGGCGCGTACGGGGCGGAGGTGCCGGTCGACCGGCTCGACGGCCCTGCGGGGCCGCTGGCCGTGTTCGGGGCGGGCGCCGCCGACGCCGTGCGGCGGACGCACTCCTTTCCGCACACCGCCGACATCATGGTGAACTCGTGGTACGACCCCGAGAGCGGCGAAGTCCTCGCGTTCGAGGAGCAGATCGGGTCGCACGGAGGGCTGGGGGGTGCGCAGGGGCGGCCGTTCCTGTTGTCGCCGGTCTGTGTGTCCGAACCGGTGGGAGAGGGGGAGGAGCTGGTGGGGGCCGAGGCGGTGCACGGGGTGTTGCGGCGGTGGCTCATGGAGGCGGACGGTCCGCAAGTGCCGTTGGCGGAGGGCCGACAGGAGAACGTCGCGTAGTCGGTCGGGTGCGGGGCGGTGGGGGCTGGTCGCGCAGTTCCCCGCGCCCCTGACGGGGCGCGCCCCTGACGGGGCGCTCCGGCCTGGCCCCGGATAAATCGGCTGCGTTCCTTTTGCTCCCGGCTCACACTGTTCGAGTCGCAGAAGTCCTCGAACACCCCAAGGAGCAGCCTCTTGCAGGCAGCCGTGTCCGTCACGCCCTCCCGTATTCCCGAACTCCTCCTCGGGCTCGCCACCGTGCGGCCGGTGTTCATCTGGGGCGCCCCCGGTATCGGGAAGTCCTCCCTGGTGCGGGAGTTCGCCGAGTCGCTCGGGCTGGAGTGTGTGAGCCTGCTGGGTACGCAGCTCGCGCCCGAGGACCTGATCGGGGTTCCGCAGATCAGGGACGGGCGGTCGGTGTTCTGCCCGCCCGAGTCGATCGCCCGCGACGAGCCCTACTGCCTCTTCCTCGACGAGCTGAACGCGGCCACCCCCGATGTGCAGAAGGCGTTCTACTCGCTGATCCTCGACCGGCGCATCGGCAACTACGAGCTGCCCAAGGGCTCGATCGTCATCGGCGCAGGCAACCGGGCCACCGACAACGCCCTCGCCCGGCCCATCGCCTCCGCGCTCGTCAACCGCCTGGCCCACGTCCACCTGGAGGCCTCCGCACACGACTGGCTCGCCTGGGCGGCGGCGGCCGGCATCCACCCGTGGATCCTGGACCACCTCACCGACCGGCCCGACCACCTGTGGTCCAAGCCGCCGAAGACCGAGGAGCCGTTCTCCACCCCGCGCTCCTGGCACATGCTCTCCGACGCCCTGCACTCCTTCGGGCACGAGCTGGACGAGGAGACGCTGAAGGTACTGGCACACGGCACGCTGACCCCCGCCCACGCCACCGCCTTCTGCGGATACGTCAAGATCGTGCGCAGCCGGTTCGGGATCGAGGCCATCCTGAAGGGCGACGCCGGCTGGCCGCCCCGGATCGAGGACCGCGACCTGCTCTACTACCTCGCCGAGTCGTTCCGGGGACGGCTGGTCAAGGAACTGCCCGTCGACAAGGAGCACATGTCGGCGAACGGCCGGCAGACCGCGTACCGCGCCAAGTCGCTGCTGGTGCAGCTCGCCGAGATCTCCGTCGAGGTCGCCCAGACCGTCATCG
Organism: Streptomyces sp. NPDC048278; assembly: GCF_040652195.1. Lineage (NCBI taxonomy): Bacteria > Bacillati > Actinomycetota > Actinomycetes > Kitasatosporales > Streptomycetaceae > Streptomyces > Streptomyces sp. NPDC048278. The sequence continues at coordinate 223,670 of NZ_JBEZLP010000013.1, forward strand.
CCTCCGACGCCGACGGCAACCCGGTGCTGCCCGCCTGGTTCCTGATCGAGGCTGCCCGGGACATGCCCCGGCTGGTGGAGGCCCGGCGATGAGCCGGGCCGCCGCCGCCCGCAAGAAGCAGGACCCGGCCGCCGAGAACTTCGCGGCCGGCGTCGAGCTGCTCCGCGCCAACCCTGCTCTGCGCGCGGTGGAGTTCACGATCTGCCGGCACGAGAAGTGCGAACTCGGCCCTCGGGAGGGGCTGGTGCGCGCGGACTCCGACGGGGTGCTGCACGCGCACGCCACCCGGCGGGCCGAACCCGCCCAGTGGGCCTGGGCGTTGGCGCACTGCACCATCCATCTCGGCTTCGGCCACCTCCCGGCCGCCACCGGGCCACGCGATCAGCCCGACCGCTACGACCTCGCCGCCCGCTGCGCCGTAGTCAACCGCTTCCTGGAGACCTTCCCGATCGGCGAGGCCCCCGACCACCTGCCGGCCTCCTACCCGGAGGGCGACGAGGAGCGGCTCGCCGCCGGCTGGCGCCGGACCGGCGGCATCCCGGCCGCCTACGAGCGCGGCGGGACGAACGGCGGCGAGCCCGACCAGCTCCTCCTCTCCTGGAGCACGTGGGCCGGTCAGGTCCCCGACTGGCAGGTCGGGTTCGCGCACGCGCTGACCCGCACCATGTCCCGGGCGATGGACCTGGCCGGTGGCCGCCGCACCTCCATGGCGGGGCCGCCGACCCCCCGGCGCCCCTGGGAACGGGCGCTGAGCTGGTTCGTCTCCTCCTACCCGCTGCTCGGCGGCATCGCGGCCGGCATCACCCTGGTCGCCGACGCCGAACTGGCCCGCGCCCACGACATCGCCGTCGCCGCGGTCAACCCCGAGGCCGGCGAGATCTACGTCAACCCGCTGCGGACCATGGACGAAGAGGAGTGGCGGTTCGTCCTCGCCCACGAGATGCTGCACGCCGCCCTGCGCCACGGCGACCGCCTCGGCGCCCGGGACCACTACCTCTTCAACATCGCCTGCGACTACGTCATCAACGGCTGGCTGGTCGAGATGCGCGTCGGCACCATGCCCGAAGGGCTGCTGCACGACCCCGGGTTGCAGGGCCTGTCGGCCGAGGAGGTGTACGACCGGATCGCCGTCGACCTGCGGCGGATGCGGCGGCTCGGCACGCTGCGCGGCAAGGGACGCGGTGACGTGCTCGGCGCACCGCTCGGACCGCCCGGCGCCTACGTCGACCTCGACGAGTTCTACCGGCGCGGGCTGTGCCAGGGGCTCGACCTGCACCAGACGCAGGACCGGGGCCTGTTGCCCGGCGGCCTGGTGGAGGAGATCCGCGCGCTCAGCCATCCGCCGCTGCCGTGGGACGCCCGACTCGCCCGCTGGTTCGACGAGTTCGTGCCGCGTCCGGAGGCCGTACGGTCGTACGCCCGCCCCTCGCGCCGGCAGTCGTCCACTCCCGACATCCCGCGCGCCGGCCGGTACTTCCCGCCCGAGGAGGTCGCCCGGTGCACCTTCGGCGTGGTCCTCGACACCTCCGGCTCCATGGACCGCACCCTGCTCGGCAAGGCCCTCGGCGCCATCGCCTCCTACGCGGAGGCCCGTGACGTACCGGCCGCACGCGTCGTCTTCTGCGACGCGGCCCCGCACGACGCCGGCTACCTCCCGACCACCGAGATCGCCGGCCGGGTCCGGGTGCACGGCCGCGGCGGCACCGTCCTGCAGCCCGGCGTCGACCTGCTCCAGCGCGCCGACGACTTCCCGCCCACCGCGCCCGTCCTGGTGATCACCGACGGCTGGTGCGACGTCCTGCGGGTCCGCCGCGAGCACGCGTACCTGATCCCGGACGGCCGCCGCCTGCCGTTCACTCCCCGTGGGCCGGTCTTCCGGGTGCGGTGAGCCCTGATGTGATCGGATGGGGGCGAGCGAACCGGTTCATTCGCCTTCATCGCCGAAAGGAACAACCGTGGCCACCACGCGCACCGCACACACCGTCTGGGAAGGCAGCCTCACCGAGGGCAACGGGGTCATCACCTTCGACTCCTCCGGTATCAGCGAGCAGCCGGTCACGTGGGCGGCCCGCTCCCAGGAGGCGAACGGCAAGACCAGCCCGGAGGAGCTGATCGCGGCGGCCCACTCCAGCTGCTTCTCCATGGCGCTGTCGCACGCCCTGACCGGTGCCGGCACCCCGCCCACCAAGCTGGTCACCAACGCCGACGTCACCTTCCAGCCGGGCACCGGCATCACCGGCATCCACCTGACCGTCGAGGGCACCGTCCCCGGCCTGGACGCGGACGGCTTCACCGCCGCCGCCGAGGACGCCAAGAAGAACTGCCCGGTCAGCCAGGCCCTGACCGGCACCACCATCACCCTGGACGCGAAGCTCGCCTGATCGCCGTACCTGCTGCGATGCCGCGCCCCTCCTCGGAGGGGGCGCGGCATCGTTGTTTACGGGGTACCCGGCATTGACAACAGCTCGCTCAAGTTTTGTGCTGGAGTCGGGGAAGCGCCCGGGCGGAAAGGGGACGGACATGGCACGTGCGGTCGGTATCGACCTCGGTACGACGAACTCGGTGGTGGCCCTGCTGGAGGGCGGTGAGCCCACCGTCGTCGCCAACGCCGAGGGGGCGCGCACCACCCCGTCGGTCGTGGCCTTCGCGAAGAACGGCGATGTGCTGGTCGGCGAGGTCGCCAAGCGGCAGGCGGTGACCAACGTGGACCGCACCGCGCGCTCGGTCAAGCGGCACATGGGCGACACGGCCTGGCGGTTCCCGGAGAGCGGGAGCGTGGACGGCACCCGGTTCCGGGCCCAGGAGCTCTCGGCGCGGGTGCTGCAGAAGCTCAAGCGGGACACCGAGGCCTACCTCGGCGAGGACGTCACCGACGCGGTGATCACCGTACCCGCGTACTTCGACGACGCCCAGCGGCAGGCCACCAAGGAGGCCGGGGAGATCGCCGGCCTGAAGGTGCTGCGGATCATCAACGAGCCCACGGCCGCCGCGCTCGCCTACGGCCTGGACCGGGGCGAGGAGCAGACGGTCCTCGTCTTCGACCTCGGGGGCGGCACCTTCGACGTGTCGCTCCTGGAGATCGGCGACGGGGTGATCGAGGTCAAGGCCACCAACGGCGACACGCATCTGGGCGGCGACGACTGGGACCAGCGGGTCGTCGAACATCTCGTGAAGCGGTTCAAGGGGCAGTACGGCGTCGATCTCGGCAACGACAAGATGGCGGTGCAGCGGCTGCGCGAGGGTGCCGAGAAGGCGAAGATCGAGCTGTCGTCGTCGACGGAGACCTCGGTCAACCTGCCGTACATCACCGCCTCCGCGGAGGGTCCGCTGCACCTGGAGGAGAAGCTGACGCGGGCCGGGTTCCAGGAGCTCACGGCCGACCTGCTGGACCGCTGCAAGAAACCCTTCCACCAGGCCGTCAAGGACGCGGGCGTGCAGGTCTCGGCGATCGACCACGTCATCCTGGTCGGCGGCTCCACCCGGATGCCCGCCGTCACCGACCTGGTCCGCGAACTCACCGGCAAGGACCCGCACAAGGGCGTCAACCCGGACGAGGTGGTCGCGGTCGGCGCCGCCCTCCAGGCGGGTGTCATCCGCGGCGACGTGAAGGACGTGCTGCTGCTCGACGTCACCCCGCTGTCCCTGGGCATCGAGACCAAGGGCGGCATCATGACCAGGCTCATCGAGCGCAACACCACGATCCCGACCCGGCGTTCGGAGATCTTCACGACCGCGGCCGACAACCAGCCCTCGGTGGGCATCCAGGTGTACCAGGGGGAGCGGGAGATCGCCGCGTACAACAAGAAGCTCGGCGTCTTCGACCTCACCGGTCTGCCGCCGGCACCGCGCGGGGTGCCGCAGATCGAGGTGGCCTTCGACATCGACGCGAACGGGATCATGCACGTCTCGGCGAAGGACCTGGCGACCGGCCGCGAGCAGAAGATGACCGTGACCGGCGGCTCCGCCCTCCCCAAGGACGACATCGACCGCATGATGCGGGAGGCCGAGCAGTACGCCGAGGAGGACCGCAGGCGCCGTGAGGCCGCGGAGACGCGGAACCAGGCCGAGCAACTCGTCTACCAGACCGAGAACTTCCTCCGGGAGAACGAGGAGCGGGTGCCGGCCGGCACCAAGGCCGACGTGGCGGCGGCGGTCACCGAGCTCAAGGCGCTGCTGGAGCGGAACGCGGACACCGGCGAGCTGCGGCAGGGGGTGGAGAAACTGGCGAGCGTGAGCCAGCAGATGGGGCAGGCCATGTATGCGGCGGCCTCCGACGGTTCGGCCGAGGAACAGCGGGCGCCCGAGGCCGAGGAGGAGGGTGTGGTGGACGCCGAGATCGTGGACGACGAGAGGGGTGCGGCCGGGTGAGGCACCGCCGGGTTCCGCCGTCGTGGCCGGGCGCCGTCGCTGCGGGAAGAGGGTTGGGTGCGGTGGAGGAGACTAGTTGCGGGTGGTCTCCCAGCCTCTCCGTTCCGGGCGGGGGCCCAACTGCCGGGGATCCCTCGACCGGTACACCAGGTACGGGCGGAACAGGTACTGCACCGGGGCGCTGAACATATGGACCAGGCGGGTGTAGGGGACCAGGGCGACGAGGAGCATGCCGATGACCGCGTGGACCTGGTAGAGGACCGGGACGTCCGCCATGAGTGCGGTGTCCGGGCGGAGGGCGAAGAGGCTGCGGGCCCACGGGGCGATCGTGGCGCGGTAGTCGTAGCCGTCGCCGGAGCTGTGGCTCAGCTTCGCCGTCATGCCCAGCACGATCGCGGCGACCAGGACGAGGTACATGACCTTGTCGTTCGTCGTCGTGGCGCGCAGGACGGGGGCCCGGGTGCGGCGGCGGTAGAGGAGGAGGGCCAGGCCGGCCACCGTGAGGACGCCCGCGAGCGTGCCGCCGTGGAGGGAGAACAGGTGGTACGTGTGCTCGCTGACGCCGAGCGACCGCGTCCAGGACGCCGGGACGAACAGGCCGACGACATGGCCGGCCAGGACGAACAGGATGCCGTAGTGGAAGACGGGGGAGGCGATGTTCAGCAGCCTCGACTCGTAGACCTGGGAGGAGCGGCTGGTCCAGCCGTACTTGTCGTAGCGGTAGCGCCAGACGAGGCCGGTGGCGAGGAGGACGAGGGCGACGTAGGGCAGGGCGCCCCACAGGAGGGTGGTCATGGGCGTACCCCGCCGGTCGAGGCCGGCAGGGCGGCGCAGACCGCGTCCAGGACGCATGCGTAGGGGGTGCCGAAGTCGGTGAGCCGGACTCGGAGTTGCGACAGGCAGTCGCGGTGCTCGGTGAGCAGGTCGGTGTTGCCGGTGCGGGCCGTGAACTCCAGGACGGCCGGCAGGAAGTCCGGCAGCTCCTGGCCGGTGAACTCCATGCCGTACGCCTTGTAGATGTCCTGGAACCGGACCAGGGACATGCCCCGGCGCCGGGTGTCGCCGTCCCGCCACCAGCTGAGGTACAGGCTGTGCCGGTTCTTGAAGTCGAAGACCTGCACGTAGTGCGCGGCCAGCTCCTGCGGTGGGGTCACCGTCGCGTGGTCGGTGAACTCCCGCAGTTGCGGGGCGGCTTCGCGCAGCAGCGGCAGCCGGGCGACGAAGTCGTCGTCCGGGTAGGTCAGACAGAGCGCCGCCGCCTGGTAGAACACCGCGTCCGAGGGCATCAGTCCTCCTTCGCCTCGTCGGGAGTGTCGGCGGTCTGCCGTCTGCGCAGACCGTGGAAGTTCTGCACCGACACCACGGGGAGCAGTTTCCGGCCGGAGTCCTGGCCGAACGGGCCGTCGCCGCCCATGCCGGGGCCGCCGTCGAAGTCGAGGCTGCACCCGTCGGGCAGCGCGGACTCCTCCAGACGGCGGGCGTCTCCGACGGCCGCCGTCGGGATCACGTACCGGTCCTCGTACTTGGCGATCGCCAGTAGCCGGTACATCGCCTCGATCTCCGCCGGCCGCATGCCGACCGCGGCGGCGACCGCCGGGTCCGGGTCCTCGCCCAGGTTGAGCGCCCGCATGTGGGAGCGCATCGCCGCGAGTTTCTCCAGGCAGGCGCGGACCGGTGCCGGGTCGCCCGCGCTGAACAGCTCGGCCAGGTAGGCGAGCGGGATGCGCAGGGTGTCGATCGCGGCGAACAGGTTGTCGGCGTCCTCGCCGTCGTGGCCGGTCTCGGAGAGCGCGTCCACGACGGGGGAGAGCGGCGGGATGTACCAGACCATGGGCAGCGTGCGGTACTCCGGGTGCAGCGGCAGCGCCACCCGGTACCTGCTGATCAGCGCGTGGACGGGGGAGCGGCGGGCCGCCTCCGTCCAGTCGTCCGGGATGCCCGCCGCCGCGCAGGCCCGCCGCACGGCCGGATCCTCCGGGTCGAGGAAGACGCCCAACTGGGCTTCGTACAGCGCCTTCTCGTCCTCGGTCTCGGCCGCCGCCGTCACCTTGTCGGCGTCGTAGAGGACGACCCCGAGGTAGCGCAGCCGGCCCACGCAGGTCTCCGAGCAGACCGTCGGCAGACCGACCTCGATCCGCGGATAGCACAGGGTGCACTTCTCGGCCTTGCCGGTGGCGTGGTTGAAGTAGACCTTCTTGTACGGGCAGCCGGTCACGCACATCCGCCAGCCCCGGCACCGGTCCTGGTCGACCAGCACGATGCCGTCCTCGGTCCGCTTGTACATCGCCCCGGACGGACAGGAGGCCACGCACGACGGGTTGAGGCAGTGCTCGCAGATGCGGGGCAGATAGAACATGAAGGTCTGCTCGAACTCGAACCGCACCTTGTCCGAGGCGTGTCGCCGGGCCCGCTCGACCATCGGGTCCAGGTCGCCGTGGGCGGGGGCGCCCGCCAGGTTGTCGTCCCAGTTCGCGGACCACTCGATCTTCATCGGTTTGCCGTCGAGCTGGGAGACCGGGCGGGCCACCGGGTAGTCGTCGCCGAGCGGGGCGTCGGTGAGGTTGCGGTACTCGTACGTCCAGGGCTCGTAGTAGTCCTTGATCTCCGGGAGCCTCGGGTTGGCGAAGATCCCGGCCAGCTTGTGCAGCCGGCCGCCCGCCTTCAGCTTCAGGGCACCCCGCCGGTTCAGCTCCCAGCCGCCGCGCCACCGCTCCTGGTCCTCGTAGCGGCGCGGGTAGCCCTGGCCGGGGCGGGTCTCGACGTTGTTGAACCAGACGTACTCCATGCCCCGCCGGTTGGTCCATGCCTGCTTGCAGGTGACCGAACAGGTGTGACAGCCGATGCACTTGTCGAGGTTCATGACCATCGCGATCTGGGCCATCGGACGCATCAGTACTCGACCTCCTGGGCGCGGCGCCGGATCACCGTCACCTCGTCGCGCTGGTTGCCCGTCGGGCCCAGGTAGTTGAAGGCCCAGGACAGCTGGGCGTAGCCGCCGATCAGGTGCGAGGGCTTGAGGATCAGCCGGGTCAGCGAGTTGTGGATGCCGCCGCGCATGCCGGTGGTCTCCGTCTTCGGGACGGCGACCGTGCGCTCCTGGGCGTGGTGCATGTAGACCGTGCCGGCCGGCATCCGGTGCGAGACGACCGCGCGGGCCACCACCACGCCGTTGCGGTTGACGGCCTCCACCCAGTCGTCGTCCCCGACCCCGATCGCGTCCGCGTCGGCGGGGGACATCCAGATGTTCTGGCCGCCCCGGGAGAGCGCGAGCATGAACAGGTTGTCCTGGTACTCGGAATGGATGGACCACTTGCTGTGCGGGGTGAGGTATCGGACCGTCACCTCCTGCTGCCCGTCGGGGCCGAGGCGGGGCTCGCCGAACAGCTTGTTCATGTCCAGCGGCGGCCGGTAGACCGGCAGCGCCTCGCCGAGCTCGTGGATCCAGTCGTGGTCGAGGAAGAAGTGCTGTCGCCCGGTGAGCGTGTGCCAGGGCTTGAGGTGCTCGGTGTTGAGCGTGAACGCCGTGTAGCGCCGGCCGCCGGACTCGCTGCCCGACCACTCCGGCGAGGTGATCACCGGGACCGGCGCGGCCTGCGTGTCGGCGTACGTGACCAGCCTGCCCTCGTGCTCGGCGGCCAGGTGGGCCATCTCCTGCCCCGTGCGCCGCTCCAGGGTGCGGAAACCCTGGGTGGCGAGGCGGCCGTTGGTGGTGCCGGAGAGGGCGAGGACGGCGTTGGCCGCCTTCACCGCCGTGTCGAGGGCGGGCCGGTCCTGGTATCCGGTGCCGTTCAACTGCCGCAGACGCGCGACCTCCTGGTCCGGCTTGAGGGTGATGCCCTTGGCGGGAAGGCCCAGTTGTTCCACCAGCGGGCCGAGCGCCGCGAACCTGGCGCCGACCGCGGGGTAGTCCCGTTCGACCACGACCAGGTTCGGCAGGGTCCGGCCGGGCACCGGCTCGCACTCCCCGCGCTTCCAGTCCCGCACCACCCCGCCGGGCTGCGCGGTCTCGCCCGGGGTGTCGTGCTGCAGCGGCACGGCCACCAGGTCCCTGCGCACCCCGAGATGGCGCACGGCCAGCTCGCTCAGCCGCTCCGCGAGCGCCTTGAAGGTGTCGAAGTCGGTGCGGGCCTGCCAGGGCGGGTCCACGGCCGGCGTGAAGGCGTGCACGTACGGGTGCATGTCGGTCGACGACAGGTCGTGCTTCTCGTACCAGGTGGCGGCCGGCAGCACGACGTCCGACAGCAGGGTGGAGGAGGTCTGCCGGAAGTCCAGGGAGAGCAGCAGGTCGAGCTTGCCCTCGGGTGCCTCGTCCCGCCACCTCACGTCCCGGGGCCGCCGGCCCGGGTCCGCCTCCTCGGCGCGCAGGGAGGAGTGCGTGCCGAGGAGGTGCTTGGTGAAGTACTCGGCGCCCTTCGCCGAGGAGCCGAGCAGGTTGGCCCGCCAGAGGGTCAGGACGCGCGGCCAGTTCTCCGGGGCGTCCGGGTCCTCGCAGGCGAACTTCAGGGTCCCTGCCCGGAGTTCGGCCACCGCCCTGGCCACCGGATCGCCCGGCACCTCGCCGAGCGCGAGCGGACTGCGGTCGAAGGTCGGGTACGACGGCATCCAGCCCGAACGGGCCGACAGCGCGAGGCAGTCGGCGCCGGTCATCCCGGCGAACCTGCCCTCTCCGAGCGGCGAGGCCAGGACGTCGGCGCCGAACCGGTCGTAGCGCCACTGGTCCGTGTGGAGGAACCAGTAGGCCGTGCCGATCATCTGGCGCGGCGGCCGGGACCAGTCGTTGGCCGAGGCCAGGCAGGCCCAGCCGGTGACCGGGCGGCACTTCTCCTGGCCGACGTAGTGCGCCCAGCCGCCGCCGTTGCGGCCCTGGCAGCCGGTCAGCTGGAGCAGGGCGAGGAAGGCGCGGTAGATGGTCTCGGAGTGGAACCAGTGGTTGGTGCCGGCGCCCATCAGGATCATGCAGCGGCCCTTGGAGCGCTCCGCGGTCCGCGCGAACTCCCGTGCGATCTTGATGCACTTGGCGGCCGGGACGGAGGTGTGCCGCTCCTGCCAGGCCGGGGTGCCCGGCGCGTCGGGGTCCTCGTAGTGGGTGGGCCAGCCGCCCGGCAGCCCGTGCCGCCACACGCCGTACTGGGCGAGCAGCAGGTCGTAGACGGTCGTCACCAGTGGACCGTGCGCGCCGCCGAGGCGGGTCGCCGGGACTCCGCGCCGCAGCACGTCCCCGCTGCCCTGGCCGTGTTCGCCGCCGTCCGTGTCGAAGCGCGGCAGCAGCACCTCGACCCCGGCCGCCACCGCACTGCCGTACAGGGACAACTGCGGTTCGATGTCGCCGAGGTCGAGATTCCAGCGGCCCTTGCCCGGGTCCGTCCAGCGGAAGCCGAGGGAGCCGTTCGGGACGACCGCGCGGCCGGAGACGGAGTCCAGGACGACCGTCTGCCACTCGGCGCCCGCACCGTCCTGGCCGAGGTCGGCGGCGCGCAGGAACTTGCCCGGCACGTAGGCGCCGTCCCGTTCGGTGAGCGTCACCAGGAACGGCAGGTCGGTGAACTTCCTTACGTAGTCCGCGAAGAACGGGGTCTCGCGGTCGACGAAGAACTCCTTGAGGACCACGTGGCCCATCGCGAGGGCCAGCGCGCCGTCGGTGCCCGGGTGCGGGTGCAGCCACTCGTCGGCGAACTTGGCGTTGTCCGCGTAGTCGGGGGAGACCACCACGACCTTCTGGCCGCGGTAACGGGCCTCCGCCATCCAGTGCGCGTCCGGGGTGCGGGTCACCGGGACGTTGGAGCCCCACATCATCAGATAGGCCGCGTCCCACCAGTCGCCCGACTCCGGCACGTCCGTCTGGTCGCCGAAGACCTGCGGCGAGGCCACCGGCAGGTCCGCGTACCAGTCGTAGAACGACAGCATCGGGGCGCCGATCAGCGAGTGGTAGCGGGCGCCGGCCGCGTGCGACACCATCGACATCGCGGGGATCGGGGAGAAGCCCGCGATCCGGTCCGGGCCGTACGTCCTGATCGTGTGCACCTGCGCGGCGGCGACGATCTCCAGCGCCTCGTCCCAACTCGCCCGTACCAGGCCGCCCTTCCCGCGTGCCCGCTGGTAACGGCGGCGGCGCTCCGGGTCGTTCTGGAGGTCGGCCCAGGCCAGCACCGGATCCCCGAGCCGCCGCTTCGCCTCCCGGTACATCTCCAGGAGCACGCCCCGGACGTACGGATACCGCACCCGGGTCGGCGAGTACGTGTACCAGGAGAACGCGGCGCCGCGCGGACAGCCGCGGGGCTCGTACTCGGGACGGTCGGGACCGACCGACGGATAGTCCGTCTCCTGGGTCTCCCAGGTGATGATGCCGTCCTTGACGTACACCTTCCAGCGGCACGAGCCGGTGCAGTTCACCCCGTGCGTGGAGCGCACCACCTTGTCGTGGCTCCACCGGTCCCGGTAGAAGGCGTCCGCCTCCCGGCCGCCGGTCAGGGCCACACTGTGCAGGTCGCGCGCGGGCGTGCCGGGCCGGAAGAACCGAGCGGCGCTCAGCAGCGCCGCGCCCGGCTCCTTCGGCGGTGTCCGCGTGTCGGTCACGTCCGCTCCCTCGCTCACCCGTCGCTTCGACGCTAGGGGCGGGCCGGGGAACGCACCTGTTCAGGGCGCCCGGACGGGTCAGACCTTGCGGGCGACCCCGCCGTACACCGGGACGATGCCCTCCGCCTGGACGGCCACGTCCACCGGCTCCGGGCGCCAGCCGGAGACCGGGATCACCCCCGGGCCGAGCAGCTCCAGACCCTCGAAGAAGCGGTAGAAGGCGGGCAGCGCACGCGGATGGAAGGGCGTCCCGCTGCGCCGGAAGTTCGCCGCCGCCTGCTCCATCGCCTCCGGGCTGAGATCCGGGGTGACCTGGGAGAGGATCAGATGGCTGCCCGGGGCGAGCGCCTCGACGTACCGGCGCAGCAGGCCGTACACGTCGTCGCCGTCCGGGTCGTCGTCGAGGTAGTGGGTCAGCGCCACCAGCGACAGCGAGACCGGCTGCTTGAAGTCCAGGGTCTCGGCCGCCTGGGCCAGCAGGGCGTCGACGTCCCGTACGTCGGCGTGCACGTACGCGGTGCTGCCCTCGTCCGTGCCGCGCAGCAGCGCCTCCGCGTGGCGCAGCACGATCGGGTCGTTGTCGGAGTACACCACCTTCGACTCCGCCGCCACGCCCTGCGCCACCTGGTGCAGGTTCGGCTCGGTCGGGATGCCGGTGCCGATGTCCAGGAACTGGCGGGTGCCGGACTCGGCGACGGTCCGCACGGCCCGCTGCATGAACCGGCGGTTGGCACGCGCCCCGCGCAGCACGGTGCCGTCCACGGCGAGGATCCGCCGGGCCAGCTCCTCGTCCACCGGGTAGTTGTCCTTGCCGCCGAGCCACCAGTCGTACACCCGGGCCGGATGCGGCCGGCTCGTGTCGATCGAGGTCGGGGCGGGCTCGGGTGCGGTCACAGTCTGTGCTCCTCGGATCAGGGTCTGGCGCGGGCTCGGAGTGTCGCGCGGGATCAGAGCTTGTCGCGGTACTCGCGCAGCAGTTCCTCGGTCCGGTGCGCCGAGGCCGCGCGGGCCGTCATGTGGTCCAGGACCTCCAGGTGCGCCCCGACCTCGTCACGGGAGTCCAGGTACAGGGCGCCGGTCAGGTACTCGGTGAAGACCATGTCGGGCAGCTCCGGCTCGCCGAACCGGAACAGCGTGAACGGCGCGTACGTCCCCGGGTGCGGGCCGCTCGCGAACTCGGCGATCTGGAGGGTCACCCGGTCCCGTTCGAGGTAGGCGAGGAGCTTGTCGACCTGTTCGCGCATCACCGCGCAGTCGGTGCTCACCGGGCGCCGCAGCACCGTCTCGTCCATGATCACCCACAGGTGGGGCGGATCGTCCTGCTCCAGCAGCCGCTGCCGGGTCATCCGCAGCGCGACGTGCCGTTCCACGGCGGTGGGATCGCTGTGGCCGATCGTCCCGGCCGCCATCACGGCCCGCGCGTACGCCTCGGTCTGCAGCAGGCCGGGCAGGAAGTGCGGCTCGTAGGAGCGGATGACGCGGGCGGCGCCCTCCAGGCTCACGTACAGGCTGAACCAGTCCGGCAGCACGTCGTGGAACCGCTGCCACCAGCCCGGCTGGTTGGCCTCCTCGGCCAGCCGCACGAACGCGGCCTGCTCCTCCTCGGGCACCCCGTACGTCTCCAGCAGCACCTGGATGTACGGGATCTTCAGCGAGACCTCGGCCATCTCCATCCGCCGTACGGTCGCCTGGGCCACCCGCAGCACCCGCGCAGCCTCGTCCCGCCCCAGGCCGGCCGCCTCGCGCAGCTCCTGCAACCGCTTGCCGAGCACGACCTGCCCCACTGTGGGCGCAGCACGCCGCTCACTCACGCCACGCCTCCCCTACGTGCCCAAGTACGGGGAGCAGTGTGTCACGCGATGCCGCGTCGCACACCTGGTCGAGGGAACTACTTCCGTCAACTTACCCGTGAGTGCAGGTACTTGGTGTCAGCACCCAGTGCCACCCACGGCGGGGCCGGGCGCGGGGAGGCCCGGACACGCGACCGTGCTCACCGCCCCGAGCGCCCGGTCATGGCAGGCTGAGCGCACCCACGCCACTCGCCGGTCCCCGGGAAGGAAGCCGCACCATGGCCGTCGCACCGCTGTCGCAGCAGGAGATCGAGGACCGGCTGGCCGAGCTGCCCGGCTGGTCGCTGGACGACGACCGGCTCGCCCGCGCCTACCGGCTCGACTCGCACTTCGCCGCCGTCGCCCTCGTCGTGCACATCGCCCGTATCCAGGACGAACTCGACCACCACTCCGACCTCACCCTCGGCTACAACACCGTCGCCCTGACCGTGAACACCCACAGCGTGGGGGGCGCCGTCACGGCCAAGGACTTCGAACTCGCCCACAGGGTGGAGGACATCGCCCCAGGCCACGGCGCACACTGAGCCATGTGCTCGACTACGACAAGGAAGCGGAGGCCTACGACGCGACCCGCGGCGGCGAGCCCCGCGCGGAGGCAGCCGCGGACGCTGTCCTCGGCCTGATCCCCGACGGTATCGGGGGCGCGGTGGGCGCCGGGAGTGCCGGGAGTGCCGGGAGTGTCGGCAGCATCGGCAGCGCGGGTAGTCCGGACAGTGCAGGCAGTGCGGGCAGTGGGGGCAGCGCGGAAGGCCTCGCCCGCCGTGATCAGGCGGGCAGCCCGGACCGTGATGGCAGCCAGGGTCGCGACGGCAGTCCGGGCCGTGATGGCAGCCCGGAGCGCGACGGCAGTCCGGGTCGCGGCGGTGGCCCGGTGTGCGCAGGTCCTGGCGGCCCTCCCGGCCGTCTGCTCGATCTCGCCTGTGGCACCGGTATCGTCACCCGTCGGCTCGCCGCCGCTCGTCCCGCGCTCCGGGTCACGGGGGCGGACCGGGCGCCCGGGATGGCGCGGATGGCGGCGGCCCGGCTGCCGCCGGGGTCGGTTCTGCTCGCCGACAGCCGTCGGCTGCCGTTCCCCGACGCCACGTTCGACGTCGTCACGACGGTCTGGCTGCTCCACCTCATGGCGGACGGCACCGAGGTCCGCGGGACAGTCGCCGAGTGCGCGCGGGTGCTGCGGCCCGGCGGGGTGTACGTCACCACCGTCGACAAGGCCGCCGCGCACGACGTGGGCAGCGACATCGACGCCGTCCTCGCCGCCCGCCCGCGCCGCCCGGCATCCGACGCCGCCGCGGACGTGCGCGCGTACGCCCTGGCCGGCGGCCTGCGGCCCGCAGGGCAGGCCGCGTTCACCGGCGTCGGCCAGGGCCGCAGTCCCCGCTCCACCATCGCCGACCTGCGGCGCGGCTGGTTCACGGTGCTACGGCCCGACGACCCCCGCGTCGAGGAGTTCGCCGCGCGGCTGGCGGCCCTGCCGGACCAGGACCGCCGCCGCCCCGACCCCCGCTTCGCCGTGCGGGCGTTCAGGAAACCGGCGGCCTGCTGAACTCCATCGTCCAGTTGGTCACCCAGCTCTCCCCGCCGTCCACCGAGAACGCCTGCTCCCAGCGTGCGCCGGTGGGGGAGACCCCCGACCACACGAACCGCACCCGGACGTCCTTGCCGTCGTGGGTGTCGTCGCCGTGGAACTCCCCGCGGTCACCGTCGAATGCCCCGACGACCGGTGGGAACAGCCTCCCGCTCCGGCTCGCCGCCCAGTGCAGCGACCACCGTCGGGTCTCCGGGTCGAAGAGCCGCAGGGTCGCGCCCTTCGCGCCCAGGTACGGCAGGTCGATCTCGTCGAGGTTGGCGGCGCCGTCGAACAGCGGCAGGCAGTGGCTGACGGCGGGGAACTCCACCCAGGCGCTCTCCGGGTCGAGGAAGTCGGTACGGCGGCGGTTGCGGACCTCCCACGCGCCGTGCAGGAAGTCGAAGTCGTTCGGGGTGCTCATGCGCGGCCTCCGGTGGTTCCTTCGGGCAGGGAGTCGGCCAGATAGGCCTCCAGGTCGGGTACCTCGGGCACGAGCAGGTGCCGTACCCAGGCGTCCCGTTCGTGCTGGATCGGCGGCAGTTCCCAGACGCAGCCGATCCACGGCAGGCCCGGCTCGACGAAGTGCGCCGGGTCCTGGTCCGGGCAGCCGAGCACCGGCTGGCCCGCCGAGGCGCCCCGGAAGTGGAGCACGTTGTCCCAGACCCAGCTGTAGGCGTTGAGGTAGGCGCCGCTGTCCCCGCCCCGGTGCAGGACCACGAAGGTCGCGGGCGGGGTGCCGTCCGGCTCCGGCAGCAGCCGGGGGAGGATCGCGTACGCCGCCTCCTCGACGTCGGGCGCGATGCCCGCGGGATCGGCGGTGACGTGGTAGCGCTTGACGCGCCGGCCGGCCACCGTGATCGGCGGCGGCACGGTCAGCAGTTTCTCCGTGAAGCTCATGGGCGTGACGCTAGGCCCGCTCCACTGACATCCTCTGTCAGTGGAGTCGGGGATCCTGGGACGGTGAAGTCCAGCCGGCTCGTCGCCATCCTTCTCCTGCTCCAGACCCGGGGCCGGATGACCGCCGCCCAGCTCGCCGCGGAGCTGGAGGTGTCCGCTCGCACGGTCTACCGGGACATGGAGGCCCTGAGCGCGGCCGGCGTCCCGCTGTACGGTGACGCGGGGCACGCCGGTGGCTACCGCCTCCTCGACGGCTGGCGCACCCGCCTCACCGGTCTCACCACCGCGGAGGCCGAGGCCCTCTTCCTGGCCGGTGCCCCCGGCCCCGCCGCCGACCTCGGGCTCGGCCCGGTCCTGGCCGCCGCCCAGCTCAAGGTCCGCGCCGCCCTCCCGCCGGAGCTGCGCGGCCACGCCGACCGGATCAGTGGCCGCTTCCACCTCGACGCCCCCGGCTGGTACGCGGACGCTGACGACACGCCGTACCTCCCGGCGGTCGCCGAAGCGGTCTGGAACGGCCGTGCCCTGGACGTCCGTTACCGCCGCTGGCGCGAGCCGACCGAGGTGCGGCGCCGCCTGGAACCGTACGGACTGGTCCTCAAGGCGGGCCGCTGGTACGTCGTCGCGGCCCCCGGCCCGCGCACCTACCGCGTCGACCAGATCCTCGAACTGACCGTTCTGGAAGAGGAGTTCAGCCGCCCCGAGGGCTTCGACCTGGCCGCCCACTGGACCGCCTACCAACGCGACTTCCACGCCCGGCTGTACGGCGCCGGTGCCGAGGCCCTGGTCCGGCTGGCGCCGGGGGCGACGCTCCCGAGGGCGAAGACGGTCGAGGTGACCGATGGCTGGACCGTGGCCCGGGTCCCCGTCGAGTCGGCCGACCACGCGGTAGCCGAATTCCTGTGCCTGGGCACGGACATCGAGGTCCTCGGCCCGCCCGAGCTGCGTGAACGCATGGCCCGAACGATCGCCGAACTGTCCGAAAGATACGGCAACCGCAGGGCCGGTGGCGCCGACTGACAGAGGACCCGTCCGATTCCCGGAAGGTACCTCACGTGCAGCACCAGCACCCGCATCGCAGAAGCCGTTCCGCCGCCCTGGCGGCACTGACCGCCGTGGCCGCTCTGATCGCCGCGTGCCTCACCGCTCTCTCCACGACCACCGCCGCCGCGGCCACCGCCCGCCAGGTCGAGGCCCTCGACCGGGGTGTGGTCAGCGTCCACACCGACACCGGGAACCTGGTCAGCTGGCGCTGGCTCGGCACCGACCCCGACGACGTCGCCTTCAACGTCTACCGCGCCGGTACCAAGGTCAACCCGACGCCGGTCACCGGCTCCACGAACTACTTCCACTCCGGCGCCCCGGCCCAGGCCGACTACACCGTCCGCGCGATCGTGAACGGCGTCGAACAGGCCGACTCGGTCCACGCGATCCAGTTCCGCGCCGGCTACAAGGACGTCCCGATCACCCCGCCCGCCGGCGGCACCACCCCCGACGGCGTCTCCTACACCTACGAGGCCAACGACGCCTCGGTCGGCGACCTCGACGGCGACGGCCAACTGGACTTCGTCCTCAAGTGGCAGCCCACCAACGCCAAGGACAACTCCCAGTCCGGCTACACCGGCGACACCGTCCTCGACGGCATAAAACTCGACGGCACCCGCCTGTGGCGCATCGACCTCGGCCGGAACATCCGCTCCGGCGCCCACTACACCCAGTTCCAGGTCTACGACTACGACGGCGACGGCAAGGCCGAGGTCGCCATGAAGACGGCGGACGGCACGGTCGACGGCACAGGAGCCGTGATCGGCAGCGCGTCGGCCGACTACCGCAACTCCGGCGGCTACGTCCTCTCCGGCCCCGAGTACCTGACCATGTTCAACGGCCTGACCGGCAAGGCGATGGGCACCGTCGACTACGTCCCCGCACGCGGCACCGTCTCCTCCTGGGGAGACTCGTACGGCAACCGCGTCGACCGCTTCCTCGCCGGGACCGCCTACCTGGACGGCTCCCGCCCCTCCCTGATCATGGCGCGCGGCTACTACACCCGCACGGTCATCGCCGCCTGGGACTGGCGGAACGGCGCCTTCACCCGCCGCTGGACCTTCGACACCAACTCCTCCACCAACACCGGCAAGGGCTACGACGGCCAGGGCAACCACCAGCTCGCCGTCGCGGACGTCGACGGCGACGGCAAGGACGAGATCGTCTACGGCTCGATGGCCGTCGACGACAACGGCTCCGGCCTGTGGACCACGAAGAACGGCCACGGCGACGCCCTGCACGTCGGCGACCTCGACCCCGCCCGACCCGGCCTGGAGGAGTTCAAGGTTGACGAGGACAGCTCCAAGCCGTCGTCCTGGATGGCCGACGCCAGGACCGGCGAGATCCTCTGGTCCACCGACCCCAACGGCGACAACGGCCGCGGTGTCTCCGGCGACATCTGGGCCGGCAGCGCGGGCGCCGAGTCGTGGTCGTCGCACGCCGACGGGGTCCGCAACCCGCAGGGCACGATCGTCGCAAGCCGTAAGCCCTCCAGCACCAACTTCCTCTCCTGGTGGGACGGCGACCCGGTCCGCGAACTCCTCGACGACACCCACATCGACAAGTACGGCACCTCCGCCGACACCCGTCTCCTCACCGGCGCCGACGTCCACTCCAACAACAGCACCAAGGCCACCCCGTCCCTCTCCGGCGACATCCTCGGCGACTGGCGCGAGGAAGTCGTCTGGCCCACGACCGACAACACCGCCCTCCGCATCTACTCCACCCCCTACGAGACCACCACGAGGATCACGACCCTCCTTCACGACACCCAGTACCGCACCGCCCTGGCCTGGCAGAACACGGCTTATAACCAGCCGCCCCACCCGAGCTTCTTCATCGGCGCCGGGATGACGACGGCACCTCGGCCGACGGTGTACACGCCCTGAGACGAAGAGGGCGCGTGCCCGGTGCGGCACGCGCCCTCGGTCGTCAGGCGGCCGTGCAGGTCTGGTCGCCCAGCTTGAACGCGGTGGGTGTGGTGTTGGAGCCGGTCCAGGTGCCGGTGAAGCCGAAGGACACCGAGGAACCGGCGGCCACCGTGCCGTTCCAGCTGACGTTCTTCGCCGTGACGGCCGCGCCGGACTGGGTCCAGTCGGCGTTCCAGAGCTGCCCGACGGTCTGGCCGTTCGGGAAGGACCAGCCGAGGGACCAGCTGCTCCAGGAGGTGGCGCCGGTGTTGGTGAGCTGGACGTTCGCCTGGAAGCCGCCCGTCCACTGGTTGGTGACGGTGTAGGCGACCGTGCAGGCGCCGGTCGGGGTCGGGTCCGTGCCTCCGCCTCCGCCTCCGCCTCCGCCTCCGCCGGTGTCCGAGGTGTCGCCGTAGATCACGCCCCGGCCGTTCGTCGAGACGTACACCCGCCCGTACACCCGTGGGTCACCGGTGATGGCCGCGCCCGTCCAGCCCCACTGGTGGGCGTCGTCGTTGATCCGGGTCCAGGTGGAACCCTGGTCCGTGGAGCGGAAGATGCCCCGGACGCCGCTTATCTCGGCGCTGGTGTACAGGGTTTGGTACGAGGCTCCGGGCGCCGCCTTGCCGAAGCCGATCGTGTCGGCCTGGTCGACATTCGAGAGCTTGGTGAAGGTCGTGCCGCCGTTCGTGGAGTGCCAGAGGCCGTACGCGCCGTCCGTCGCGCCGCCCGCCAGCCATACGTCGCCCTTCGTCCCCGGCAGTGCCTTGAACCGTACGCTGTCCCCGCTCGGCAGCCCGGTCGCGGCGGACGCCGTGAAGGTCGCACCGCCGTCCGAACTCACATAGAAATGACCGGACTTGAAGCCGTAGAAGGTCTTGGGGTCGACACGGTCGGACTCGACGACCGCGCCCGCCGGGATTCCGCTCGACGCCGACCAGGACGAACCGAAGCCCGTCGTGGACTGCACGCCTGCGCCCGCCGGGCTCCACACGAACCGGCTCCCGTCGGAGCCCGCGGCGACCGTACCGCCACCGCTCACCCCTGAAGGGTCCGTCCCCGCGAACCAGTTGGCCCCGTTGTCCGTCGAGAACGCGATGTGCGGCCCGGAGTCCAGATTGCCCACGCGGACCACCGTGTTCGGGTTCGACTCCGCGAAGTCCAGGCTCGTCGTCGTCGTGAACGTCGGCGACGTGTACATCATCGACGGAACCTTGGTGAGGTCCGTGTGCCGGAAGCCGCCGATGTCACCCAGCGCGCTGAAGAGCTGGGCACCGCCGGACGGGGGAGCGGCCAGGTCGTCGACCGAGGTCTCCTCCAGCCCCTGCACCATGGGCTTGACGGTGAACTGGCCGCCGCTGTCCCACTTCGTGAGGTCCTCGGTGCCGTACAGCGTCGCCCCCGTGCCGTACATCATCCGGTCCGAGTTGAAGGGATCGATCTCCAGCGACTCCGTCATCCACCCCAGTTTCGGGGTCTGTTCCGGCGGCGACGGGTTCGCGCCGAAGGTCAGCCAGGGGGAGGACGAGACGT
This sequence comes from Streptomyces sp. NPDC048278, assembly GCF_040652195.1. Lineage (NCBI taxonomy): Bacteria > Bacillati > Actinomycetota > Actinomycetes > Kitasatosporales > Streptomycetaceae > Streptomyces > Streptomyces sp. NPDC048278. Next base: position 243,409 of record NZ_JBEZLP010000013.1, read on the forward strand.
CGATCGTGTAGCGGTTCGAGCGGTTCGGGTACGACGTGTAGTCCCAGGCCTTCGTCCAGGTCGCCCCGCTGTCCGTGGAGCGGAAGAGCTGGGTGTCCGGCCACCAGGAGCTGTAGGCCGTCGCCATCACCGTGCCGGGATGCTGCCGGTCCACCGTCAGGCCGCTGAACCCGTAGTAGGTGTCGGCCTCCGCCACCGGGCTGATGTTCGTCCAGGCGCCGGTCGCCGTCGCGTACCGCCAGAGCTGGCCCTTGCCGCCGTCGTACGGGCCGCCCTTGTCGCTGTAGGCGAGGTAGAGGTAGCCGTTCTTCGCGTCCAGGACGCCCTTGTGGGCGAGGTACCCGGTGGGCTGGCCGGCCAGCCGGGTCCAGGTCGCGCCCGCGTCCGTCGAGCGGTACACCGCGTTGTCCTTGTCGGCGACCCCGACGTAGACCGTCTTCGTCGCCGTACCCGCCGTGCCCGTCGACTCGTCGAAGGTGACCCAGACGATGCCCTGGTTGTCGGAGGCGTAGCCGGTGGTGTCGGTCGAATCCTGCACGTAGTTGCCGACGTCGGGGAAGTTCGTCACCTGCGACCAGGTCACCCCCGAGTCCGTCGACCGCCACAGCCCTTTGCCGCTCGGCGCGCCCAGGTACAGCACGCTGTCCTTGTTCGGGTCGATCGCCAGCCGTTCGCCCATGCCCCGGCCCGGCATGTTTCCGCCCAGCTTGAAGGGCAGATCGGCCTTCTGCCAGCTGGCGCCCCGGTCGGCGGAGCGCAGCACCGCGCCGTTCGTCGGGTCCCAGCTGTTGGTGTACGTCCCGACCGCCGCGTACACCTTGTCCGGGGCGACCGGGTCGGAGGCCAGGCTCACCACACCCGTGTGCCCCCACTCGTCCCAGCCCACCGAGTCCAGCAACGGCGTCCAGGTCTTCGTCGACTCCGACCAGCGATAGGCCCCGCCGATGTCGGTACGGGCGTAGGCGAGGTTCTTCTCGGTGCGGTTGAAGACGATGCCGGGGACGAAACCACCCCCGTCGATCCGGGCGTTGTGCCAGGTGTAGGTGTCGGCGGCGAGCGCCACCCGAGGAGCGGCGGCGAGCGCGGGCGGGGTGCCCGCGAGCAGGCCGGCGGCGAGGGCGAGAACGGCGGTGAGGATGCGAGTTCTTCGCATGGGGGGTCCCTTCCAGGGAGGGCAAGCGCTTTCTTCCGGGTGTGAGAGATGCCGGGCGACCCCCAGTGCGGGTAGGGATCGCCCGGCCGGTAGGCCCCGCCGTCAGGTGGCGGAGCCACGCACACAGAGCTCTTTCGGACGGTTCCGAGGGAGAAGCGGCGCCCACAGCGCCCCGTCAGGGGCGCTGGGGGTCCCCCCGGCCGAAGGCTGGGGGAGGAACTGCGCGACCAGCCGAAGCGGACCCGCAGCCGAACCACGGCCCTACCCTCATTGCGCCCGGCGGGGGCTATTCGAGAAGCTCCGCGTACGACCCCATGGCCAGGGCGATGTCCGCCTGGGCCCAGAACCGGTGATAGGTGAAGACAGGCGCGGCCCCGCCCGCCAGATAACTCTGGATCTTCGACCAGGCAGGGTCGTTCTGGTAGAAGCTCCGCAGCGACGCGAACGTCGACGACGAGTTGACCGCGTCCCCGTTCGGCATCTTCCCGGACCAGCCGCTCGGCACGTACACGGTGTCGTCGAACCGGTTGTAGTCGGCCCGCGTCTCCGGCACCGCGATCCCCAGGCTGTCCTGGTAGTGCCCCCACATGCCGTCGAGCAGCGCCTTGGCCGTCGACTTCGCCGTCGCGTCACCGGACTTGGCGGCGTAGTACGTCAACGTCTTCGCGTACGCGGCGGCGACACCCACGTCGTTCGTGTAGTCGGCGACCGTGACATGAAGTCCGCTGTTCGCCCCGGGACTCGACGCGTTCCAGGTGTCGGGCTGCCCCGACCACTGGAGCGTCGACGGGATGAGATACGTGCCGTCGGGGTTGATCGTGGTCTTGGACAGCGCCCACGCCACCCACTTGTCGAGGATCGCCTTGGCGCTCGCGTTGCCGGTCTGCTGGTAGTACTCGGCGACCCGCTCCATCGACCAGGCCTGGAACCCGAACCACTGGTTGGACGGCGGGTCGTGGTACACCGGCTCCCAGTCGTAGTACATGCCGTAGAACGTCGACGTACCGGACGGCGGGCTTGCGTACCGCCCCTGCCAGCTGTTGGTCGCGCCACCGGCGATCGCGCCCTCGGACGACTGCAGCCAGCGGTAGAACTCCAGCTGCCGGGTCAGGGACGTGCCCCAATCGGTCGCCCCGGTAGCCGACTTGGGCTTCAGGTCGGCGTACGAGCTGAGTGCGTACGCGGCGAGCGGGTTCTGATAGCCGCCGTGCACATGGCTGGACCCGATCCGCCATGCCCAGCCCGCGCTCGAATCGGTCGCCCCGCCCCACGCGTAGTACCAGGAGAGCAGGTAGTCCGAGGCGTCCTTGCCGGTGCCGGCCGCACACGTCGTCGGCCCCACACAGTTGCCGATCTTCTTGAAGTACTTGTCGTACATGGCGTAGCGCAGATAGTCGCCCATCTTCGCCGCCTTGCCGACGGTGGCGGAGACGTCGCTTCCCTTGCCCTGCTCCTTCGCCCACACGTCCGCCCAGTACGCGGCCTGCACCGCACGCGCGTCGGCGTCCGGGGCGTCCGTGTACTTCCACTGCTTGGCGTAGGACGAGTCGCCCGTGAACAGGTCCAGGTAGCCGTTGGTCCCGCCGTACTTGAAGGCGTCGCAGGTCGGCTGCGGAACCGTCTCCCACACCGACTCCTGCGGACCGCGCTGGAAGGTGTTGATGTACGACGGGCCGTCGACCGCCGGCCCCGCCTCGCAGCCACCGCCCGGCGTGTCACCGTAGCCGTAGACGTTGTCGACGTCCTGCAGCCAGTGCATGCCGTAGACGTCGTCGGTGCCGTACGCGGACTTCAGTTCAGCGGCGATCGGATCCGATCCCACCGACACCGAGGTGTCCAGCTTCGCCGGGTACTCGTTCGGGGTGTCCAACTCGGGGGCGTAGGTGGCCGGTTTGGACGCGTTGTAGAAGGAATTGGTCGGCTGGTCGGCGTGGGTGGGGATCATGTACTTCTCCATGAGGGCCCACGCGCCGTTGAACTTGGACCAGTCACCGGTGACCTTGCCGTACATGGCCTGCAGCCAGAGAAGGTAGCTGTACGCCTCCGACGTGGTCTCGTGGCCCTGGTCGGGGGCCTCGACGATCAGCGTCTCGACCGAGTGGTAGGGGATGCCCTCGGGGGAGAAGTAGCCGTTCGCCGGGTTGGTGATCTTCCCGTAGAGGTCCAGGAAGCGCGCGTCGTACGCGTTCGACGCGGCCAGCTCGGTCACGGTGACCGTGGCGCCGGTGTAGCCGGTCGCGGACGCCGTGAAGGTCGCCGAGCCGGTGCCGGAGGAGTCCGCGGCGACGGTCACGTTCTGCGCGGTGCTCCAGTTGGACGGCGTGAACGTCAGCGACGAACCGGCGCTCACCGAAAGACCGGTGTTGCCGGCCGTGCGGGCCACCGACACCGTCACACTGGCGCTCGGCTGCTTCGACAGGCTCACCCCGAAGGCGCCGGTCGCGCCCTGCTGGATGCCCAGCTGGGCCGGCGAGGCGACCACCGCGGGGCCCGAGGCGACCGTGATGCCGACCGGCGTCGAGGACGCGGACGCGCCCAGGCTGTCGTACGCCTTCGCCACCAGCGAGTGACTGCCCACGGCCAGGCTTGAGACCGAGAGCGCGTACGGCGACGAGGTGTCCGTGCCCAGCAGCGTGGTGTCGTCGTAGAACTCGATCTTGCTGATCGTCGCGCCGTCGGCCGCCGCCGCGGTCGCCGCCAGCGGGACCGCGTCCCCCTGCGTGTAGACCGCGCCCGCGCTCGGGCTGGTCAGCACGGTGATGGGCGGCTGGTGCGCGCCCGCGCAGGTCGTGCCGTTGATCGCGAAGGCGGCCGGCGCCGTGTTCGTGCCGGTGTACGAGAACTGCGCGCCCGTCGACACCGCCGCGCCCGCCGCGACGGTGCCGTTGTACGACGCGTTCTGCACCGTGATCGAGGTGCCGGACTGGGACCAGGTGCCGTTCCAGCCGTTGGACAGCTTCTGGTTGCCCGTGTACGCGTAGGTCAGCGTCCAGCCGCTGATCGCGTCCGTACCGCGGTTGGTGATCGTGAGGTCGGCGGTGAAGCCGGTGCCCCAGTCGTTGGTCTTGTAGTCCACGCTGCACTGGACCGTCGCCGCCTGGGCGGGCGTGGTCCCCGTGGCGAGCATCGACAACGGAAGCGCGAGGGCCGCGACCACCGCCGTCCACAACCGGCGCACGGCTCTGCGCCGCCGCCCGGTACCTCCGGGATGTGCGGGATGCATGTGCTGGTTCCTCCTTGCGCTTGCGGCTCGGGGAGAAGTCAAGGCTTGAACCAGTGGGAGCGCTCCCATAGTGGGGACGTGGCATGGTTCGGTCAAGGCCGTTGAAGAGTCGAAAAGATTCGACGGACCCCGCTGGCGAAAAGTCAAGCAACTCCCCTGGTCTTTGCCCGCACTTGGCGCTACCTTCCTTCGCACCAGTGGGAGCGATTCCGTTCAGTCGACGCGTCCGTCACGACGCGCCCGAGCTGCAAGGAGTCGCTCATGCGACACCCCCCGCGTTCAGTTCTTTTAGCCGTCACCGGTGCGGTCGCCCTTGTCGGGGCCGCGCTGGTGCCGGTGGTGTCGGCGTCCGGGGCGACGCCGGCCTGCACGGTCGTGTACGCGGTCACCAGCCAGTGGGACACCGGCTTCCAGGGCTCCGTGACCATCACCAACAACATGGCTGCCGTGAGCAGTTGGAGCCTGGGCTTCGACTTCGCGAACGGCCAGAAGGTCACCCAGGGCTGGAACGCCAAGTGGTCCCAGTCCGGTACGGCGGTCACCGCCGCCAACGAGAGCTGGAACGGCTCCCTCGCCACCGGTGCGAGCGTGAGCGCCGGATTCCTCGGCTCCTGGTCGGGCGGTAACGCCGTACCGACGGCCTTCAAGCTCAACGGCACCACCTGCAACGTGGATGCGGAGCCGACCCCGACTCCGACGCCGACCGAGCCGCCCGCCACCGGGACGGCTCCCGCCCTGCACGTCTCCGGCGCCAGACTCGTGGACGCCTCCGGCACGGCCCACCGCCTCCTCGGCGTGAACCGCTCCGGCGGCGAGTTCATGTGCGTCCAGGGCTACGGCATCTGGGACGGTCCGGTCGACGACGCCGCCATCAGGGCGATCGCCGACTGGAAGGCCGACGCGGTCCGCATCCCGCTCAACGAGGAGTGCTGGCTCGGCCTGTCCAACGTCAAGTCCGAGTACGCGGGCGCCAACTACATCAACGCGGTCAAGGAGCTGGTGGCCCGCGTCGAGTCGTTCGGCCTGACGCCGATCCTCGACCTGCACTGGACCTACGGCCAGTACACCGGCAACTCGGCGGGCTGCTCCGACGTGCACGCCACCTGCCAGAAGCCGATGCCCGACGCCCAGTACACCCCGTCCTTCTGGTCCTCGGTGGCCGGCACCTTCAAGGACGACCAGGCGGCCGTGTTCGACCTGTTCAACGAGCCGTACCCGGACCGGGCGACCTCGACCGTCACCCAGGCCTGGGAGTGCTGGCGGGACGGCGGCACCTGCTCCGGGATCGGCTACGAGGTCGCCGGCATGCAGGACCTGGTGGACGCCATCCGGGGTGCCGGCGCGAAGAACGTCATCATGATCGGCGGGCTCGCGTACTCCAACGACCTCGGCCAGTGGCTGACGTACAAGCCCACCGACCCGGCCGGCAATCTCGTCGCCTCCTACCACGTCTACAACTTCAACACCTGCTCCACCGAGAGCTGCTGGAACTCCACCCTCGCCCCGGTCGCGGCCCAAGTTCCCCTGGTCGCGGGGGAGATCGGCGAGAACACCTGCTCGCACGCCTTCGTCGACCAGGTCATGAAGTGGTTCGACGACCGCGGCCTCTCCTACCTGGGCTGGACCTGGAACACCTGGGACTGCTCCTCGGGCCCGTCCCTGATCTCCGACTACACCGGCACGCCCACGGCCTACGGCGTCGGACTGCGCGACCACCTACGAGCCGTCAACCCGTAACCACACCCACCGAAGAAGCACCTCACCGAAGAAGCACCTCACCGAAGAAGAAGGAACCCGCACTCATGAGTCGTACCAGAACAGCGGTACTCGCCGCCCTGGCGCTCGTCGCCGGGGTGTCCGGGCCGGCGATCGCCGTGGCCCCCGCGGCCCGGGCGGCGGTCTCCGCGATCCCCTGCACCGTCGACTACAAGATCCAGAACGACTGGGGCGCCGGCTTCACCGCCGCCGTCACCGTCACCAACAACTCGGCGGCGAAGTCGAGTTGGGCGGTGAAGTGGTCGTACGCCGGGAACCAGCAGGTGACCAGCTACTGGAACAGCAAGATCGCGCAGAGCGGCACCGCCGTGACCGCGAGCAACGAGACCTACAACGGCACCCTGGCGACCGGCGGTTCGGTCAGCTTCGGGTTCAACGGGTCGTACAGCGGGACGAACGCGGTTCCGACCGCCTTCACCCTCGACGGCGTCACCTGCAACGTCGACGACGGCAGCGGCGGGGGAGGCGGTGGCGGCAACGGGGGCGGCTCCGGGACCCGCGTCGACAACCCGTACGCCGGTGCCAAGGTGTACGTGAACCCGGAGTGGTCGGCGAAGGCCGCCGCCGAGACGGGCGGCAGCCGGATCTCCAGCCAGCCCACCGGTGTCTGGCTCGACCGGATCGCCGCGATCAACGGCACCAGCACCAGCATGGGGCTGCGCGCCCATCTCGACGCGGCGCTCGCGCAGAAGGGCAGCGGCGAGGAAGTCGTCCAGCTGGTCGTCTACGACCTGCCAGGGCGCGACTGCGCGGCCCTCGCCTCCAACGGCGAGCTCGGCCCGACGGAGATCGACAAGTACAAGACGCAGTTCATCGACCCGATCGCGGCGATCCTCTCCGACAGCAAGTACGCCTCGCTGCGGATCGTCACCACCATCGAGATCGACTCGCTGCCCAACCTGGTCACCAACACCGGCAGCCGGGCCACCGCCACCGCCAACTGCAACACCATGCTGGCCAACGGCAACTACGTGAAGGGCGTCGGCTACGCCCTCGCGAAGCTCGGCGCGATCCCCAACGTCTACAACTACCTCGACGCCGGCCACCACGGCTGGCTCGGCTGGGACGACAACTTCGCCCCGGCGGCCAACGTGTTCAAGCAGGCGGCCACCAGTGAGGGTGCGACCGTCGACGACGTGGCCGGGTTCATCACCAACACGGCCAACTACAGCGCCCTGAAGGAGAACAACTTCACCATCAACGACTCGGTGAACGGCACCTCCGTCCGCCAGTCCAAGTGGGTCGACTGGAACCGGTACGTCGACGAACTCTCCTTCGCGCAGGCCTTCCGCACCCAGTTGGTCTCGGTCGGCTTCAACTCCGGTATCGGCATGCTGATCGACACCTCCCGCAACGGCTGGGGCGGCAGTGCCCGTCCGGCCGGCCCCGGCCCGACGACCAGCGTGGACGCGTACGTCGACGGCGGCCGTTACGACCGCCGGATCCACGTCGGCAACTGGTGCAACCAGGCCGGAGCCGGCCTCGGCGAGCGCCCGCAGGCCAGCCCGGCCGCCGGGATCGACGCCTACGTCTGGATGAAGCCTCCGGGTGAGTCCGACGGCTCCAGCAGCGCCATCCCGAACGACGAGGGCAAGGGCTTCGACCAGATGTGCGACCCGACGTACACGGGCAACGCCCGTAACGGGAACAGCATGTCGGGTGCGCTGCCGAACGCGCCGCTGTCCGGGCACTGGTTCTCCGCCCAGTTCCAGCAGTTGATGGCGAACGCGTATCCGCCGTTGTCGTGACGGTTCGGTGAGGTGAGATCGAAGCTGCGGGCCGTGTGTGGCTGGTCGCGCTCGCGCGGCTAAGCCGCATACAGGTACAGCCCCGCGCCCCTTCGGGGGCGCGGTTCCGCCGGGGTCAGTCCATCAGGGACAAGCCCCGGCGGACCGCGATCTCTACCGGTGAGTGGTTGCCGTCCGGGCGGTCCAGCTCCAGTGGTGCGTTCAGGTACAGCGGGGGCTGGGCCAGGAAGCGGGGGCGGGTGCCGTGGTTCGGCTGGGCGGCGTGCACCAGGAAGGGGTGGCAGAGGTAGACGTCGCCGGGGCGTCCGGTGGCGTAGGCGAGCGGGCGGTGCGCGGAGGCCGCGTCGACCTCGGAGCCGAGTTCGTGGAGGGTGGCGCCCCGCTCGCCGTACGGCTCCAGGATCCGCGGTACGTCCAGGTGCGAGCCGACCCGGATGCGGGTCGGCGCGTCCTCCTCGGTCACCTCGCTGAACAGGAAGAGCATCAGCAGGGCCCGCTCACGGGACCACAGGTTGGCGTACCAGTCGGTGGCGCCCTCCGGCATGAAGCTGGTGTCGATGTGCCAGCCCGCGTCGTCCGGCTCCTCCTCGTGCGGGAACCGCAGCGGGAAGGCGCCGAGTGAATAGCGCGGATCCCAGCGGCGCGCACCGACCAGCAGGTCGAACGCGTCGTGCAGGGCCTGGGAGTTGGGGGCGGCGGCGAAGGGACCGTCCGCCTTGCCGCCCACCCAGACCACCGGGTCCTTCCAGGTGCCCGGGTCCTCGGGGTCGTATCCCGTCTCGCGCCAGAGCAGCCGGGCGCACCCCTCGGCGACGCGCGCCGGGAACGCGCCCTCGATCTTCACGAAACCGTCGGTCAGAAAGCGTTCGACCAGCTCGTCGTCCATGCGGTCATCGTGGCTCGCCGGCCTTGCCGTCCGCATCCGGTTTTTTGCCGCACCGGCAACAGGACTGGCACCCGGGCGGTGCGCCGTCGCACCCTGGCGGCACGCGGACGAGAGGCTGATCCCATGGCGCACGACCACCGGCACACGGACACCCACAAGCACACCCGGACCCCTACCCACGAGCACGGGCACAAGCACGACCACGACCACGACCACGCGCACTCGAACACCGACATCGACTGGGCCGAGATGGCCGGTCATCTGGAGTCGCAGGCGGAGCTCTTCGCGCCCCTGTACGAGAGCGCGCTGGGCTGGCTCGGCCAGGAGGTCACCGAGCCGGGGCTGATCGTCGACCTCGGAAGCGGGCCGGGGGTCGTGTCGTGTCTGTTCGCCGAGGTGTTCCCGGGCGCCCGGGTGCTGGCCGTGGACGGCAGCGAGCCGCTCCTCGACCGGGCCAGGGCCCGCGCCGAGCGGCTGGGCATGGCCGACCGCTTCGGCGTGCTCGCCGGTCAACTGCCGCAGGTGCTGGGCGAGTTGGACTATCCGGCGGACCTGCTGTGGGCCGGGCACAGCCTGCACCACCTCGGCGACCAGCGGGCCGCGCTCACCGCCTTCGCCGAGCGGCTGGCGCCCGGCGGCACGCTGGCCGTCCTGGAGGGCGGCCTGCCCAGCCGCTTCCTGCCCCGCGACATCGGTATCGGCCGCCCCGGGCTCCAGGCCCGGCTCGACGCGGTGCAGGAGGAGTGGTTCGCGCGGATGCGCGCCGAACTGCCCGGTTCGGTCGCCGAGACCGAGGACTGGCCGACGCTCCTCGCCTCCGCGGGTCTCCAGCACGCCCGTACCCGCAGTTTCCTGATCGACCTGCCCGCTCCCGCCTCCGACCGGGCGCGCACCTACGCCGTCGAGATCTTCTCCCGCTTCCGCGACTCCCTCACCGACGACCTCGACGCCGACGACCGCGCCATCCTGGACCGCCTCCTCGACCCGGCCGACCCGGCGAGCCTGCACCGCAGGTCCGACCTGTTCGTCCTCGGCGTCCGGACCCTCCACACGGCGGTACGGCCCGCCTAGGGGCTGCCGGAACGGCCCGGTACCGTGCGGTACCGGGCCGCTCGCCCTCCCCGGGTCGGTGGTCGGCGAAGGGTGTCCCGCCGTCAGTTGTCGGCGAGGAACTGCTTCGCCAGCGAGTCGCCGAGGGTCACCGCCGCGCTGTGGCTCTCTATGGGGGAGACCTTGGAGTTCTTGAACAGGATGTAGGTCACGCCGGAGTCGGCGCCGCCGGTCGCCGGGTCGGGGTCGATGCCGAGCGCCTTGGCGGTGGCGTAGGACGCCTCGCCGATGATCTTCGTGGGGCCGGTGTCGCCGACCACCGCGTACTCGACCTTGTTGTTGTAGATCACGGCGACCACGCCGCCGCCCTTGATGCCGGCGCTGGAGTAGTTCCAGATGCTGCTGGAGCTGGGCACCACGATGTACGGCAGCGACTCGGCCTTGAGCGGCTTGCCGTCGGACTGGTGGAACGCGGTGTCGTCCTGGTACCAGGGGTCGCGGTCCTCGTTGCAGTTGGTGGTGCGCTGGCCGTCGCAGTCGATGTCCATGTCGGCCTTCCAGAAGACCGCGCCGTTCTTGCCGCAGACGGGGATCGTGGCCGAGGTCTCGTCGTCGGTCTTGTACTTGCCGCTGGAGATCTGGGAACAGGACTTCACCTTGGCGAGCAGGTCGGCGGCGCTGACCGAGCCCTCCTGGGCGGACCTGGGAGTGGCGCCGGACGCGCTCGCGGGGAGTATTCCGGCGGCGAGCAGTGCGGCCCCGGAGGCCGCGGCAAGGGTCAGTGTTCGGATGCGCACTGTGGGGGGTCCCCTTCTGTTAGGAAAGTTTCCTGACCGGGTGTCGTACAAGGTGGACCCGGCTGCATGTCCGCGTCAACCCCTGGATGTCAACTCGGTGATTTCTCGCGCATTGCGGTGATATGGGCCCCGGGGAACACTGGTGGGGCAGGACATTCCGGATATTTGCGCAGGAGCCGTGCGGAGGTCGAGCGGTGGCTGCGGTGGCTCCTGGGAGGCGAGGGGTCATGTTCGTACGCACGGTGTACGTCACCGGCGATCCGGCGAGGCTGGAGGCGGCCGTCAGGGCGCTGAACAGCGAGGGGCGCGAACTGCTCGAGGAGCGCCCCGAGTACCGGGGCGCGGGCGTCTTCATCGACCGGGAGCTGGGCAAACTGCTCGCGGTGAGCTGGTGGGGCAGCGAGGCGGCCCGGAGCAACAGCGACCAGGTCATGCGCGAGCGGCGCAGGCCGATGCTGGAACCCTTCGCCGGTACCGTCGCCGTCGAGAACTACGAGGTCGCCGTCTTCCACGCCGTGCAGCAGCCGAGGACGGGCGGCGGTATGCGCTCCACCCGGGTGGAGTTCGACCCCGCCGACACGGACCTGTTCGCCGAGACCTTCCGCTCCTCGGCGCTGCCCCGGCTGGAGGCGCTGCCCGGCTTCGCCCGGTGCTCCCTGTTCGTCGACCGGCAGCGGGGCCGGGGCATGGTCGGCTCGCTCTTCGTCGACCGCGCCTCGATGGCCGCCTCCCGGGCCGGCCAGGCCGAGGCGCGGCGCGCGGACGCCGCCAAGGCGCGGGTGACCGTGGTCGGCCTGGAGGAGTTCGAGGTCCTGCACGCGGACGTACGCCCCGACTGACCCGCCCCGTACGGGAGTCGCGAATATCGACGGGGGCCGGGGGCCGGGGAACGCGAACGGCCGCCCCGCCGTGCGGACGGCGGAACGGCCGTGCTGCGGCTTTCGCTCAGCCGACGTCGAAGGTGGCCGGGTCCGGGCCGATGCGCCGGTCCTCGTTGAGCGCGCTGATCGCCGCGAGGTCCTCGGTGTCCAGGCTGAAGTCGAACACCTGGATGTTCTCCTTGATCCGGGACGGGGTCACGGACTTCGGGATCACGACGTTGCCGAGCTGGACGTGCCAGCGCAGCACGACCTGGGCCGGGGTGCGGTTGTGCTTCTGCGCGATCGCGACGATCGCCGGGACCTCCAGGAGGCCCTTGCCCTGGCCGAGCGGCGACCACGCCTCGGTGGCGATGCCCTGCTCCTCGTGGAACTCCCGGGCCGCGCGCTGCTGCAGATGCGGGTGCAGCTCGATCTGGTTGACCGCCGGGATGACCGAGGTCTCCGCGATCAGCCGCTCCAGGTGCTCCGGGAGGAAGTTGGAGACGCCGATCGCCTTGACACGGCCGTCGGCGTGCAGCTTCTCGAACGCCTTGTAGGAGTCGGTGTACTTGCCCCGGGCCGGCAGCGGCCAGTGGATGAGGTACAGGTCCAGGTAGTCCAGACCCAGCTTCGCCAGCGACGCGTCGAAGGCGCGCAGCGTCGCGTCGTACCCGTGGTCGGCGTTCCAGAGCTTGGTGGTGACGAAGATGTCCTCGCGCGGTACGCCGGACGCGGCGATCGCCTTGCCGGTGCCCTCTTCGTTGCCGTAGATCGCCGCTGTGTCGATGCTGCGGTACCCGGCCTCCAGTGCCGTGGCGACGGCCCGCTCGGCCTCGTCGTCCGGCACCTGCCACACGCCGAAGCCCAGCTGGGGCATCTCGACGCCGTTGTTGAGGATTTTCGGGGGGACCTTGCTGCTCACGAGCTCTCGATCCTTAGGTTGTCGACAGGTGGTACAACCATCGTCAACGATCACCGGCCCCGACGCATTCCTGACCGCGGAATCTGCCGGAACTGACCGATGGGTCAGCCGCAACGGGCGGAGATTGGCCGGAAATGGATCCGACGTTATGGGTCCGGACCATTGACCGCGGCCCGTTCCTGCCGGGACTCTGGTGCGCATCGTCGGACGTATCGCTGAACCCGGTGCAGAGATGTGAACGTCGCTGTGGGTTTCCCGACCGATCCCTGTGAAAGAGAAACCTCTCTCTGCGCTCTGAGACCCCCCAACCTCAGGAAAGCAGGTACACACCCCATGAACGAGACGATCTCCGAGGACCGTCAGCCGGAACCCGCCGCCCCGCAGACATCGGATGAAAAGGTCTGGCGAAGCCCTGGTTACCAGGTCGTGGAGACCGCCCTGGAAGTGACCGGCTACGCCCTCGGCGACCGCTGATCCGTCCTGGGCGACCCGCCATGACCGTCACCACCGTCTCCTCGGCCGTGGACGCCGGGACCGCCGCCGACCCCTGGCCGGTCCCGGAGTTCACCGCACGGCTGCGTGCCGTCACCGCCGACCGCTACCACGACCGGCACCCCTTCAACGAGCGCATGCACCGGGGCGAGTTGACCCCGGCCGAACTGCGCCGCTGGATCACCAACCGCTTCCACTACCAGCGGCACATCCCCGTCAAGGACGCCCTGATCCTCGCCAAACTGGACCGGCCCGAGCTGCGGCGTCCGTGGCTGCGCCGCATCCGCGACCACGACGGCACCGCCGACGGCGAGGGCGGCATCGAGCGCTGGCTGCGCCTCGGCGAGGCGGCCGGCCTCCCGCGCGAACACCTGTGGGACAGCGCCCGGGTGCTGCCCGGGGTGCGCTTCGCGGTCGAGGGGTACGTCACCTTCTGCCGGCTGCGCCCCGCCCTGGACGCGGTCGCCGCCTCCCTCACCGAACTGTCCGCACCCGGCCTGATGCGCACCCGCATCTCCGCGTTCGAGCGCCACTACCCGTGGATCGACCCGGCCGGCCTCGCCTACTTCCGCACCCGCGTCGACCAGGGCGCCCGGGACGGCGCGGAGGCCCTCGCGCTGGTCCAGTCCTGGGCCCGCACCCGCGAGCAGCAGGACCGTGCCGTCGCCGCGCTCGCCTACAAGTGCGAGGTGCTGTGGGCGCTGCTCGACGCCGTGGACCGGGGGGACACCGGGGGCCGGGACGCGGCCCCGGACGGAGCGGAGCCATGACCTGGCGGCCCGTCCTCGCCCGCACGGCCGTGCTGCGCCACGACCGGGTCCGCGGCACCGACCTGTTGCTGCTGCCCGAGCGGGTGGTCGTGCTGCACGGCGGGGCGGGCGGCGTGCTCCGGCTGTGCGACGGCAGCCGGGCGGTGCCCGACATCGTCGCCGAACTGTCCGAGGCGTTCCCGGGCGCCCCGGTCGCGGCCGAGGTGCCGGAGTTCCTGACCGCGTTACGGAAGGAGGGATGGCTGCGATGACGATCGCGGAGCCGCGTGGACCGGCGCCGCCCTGGGCGCTGCTCGCGGAGCTCACCCACGCCTGTCCGCTGCGCTGCGGGTACTGCTCGAACCCGGTCCGACTGATCGGTCGGTCAGCTGAACTGGCCACCGGGCAGTGGGCGGAGGTGTTCCGGCAGGCCGGTGAGCTGGGCGTCGTCCAGACCCATCTGTCCGGCGGCGAACCGCTGCTCAGACGGGATCTGGCCGAGCTGGTCGCCGCCGCCGACACCGCGGGCCTGCACACCCAGCTCGTCACCAGCGGGGTCGGGCTGAGCGAGCGGCGACTGGCCGGGCTGGTCGGCGCAGGGCTGCGCGGGGTGCAGCTGTCCGTGCAGCACGCGGAGCCGACGGCCGCCGAACGCATCGCCGGCGCCCGCTCGTTCGCCGCCAAGGAACGCGCGGCCGGGCTGATCAGGGCGGCGGGCCTGCCCTTCGGGCTGAACGTCGTCCTGCACCGGGGCAACCTGGACGCCGTCGAGGACCTGATCGCGCTCGGCGTGGCCTGGGGCGTGGACCGGATCGAGCTGGCCAACACCCAGTACCACGGCTGGGCGGCCCGCAACCGCGCCGCGCTGCTGCCGACGCCCGGACAGGTCGAACGGGCCCGCGAGACGGTCCTGCGCTGGCGCCGGCGCCTGGACGAACCGGAGCTGGTGTGGGTCGCCCCCGACCTCCTCACCGGCACCGCGAAGCCCTGCATGGGCGGCTGGGGCCGGATCTCGCTCACCGTCACCCCCGACGGCACCGTCCTGCCCTGCCCGGCCGCAGGCACCCTGCCCGGCCTCGACCCGCCCAACGTCAAGGACCGTCGACTCCGCTGGATCTGGCGGGAGTCGAAGGCCTTCAACGCCTACCGGGGCGAGTCGTGGATGCGCGAGCCCTGCCGCGGCTGCGCCCTGCGCACCACCGACTTCGGCGGCTGCCGCTGCCAGGCGTACGCACTCACCGGAGACGCCCGCAACGCCGACCCGGCCTGTCGCCACGCCCCCGACCACCACCTCGTACCCCTGCGGCGGACCACCGAGGCCGCCGTCCCCAGAGAAGCTCTTGCAGAAGGAGGACCATGAAACGCCTGCGAGTCGCCCTCGCGGCCGTCGCCCTCACCACCGCCCCGCTGGTCGCGCTCCCCGCGGCCGTACCCCCGCCCGCCGCCGCGGCAGTCGCGGCCGTCGCGCCGGCCAGGCCGGCCGCCGCCACCGACTGGTCCACCGCGGTCGTCGACTCCACGACGGCCCGCTACACCCCGAGCACCATCGGCGGTTGGTCCTACCCGGTCGGCCTCTACCTCTACGGCCAGTACCTCACCTACCGGCGCACCCACGACGCCCGCTACCTCACCTACATCAAGAACTACGTCGACCGGTTCGTGAAGAGCGACGGCTCGATCGACCAGTCCTTCAACAGCCTGGACAGCATGCAGGCGGGCCGGCTCCTGGTGATCCTGCACCACGAGACCGGCCAGGACCGCTACCGCAAGGCGGCCAAGAAGATCCGCGACCGCCTGAACACCTACCCGCGCACGAGCGACGGCGGCTTCTGGCACGCGGACAACTCCAGCCGCGCCCATCAACTCTGGGCGGACGGCGTCTACATGGTGAACCCGTTCCTCGTCGAGTACGGCAAGGAGTTCGGCGACAGCGCGTACACCGACGACGAGGCGGCCAAGCAGCTCGCCGTCTACGGCGGCCACCTCCAGGTCGCCAACGGCCTGCTCAAGCACGCCTACGACGAGTCGAGGACCGCGAGCTGGGCGGACCCGACGACCGGGCTCGCCCCCGAGCACTGGTGCCGGGCCGTCGGCTGGTACGCGATGGCGATCGTCAACGTGCTGGACGCGATTCCGGCGAACCAGCCTCGCCGCCCGCAACTCCTCGGCATCTTCCAGGAGTTGGCGGCAGGGCTGGAGCGGTACCAGGACCCGGCGACCGGCCGCTGGTTCCAGGTGATCGACAAGGGCGGCCGGAGCGACAACTGGACCGAGACCTCCTGCTCCAGCATGTTCACCTACGCCCTCTCGCGCGGAGCCCAGCAGCACTACCTCGACCCGCACTACGCGGCCGTCGCCCGCCGTGGCTACCAGGGCGTGCTCGCCGAGCTGTCCGTCGGCTCGGACGGCCGCACCGACCTCGCCGACATCTCCATCGGCACCAACGTCGGCGACTACGCGTACTACGTCGGCCGCACCCGGGCCGTGAACGACTTCCACGGTCTCGGGGCCTTCCTGATCATGAACGAACAACTGCGAGGTGATTCAGTGTCATGAGCACAACATCCAGAAGGGCGGTGCTGGGAGCCGCGCTCGCCGGTGCCGCGACGGCCGCCGTCGGCCTGCCCGCGACCACCGCGCACGCGGCGTCCTGGCAGCTCAAGTGGCAGCCGTCGGCGAGCAGCGACGGCCTCGGTGCCTTCGAGACCGTCGAGGACGACCGCGCCGACTCCCACCCCGCCGGGCACCCGCACATCTTCGCGACGGGGAACAACTGGCGCTTCAACATGCACACGGTCGACCGCGACACCTCGACCGACCGCCAGCGCCAGGAGGTCACCGGCCTGCGCAACGGCAGCGGCAGCGACTACCTCAAGTGGAACCAGGGCCAGACCTGGCGGGTCACCTACTCGATGTACATCCCGAGCTCGCTGAAGGCGACCACCACCTTCACCCACATCATGCAGATGAAACAGCCCGGCAGCGGCACCTCCCCGATCGTCACGCAGTCCCTGCGCCGGGTGAACGGCAAGCAGACCATCGAGCTGAACCTCGCCACCGACGGCATCATCGTCGGCCGTGCCGACCTCGACCCGCTGCACGACAACTGGACCGACGTCGATTTCCAGATCAAGGTCGGCAACGGGACGGCGGGCTCGGTCCGCTGGATCCTCAAGTCCGGCGGCGCCACCGTGATCGACGTCTCCAAGACCGGCGTCGACACCTTCCTGGCCGACCGGGTCCGCCCGAAGTGGGGCATCTACCGCTCCCTCGGCGACACCTCGGGCTCGCTCCAGGACACCTATCTCCTGCTCACCAACCTCCGCGGCTACCAACAGGTGTGAGGAACCGCCACCATGAAACCCCCCACCGCCGAGCGGCACCGCGCTGCCGCCATCGTCCTCTTCGTCCTCGCCGTCGTCCTCGGCCTCTCCCACCCCGCGGCCCTCGCCTCGTCGCAGACCGCCGCGCCGCGCGCCGGCGCCGTCTACGACGTCCGTGACTACGGCGCCAAGGGCGACGGCTCCGCCAACGACTCCCCGGCCATCGACAAGGCCGTCACGGCCGCGAACGCGGCGGGCGGCGGCACCGTCCGCTTCACCGCTGGCACCTACAAGTCCAAGAACACCATCCACATGAAGAGCCATGTGACGCTCCAGCTCGACAAGGGCGCCACCCTCCAGGGCTCCAGCGCGGACACCTACGACAAGGCCGAGTCCAACCCGAACGACGCCTACCAGGACTACGGCCACAGCCACTTCCACGACGCGATGATCTACGGCGACAAGCTCACCGACATCGGCTTCGTCGGGCAGGGCGTCATCGACGGCGCGGGCAACCTGATCACCGGCAACCCGAAGACCGGCGAGGCCGACAAGATCATCTCGCTGACCCGGTGCGACGGCCTCCGGATCGGCGACGGTCTCACCCTCCGCCGCGGCGGCCACTTCGCGGCTCTCATCAACGGCTGCAACAACGTGACGTCGGACCACCTGACCATCGACACCGCGAGCGACCGCGACGGCTGGAACGTCATCTCCACCACGAACGCCACGATCATCAACGCCGACATCAAGGCCAACGACGACGCCCTGGTCTTCAAGAGCGACTACGCCCTCGGCGCCAAGCTCCCCAACGGCCATGTCCGGGTGAGCGATTCGACCCTGTCGGCCAAGTGCTGCAACGCCCTGATGTTCGGCTCCGAGACCTGCGGCGACTTCTCGGACTACCAGTTCGAGCACATCCGCATCGACGGCGCCGACAAGTCCGGCCTCGGCATGGTCTCCATGGACGGCGCGAAGATCTCCGACGTCCACTACCGCGACATCACGATGACGAACGTGCACTCGCCGATCATGGAGAAGATCGGGACGCGGAAACGCTGCGGGAACAGTCCCGGCGTCGGATCGATCAGCGACGTCACCTACGACAACATCACCGCCACCGGCAACAGCCCCTCCTTCAGCCCGACCCTGTGGGGCGAGAGCGGCCACCGCATCAGCGGGGTGACCTTCGACAACGTCAACATCACGGTCCCCGGCGGCAACGGCACCATGTCCACCGGCGTGCCCAGCAACGACCCGAACGACTACAACCCCAAGGCCATCGGCACCCGGCCGGCCTACGGCTGGTACCTGCACAACGCCGACCATGTCCAGTTCACCGACAGCAGCGTGAAGTTCGCCGCGAACGACGGGCGTCCGGCCGTCATCGCCAACGCGGCGAGCGACCTCCGCCTCACCCGCTTCACCGCCCAGAAGGGGAGCAACTCCCCGTACGACGTCGTCCTCCAGGACGTCACCGGCGCCTGCCTGACGGACAGCCACACCACCTCGGGCGGCGCGCTGCGCGTCTCCGGCGGCCAGGACTGCGGTACGGCCGCACGGCCGCTCGACCTGGAGAACCCCCGCCAGGACTTCCTCCGCGGCTCCGTCGGCGGGCTCTTCCTGCACTGGGGGGAGCGCACCGCGCCCGCCCACACCAGCTGCACCGCCTGGGAGAACGACGTCACCAACGGCGGCTGGACCCCGGACTACTGGGTGAACGAGGCCCAGAAGCTGCACACCCAGTACCTGGTCCTCGCCACCTTCCACAGCCGCCTCGGCTACGCTCGCCCCTGGCCGTCGAAGATCCCCGGCTCCTGCTCCACCAAACGGGACTTCCTCGGCGAACTGATCACCGCGGCCAAGGCCAAGGGCATGAAGGTCATCCTCTACATGACCAACGACCCCCAGTGGCACGACGAGGGCGGGCACGAGTGGCTGGACTCCGCCGCCTACTCCGCCTACAAGGGCAAGAACATCGACCTGACCACCAACGACGGCTTCGGGCAGTTCAGCTACGACAACTTCTTCGAGGTCATGGACCGCTACCCCGACCTCGGCGGCTTCTGGATCGACAACGACAACGCCTACTGGGAGAGCCACGACCTCTACCAGCAGATCTACCAGAAGCGCCCGAACTACACGCTCAGCAACAACAACGAGGACACGCCGATCATGGACATGATCAGCAATGAGCAGAAGACGGGGATGGCACCGGCCTACGACTACCCGCAGGCCGTCTACACCGCCCAGCCCCGGCTGACCGAGGCCGACTTCAAGCTGCCCTCGACCGGTGCCTGGTGGTACGACGGCTCCGACCCGTCCGTCGACAAGATGCTCACCCTCGGCCGCCTCGTGACCAACGCGGGCTCCTCGGTGAAGGCCCTGATGGCCGAGACCGCCCAGGTCAACGGCAAGTTCCCCTCGAACCAGGCCGCCTTCAACAACTTCGCCAACTCCTACCTGAACCCCATCTGGGAGTCCCTGCACGGTACCGAGGGCGGCGGGTACATGTACGGCGGCCTCAAACCCGGCTTCTGGAACGACGGCGCCCACGGCGTGACGACGATCGCCAAGGACGACCCGGACCGCCAGTACGTCCACGTCCTGACCCCGCCGTCGACCAGCACCCTGCGGATCCGCGACAACGGCTACCGCATCGCCTCGGTCACCAACCTCCGTACCGGCAAGGCAGTCTCCTGGTCGCAGTCCGGCGGCGTGCTGACCCTCACCGGGCTCGCGGACTGGGACCCGTACGACACCGTCTTCAAGGTCACCACCGCCGGCCGCCAGGGCATCCTCTCCGGCGTCAAGGTGACCGCGAGCGCCTCGGCGAGCGGGCACACGGGCCCTGCCGCAGGGGACGGCGACTACCTCACCTACTGGGACAACAACAAGACGCTGCCCGTGAACCTCACCTTCGACCTCGGCTCGGCCAAGAAGGTGCAGTACCTCGGCCTCAACCAGCGTGAGGACTCGGTCGCCTACGCCCGCTCGGACACCGAGCAGTCGGCCCGCATCAAGGACTACAAGGTGTACCTCAGCAACGACGGCACCACCTGGGGGAGCGCCGTCAAGTCCGGCCAGCTGCCCAGCCGGCGCGGCATCCAGGGCATCGACCTCACCGCCGCGACGGCCCGTTACGTCCGCCTGGAGGTGGACTCCACCTGGGCCGCCTCCACCGACACCACCCGCTACCAGCGGCTGCGGATCGACGAGGCGTGGATCGGCACCGCCTACGCGACGCCCGTGACCGGAGGACGCCCGTGACCAGGACCAGAACCCTCACCGTGGCGGCTGTCACGGTGCTGGCCGCGGCGGCCGTGCCGCTGCTGAACCCCGGCCACCCGGCCCCCGCCTCCGACAACGGCCAGGCGATGCGGCCCGCGATGGGCTGGAGCAGCTGGAGCTATGTGCGCCGGTCGCCCACCCAGGCCAAGATCGAGGCCCAGGCCGACGCGCTCGCCGCGAGCGGCCTGAAGGACCACGGCTTCGTCCAGGTCAACCTCGACGACTTCTGGCAGAAGTGCGACGGAAACGGCTTCACCGTCGACTCCTACGGCCGCTGGGCCGTTGACACCGCCAAGTTCCCCGACGGCATCAAGGCCCTCGCGGACTACGTCCACGCCAAGGGCCTGAAGTTCGGCTTCTACGTCACGCCCGGCATCGCCAAGAACGCCGTGACCAGGAACACCCCGATCGAGGGCACCTCGTACCACGCGCAGGACATCGCGGACACCTCGAAGACCGAGAAGAACTACAACTGCAAGAACATGTACTACATCGACTACTCCAAGCCGGGCGCGCAGGAATTCGTGAACTCCTGGGCGAAGCAGTTCGCCTCCTGGGGAGTCGACTACCTGAAGATCGACGGGGTGGGCAGCCAGGACATCCCCGACGTCCAGGCCTGGTCCAAGGCCCTGCGCGTCTCCGGCCGCCCCATCACCTTCGCGCTCTCCAACAACCTCGCCATCGCCGACGCCCCGACCTGGCGGTCCCTGGCCAACAGCTGGCGCACCCAGGGCGACGTCGAGTGCTACTGCGGACCCGGCGACAACGGCAGCGGCTACCCGCTCACCGACTGGTCGCACGTCTCCGCCCGCTTCAACACCGCCGCGAACTGGCAGCAGTACGCGGGACCCGGCGGCTGGAACGACCTGGACTCGCTGGAGATCGGCAACGGCGACCAGGTGGGCCTCACCGCCGACCAGCGGCGCTCCCACTTCACCCTGTGGGCGATGGCCGCCGCCCCGCTGCTGCTCGGCACCGACCTCACCCACCTCGACACCGTCGACAAGGCCATGCTCACCAACGACCGGCTGATCGGCGTCGACCAGGACGGCGTGGCCGCGAAGCGGATCGTGAACAGCGGGGTCAAGCAGGTCTGGAGCAAGAAGGAGAGCGACGGCCAGTACGTCGTGGCCCTCTTCAACACCGGCACCTCCGGCAGCTCCACGGTGAGCGTGGACTGGTCCCAGGTCGGCTTCACCGGCTCCGGAGACGTCACCGACCTGTGGTCCGGCTCCCACAAGGGCACCGTCGCCACCACCTACAGCGCGACCCTGCGCCCGGGCGAGACCCGGCTGATCCGCGTCCGGCCGCTCGGCTGAGGAGGACCGTCATGACACCCAGAACGCTGCTGGCCCGTGCCCTGCCGCTGGCCCTCGCCGTCCCGCTGGTCGCCCTGGTGCCGGGGACCGCGCGGGCGGCCACCGACTACCAGGCCGAGGACGCCACGATCTCCCAGGGCGCCGTCGCCACCAACCACACCGGCTACACCGGCACCGGCTTCGTCGACTACACCAACATCAAGGGCTCGTACGTGGAGTTCACGGTGAGCGCCGCCACCGCCGGCACCTCCGCGCTCGCCGTGCGCTTCGCCAACGGCACCGACACCGACCGGCCGATGGACATCTCCGTCAACGGCACGGTCGTCGCCTCCGGCGTCTCCTTCCCGGCCACCGCCGACTGGAACACCTGGGCGACCAAGACGGTGAACGTCCCGCTGACCGCGGGCAGCAACAAGATCCGTGCCACCGCCACCACCGCGAACGGCGGCCCCAACCTGGACAAGGTCAGCCTGGCCGCGGCGGCCGACACCCAGGCCCCCACCCGCCCCGGCCAGCCGTCCTGCTCCGCCATCGGCGAGGACACCCTCACCCTCGCCTGGGGCGCCGCCACCGACAACGTGGGCGTGACGGCGTACGACCTCTACGAGCACGGCAACAAGATCGGTGAGGCGGCCGGGAGTTCGACCTCGAAGACCCTCACCGGGCTGGCTCCGAACACCACCTACGACCTGACCGTCATCGCCCGCGACGCGGCCGGCAACACCTCGCCCGCCAGTCCCGTCGTCGACTGCACGACCCAGCCGAGCAGCGACAGCACCCCGCCCACCGCCCCCGGCACCCTGTCCGCGACGAACGTCACCGCGAACACCGCCGACCTCTCCTGGGGCGCGTCCACCGACGACCGGGCGGTGACCGCGTACGACATCCGCAGCGGGAGCACCGTCTACCAGACGGTCACCGGCGGCACGACCAGCACCCTCACCGGGCTCGCCTGCGACAGCCCCTACACCCTGGACGTCGTCGCCCGTGACGCGGCAGGGAACGTCTCCCAGCCGAGCAACGCCGTCACCTTCACCACCAAGGCCTGCGCCACCGACGGCGGCACCCCCTCCTCCATCGCCACGCTCTCCAGCGGCTGGACCATCCCCTGGGGCACCTACTGGATGCCCGACGGCAAGACCGCGCTGGTCACCGAGCGGGACGACTTCCGGGTCTGGAAGGTGACCAAGGACGGCACCCGGACCCAGGTCGGGACCGTCCCGAACGCCGTCACCACCAACGGCGAGGGCGGCCTGCTCGGCGTCGCCGTCGACCCCAAGTGGGAGACCAACCACTACGTCTACTTCATGCACACCGCCGACGAGGGCAACCGGGTCGTGCGCATGACCTACGACGGCACCAAGCTCAGCGACTACAAGATCCTGCTCCAGGGCATCAAGAAGAACCGCTACCACAACGGCGGCCGGCTCCTCTTCGGCCCCGACGGCTACCTCTACGTCTCCACCGGGGAGGCCCAGACCCCCGACCTCGCCCAGGACAAGAACTCCCTCAACGGCAAGATCCTGCGCATGACGACCGACGGCAAGCCGGCCCCCGGCAACCCGTTCGGCAACTACGTCTACAGCCTCGGCCACCGCAACCCCCAGGGCCTCGCCTTCGACCGCAACGGGCGGCTGTGGGAAGCCGAGTTCGGCAACAGCTCCAAGGACGAGCTGAACCTGATCAAGCCCGGCGCCAACTACGGCTGGCCGACCTGCGAGGGCACCTGCTCGGTCGCCGGGATGACCAACCCCAAGGCCACCTGGAACGTCTCCGAGGCGTCCCCGAGCGGCATCGCCATCGTCCGCAACGTCGTCTACATGGCGTCCCTGCGCGGCGAACGGCTCTGGCGCATCCCGATCAACGGCGACACCGAGAACGTCGGCACCCCGACGGCGTACTACGTCGGGACCTACGGCCGGCTGCGGACCGTGACCAAGGTGCCGGGCGCCGACCAGCTGTGGCTGTCCACCACCAACTGCGACAACAACGGCAACGAACCGGACGGATCCGACAAGATCTTCCGGGTCAACATCAGCTGACAGAGCCCAGTTGACAGCGCAGTTGACAGGCCGTCAGGCCCGGTACAGGGCCTCGACCTCGTTGGCGTAGGCGTTCTCGATCGCCTTGCGCTTCAGCTTCAACGACGGGGTCAGCAAACCGTGTTCCTCGGTGAACGGCTGGGCGAGGATACGGAACGTACGGATCGACTCGGCCTGTGAGACCAGGGTGTTGGCGGCCACCACCGCGCGCCGCACCTCGGTCTCCAGGTCGGCGTCGCGCACCAGCTGGGCCGCGGACATCTGCGGCTTGCCGCGCATGGTCAGCCAGTGCTCGACCGCCTCGGTGTCGAGGGTGACCAGGGCGGCGATGTAGGGGCGGTCGTTGCCGACCACGATGCACTGGTTGACCAGCGGATGGTCCCGGACCCGCTCCTCCAGCACGCCGGGGGAGACGCTCTTGCCGCCGGAGGTCACCAGGATCTCCTTCTTGCGGCCGGTGATCGTCAGATAGCCGTCCTCGTCGAGGGCGCCCAGGTCACCGGTGGCCAGCCAGCCGTCGTGCAGGGTGGCGTCGGTGGCCTTCTGGTTGTTCAGGTAGCCCTGGAAGACGTTGCCGCCGTGCAGCCAGATCTCCCCGTCGTCCGCGATGTGCACGGTGGAGCCCGGAATGGCCTGCCCGACCGTGCCGTACCGGGTGCGCTCGGGCGGGTTGGCGGTCGCCGCCGCCGTCGACTCGGTCAGGCCGTAGCCCTCGTAGATCTGCACGCCCGCGCCGGCGAAGAACAGGCCGAGCCGGCGGTCCATCGCCGAGCCGCCGGACATGGCGTTGCGGATCCTGCCGCCCATCGCCGCCCGCACCTTGGAGTAGACGAGCTTGTCGAAGAGCTGGTGCTGCATGCGCAGCGACGCCGACGGACCGGGCCCGGTGCCCCACGCCTTCGCCTCGACCGCGTCCGCGTACTTCACCGCGATCTCGACCGCCTTCTCGAACGGCCCGCCCTTGCCGTCCTTCTCGGCCTTGCGCCGCGCCGCGTTGAACACCTTCTCGAAGATGTACGGCACGGCCAGGATGAACGTCGGCCGGAACGCGGCCAGGTCGGGCAGGAGCGCCGCCGCGTGCAGCTGCGGCTGGTGGCCGAAGCGGACCCCGTGCCGGATCGCCGCCACCTCCACCATGCGCCCGAAGACGTGCGCGAGCGGCAGGAAGAGCAGGGTGGAGACCTCCTCGCCCCTCTTCGCGCGGAACACCGACTCCCAGCGGGCCACGACCGTGTCCGCCTCGTACATGAAGTTCCCGTGCGACAGGACACAGCCCTTGGGGCGGCCGGTGGTGCCCGAGGTGTAGATGATCGTGGCCACCGAGTCGGGGGTGACCGCCTGCCGGTGCCGGTGCACCACGTCGTCCTCGAGGTGGGCGCCCGCGTCGTACAGCTCCTGCACCGCGCCCTCGTCGAGCTGCCACAACTGGCGCAGCTGCGGCAGCCGGTCGATGACGGTGGCGATCGTCATCGCGTGGTCCTCGTGCTCCACGATCGCCGCCGTGCACTCGGCGTCGTACAGCATCCAGAAGCACTGCTCCGCCGACGAGGTCGGGTAGACCGGCACCACCTGGGCGCCGATCGTCCACAGCGCGAAGTCGAACAGGGTCCACTCGTAGCGGGTGCGGGACATGATCGCGACCCGGTCGCCGAAGCGGATGCCCCGGGCGAGGAGCCCCTTGGCGAGGGCGAGGACCTCGTCGCGGAACTCGGCGGCGGTCACGTCACGCCACTGGCCGAGCTCGTCCTTGCGGCCCAGCGCGACGTGCAGCGGGTCCGTCCGGGCATGCTCGAACACGGTGTCGGCCAGACCGCCGACCGGCGGTGCCGACGCCAACGGCGGGTTGGTGAACTCGCGCAAACCCCGCTCCCCGCTCCTCGCTCCACAGTGACGGTAGTAGTGACGCTCCGCACAGCGCCGTGAAAGCTACCCCACCGGAAGACCGTGCGGGAGGGGGTGCGAAAACGAGCATTGCTCTCGTATGACCGCGCTCACGTACGGAAAATACGCCCACATGGGGAAGGGCCGGACAGAATCCTTACGGTTCAGTAAGTTCCGGATCCGTAATCTCCACGGAATCTGTACGTCCCGATTACGGCCCCCGGCCGGTTACCCGCCGGTCAGGGGCGGGGTGCCGGAGCGCCCTCTGATGACTGCGCCGGGGTGGCCGATTTCGTCACTCCGCGGGTCCCGCCGCGCATACGGTTCAGGTCGGTGAGGTTCCGCCGCGCGGCGGAACCCGACGGGAGTCGCCATGCTGGAGCTGGAATCCGACACGCTGGATCCGCTGGACCTGCAACTGCTCAGCGCGCTGGAGGTCGACGGCCGCGCCTCCTTCAGCCGGATCGCGGCCGTGCTCGGCGTCTCCGACCAGACGGTCGCCCGCCGTTACCGACGGCTGTGCGCCGAGGCCGGGCTGCGGGTCGTCGCGGTCCGGGACGCCGAGCGGCTCGGCCAGGACCAGTGGATGCTCCGGCTGCGCTGCGCGCCCGACGGCGCCACCGTCATCGCCGACGCGCTCGCCAAGCGTCCCGACACCGCCTGGATCGGGCTGGCCTCCGGCGGCACCGAGATCGCCTGCATGACCAGGCCGCGCCACGCCGGCGACCACGACGACCTGCTGCTCGGCAAGCTGCCGCGGACCCCGAGCGTGGTGGAGATCAGGGCGCAGCAGCTCCTGCACCGGTTCTACGGGGGGCCGACGGGGTGGGTGCGGAAGTTCGGGGCGCTGTCCGAGGAGCAGGCGGCGGCGCTGCGGCCGGAGCCGCCGGAGGCCGCGGGGCCCGCGCGGCTGGAGCCGGAGGACGCGCCGCTGCTCGCCGCGCTGGAGAGGGACGGGCGGGCGACGTATCCGGAGCTGCAGCGGGCGACGGGGCGGTCCGAGTCCTCGGTGAAGCGGCGGCTGGCCGCGCTGATCGGCTCCGGGGCGGTGTACATCGACGTGGAGTACCGGTCCGAGGTGCTGGGGTTCTCGAAGTCCGCGGTGCTGTGGATCACCACGACGCCGGCCGCGATGCACTCCGTGGGGCAGGCGCTGGCGGTCCACGACGAGGTGGCGTTCGCGGCGGCCACCGCCGGCCCCTCGCATGTCGTGGTGACGGCGGTGCTGCGGGACACGGCGCATCTGTACGCGTACCTGAGCGGGCCGGTGGGGCGGCTGGAAGGGGTGCAGCATGTGGAGGCGATGCCGTTTTTGCGGAGGGTGAAGCAGCTGACGTACCAGGGGTTGTGGTGAGTCTGCGGGCGGGAGGGGGTTGAGCGCGCAGTTCCCGCGCCCCTGAGGGGCGCTGTGGCTAGGGGCGTCTCAAGTGGGCTCCGCCGGCCAGGATTGCTGCTGCCAAGGCGTCTGCCGCCGCCTGGGCCGGTGAGCGTCTCGGGCCGTGCACGAGGACGAAGTCGACCTTGCCCAGTTCCGGCAGGCCTGCCCGGTCCGGGACGCGGAACAGGCCCGGAGGGATCAGGCCCTTCGAGTGGGCCATCACACCGAGGCCGGCCTGGGCCGCCGCGAGGAGGCCGTTGAGGCTGCCGCTGGTGCAGACGATGCGCCAGTCGCGGCCCTGGCGCTCCAGTGCCTCCAGGGCCAGGGCGCGGGTGATGCCGGGCGGGGGATAGACGATCAGCGGGACCGGACGGGCGGGGTCCAGGCGGAGCCGCTCCGCGCCGATCCACACCAGGTCGTCGTGCCAGACCAGCTCGCCCAGCGGGTCCTCGGTGCGCCGCTTGGCCAGCACCAGGTCCAGCTTCCCGGCGGCCAGCTGCTCGTGCAGGGTGCCCGAGAGCTCCACCGTCAGTTCGAGGTCGACCTCGGGGTGGTCGTGCCGGAAGCCCTCCAGGATCTCCGGCAGCCGGGTGAGGACGAAGTCCTCGGACGCGCCGAAACGGAGCCGGCCGCGGACCCGGGTGCCCGTGAAGAAGGCCGCCGCCTGCTCGTGCACCTCCAGGATCCGGCGGGCGAACCCGAGCATCGCCTCGCCGTCCTCGGTCAGCTCCACCGAGTGCGTGTCCCGGGAGAACAGCTGGCGGCCGGCCGCGTCCTCCAGACGGCGCACGTGCTGGCTGACCGTGGACTGGCGCAGTCCGAGCCGCCGGGCGGCCTGGGTGAAGCTGAGCGTCTGGGCCACCGCCAGAAAGGTGCGCAACTGCGAAGGGTCGTACACTCGAACATGTTATCGCGGAACGCGATGGCAGTGAGAGTGGTATACCGGATTCCCGATCAAGTGTCGGAGGAGGACGATGGAGGGGGCCCTTCCGGCCCCGGCGACAACCCGGGCGTATCCGCCGGTACGCCCCCCTGACCGACCCGCAAGTGGAGCACCGTGAAACGCCTGAGCTGGCCCCGTCGGATGCCGATCGACCCGTACGTCCTGCTGCTGCTCGGGACGGTATGCCTCGCCGCGCTCCTTCCGGCCCGGGACACGGCCGCCGACGTGGCCTCCGGCGCCTCCACGGCCGCGATCGCCTTCCTCTTCTTCCTCTACGGCGCCCGCCTGTCCACCCGTGAGGCCGTCGACGGGCTGCGCCACTGGCGGCTCCACGTCACGGTCCTGGCCTGCACCTTCGTGGTCTTCCCTGTGCTCGGCCTGGCGGCCCGCGGTCTGGTGCCGGTGCTGCTCACCCATCCGCTCTACCAGGGCCTCCTCTTCCTGACCCTGGTGCCCTCCACCATCCAGTCGTCGATCGCCTTCACCTCCATCGCCCGGGGCAACGTGCCGGCCGCGATCTGCGCCGGCTCCTTCTCCTCGCTGATCGGCATCGTCCTCACCCCGTTGCTCGCCGCCGCGCTGCTCGGCAACAGCGGCGGCGGGTTCTCCGCCGACTCGATCGTGAAGATCGTGCTCCAGCTGCTGGTGCCGTTCGTCGCCGGGCAGCTGCTGCGCCGGTGGATCGGGGGCTTCATCACCCGGCACAAGAGGATCCTCGGCCTCGTCGACCGCGGCTCCATCCTGCTCGTCGTCTACACCGCGTTCAGCGAGGGCATGGTCCGGGGCATCTGGCACCAGGTGAGCGCGGCCCGGCTGGCCGGGCTGCTCGCCGTCGAGGCCGTCCTGCTCGCCGTGATGCTCCTGCTCACCTGGTACGGGGCCAGGGCGCTCGGCTTCGGGCGCGGGGACCGGATCGCCATCCAGTTCGCCGGGTCGAAGAAGTCCCTCGCCTCCGGACTGCCCATGGCCAGCGTCCTGTTCGGCGCCCACGCCTCGCTGGCCGTGCTGCCGCTGATGCTCTTCCACCAGATGCAGCTCATGGTGTGCGCGGTGATCGCCAAGCGCCGTGCCCAGGACCCGGAGGCCCGGGACGCAGAGGTCCAGGAGGCGGCCGAACCCGCGGCGGCTCCGGCGGCGCAGCCGCGGCCCGCGGTCGGCACCGGGCCCCTCGGCCGCTGAGCGCACCGCCGTCGGCTGCCGAACGCGTCCAGTTCACGGGCCTGTTGATCCGGATTTCCGGTACGGACGGCTCATGGCGGCTAACGTTCCGTCATGACCGCACCCCTGGCGCTCGATCCGGCGCACACGGCCCTCGTCCTCGTCGACCTGATGGACCGCATCGTCGCGCTGCCCCTGGAGCCCCGCAAAGGCACCGAAGTCCTGCACACCGCCGAGGAACTGGCCCACTCCTTCCGCGCCGCCGGCGCGCCCGTGGTGCTGATCCGCGTCGAACGGCCCTCTGTCGCGGAGCAGCCGCCGGGCAGCGCACTCGTCGCCGGACTCAGAAAGGAGGGGGACGTGGAGATCGTCAAGCGGACGATCGGCGGCTTCCAGGGCACCGAACTCGACGCCCGGCTGCGCGCGCTCGGCATCACCCGGCTCGTGTTCGGCGGCATCGCCACCAACCTCGGCGTCGAGTCCACCGCCCGCGCCGCCGGCGACCTCGGCTACGACCTGGTCTTCGTCGAGGACGCCATGGCCGCCCTCACCGGCCCCGAGCACGAGGCGTCCGTGCGGCTCGACTTCCCGCGCCTCGGTACGGTCGTCGCCGC
The DNA here is from genome assembly GCF_040652195.1 of Streptomyces sp. NPDC048278. Lineage (NCBI taxonomy): Bacteria > Bacillati > Actinomycetota > Actinomycetes > Kitasatosporales > Streptomycetaceae > Streptomyces > Streptomyces sp. NPDC048278. The sequence continues at coordinate 273,014 of NZ_JBEZLP010000013.1, forward strand.
CGCCGACGTCCGCCTCGGCCCCGCCTGACCGGCCGGTCGCTCAGACCAGCGTCCCGCCGCCGTCCACGACCACCACCGACCCGGTGCTGTACCCCCCACGCATCAGGTACAGGTAGGCCTCCGCCACATCCGCCGGCTCGCCCATCCGCCCCACCGGCAGCGACTCGGCGGACGACCGGTACAGCTGCTCCCGGACCGACTCCGGCAGCCCCCGCCACAGCTCGGTCCGCACCACCCCCGGCGAGACCACGTTGACCCGCAGCGGCGCCAGCTCCACGGCCAGCGCCCGGGTCAGCGACTCCATCGCCCCGCACAGCGCGGAGGCGACGCTCGACCCGGGCATCGGCCGGCGCCCCGCCGTGCCCGTGGTCAGCACCACCGACCCGCCCGGCCGGATCGACCCGGCGCCGTACTTCACCGCCGCGTACGCACCCCACAGCCGGGTGTCCAGGAAGCCCCGGGCCGTCGCGATGTCCGTCTTGGCCAGCGTCTCCAGCAGGATCGAGTCACCGGCCGTGTACACCAGGTGGTCGTACGCCCCGAGCCGGGCGAAGAAGGCGCGCAGCGCGTCCTCGTCCGTGGCGTCCAGCACCTGCCCTTCCGCGTCCTCCGGCAGCGTCTTGAGCGCCGCGTCGACGCTCTCCCGCCGCCGCGAGGCGACGACCACCCGCGCGCCCTCCCGTGCCGCCCCCTCGGCGACCGCGAGCCCGATGCCCGAGGTGCCCCCGATGACGACGACACGCTGTCCCTGCAGACCCATGGCCGATCCCCTTCCAAAAGCCGGTGTTCCGTCCCGTGCGGACGTCTCCAGCCTGCGGCTCCGCGGCAACCGCCGTCCAAGACCTCTTTCGGCGGTGGCGATACCCTGAAGACATCGCCAACCCGGAAGGAGCCGCGGACATGGACCTGGATCTGCGCAAGGTCCGCTACTTCGCGGCGGTCGCCGAACTCCTCCACTTCGGCCGGGCGGCGGAGCGGCTGCACATCGCCCAGCCCGTGCTGAGCCGTCAGATCCGCGCCCTGGAGAAGGACTTGGGCGCCGAGCTGTTCGTCCGGGACAGCCACGGCGTGACCCTGACCGACGCCGGGCGGCAACTCGTCGAGGACGCACGGCAGTTGCTGGCCGTCGCCGAAGCGACCCGGCGCCGGGTCGGGCAGGCCGCACGAGGCGGGCGGCGGCTCGTCGTCGGCTTCCGGGCCGGCGTGGTGGTCACCGAGGCGCTGCGCGCCTTCAAAGCGGGCCGGCCGGACGTCGAGGTGCATGCCCTCCGGGTCGAGTGGGACGATCAGGAGCGGCTGATCCTCGACGGCACCGTGGACATCGCCTACGTACGGCTGCCCGTCCGGGAGGAGGGGCTCGAACTGCGCCCCCTGTACGGCGAGCCCCGGGTGGCGATGCTCCCGGACCGGCACCGGCTCGCCGGCAAGCAGGAGATCTCCCTCTCCGACCTCGACGGCGAGCGGTGGCTGCGCTACAACGACCCCCGGCCCGGCGACCTGCCGCTGCGCACCATCGAAGAGAAATTCGAGTGCGTGGCCGCCGGTGTCGCCATCACGATGGTGCCCCGCTCGGCCGCCGAGCAGTACTCCCGCCCGGACATCGTCTACGTCCCGGTCGTCGACGCCGAACCCGACCGGGTGCTGCTGGCCTGGGCGGCCGGCCGCCGCTCCCCGCTGGTCGCCGCCTTCGCCGAGGCCGCGGCGGGCGTCGGGGCGCCCGGCTCCGGCTGAGGCGGGGCCCCTGCGGCGCAGGGGGCGCTCCCCGCCGGTCGGGGCCCCGCCGCCGTGCCGCGGGGAACCGGGTCAGCCCTGGGTGGCCGCGGCCCGCAGAGCGATGCGGTCCTCGCCCGCGTACACGTTCATGTTGCTGCCCCGCAGGAAGCCGACCAGGGTCAGCCCGGTCTCCGCCGCCAGGTCCACCGCCAGCGAGGACGGTGCCGAGACCGCCGCGAGCAGCGGGATGCCCGCCATCACGGCCTTCTGCGCCAGCTCGAAGGAGGCCCGCCCGGAGACCAGCAGGATCGCCCGGGACAGCGGCAGGTCACCGTTCTGCAGGGCCCGGCCGACCAGCTTGTCGACCGCGTTGTGCCGGCCCACGTCCTCACGGATGTCCAGCAGCTCGCCGTCCTCCGCGAACAGGGCCGCCGCGTGCAGACCCCCGGTCCGGTCGAAGACCCGCTGCGACGCGCGGAGCCGGTCGGGGAGGCTCGCGAGCAGCTCGGGCTCCACCCGGACCGGGGGAGTGTCGGCGATCGGCCAGCGGGCCGTCGTACGCACCGCGTCGAGGCTCGCCTTGCCGCACAGCCCGCAGGACGAGGACGTGTAGACGTTCCGCTCCAGGGTGAAGTCGGGGAGCTTGACGCCCGGCGTGGTCCGCACGTCGACCACGTTGTAGGTGTTCGAGCCGTCGACCGTGGCGCCCGCGCAGTAGACGATGTTCTGCAGGTCGCCCGCCTCCGCCAGCACCCCCTCGCTCACCAGGAAACCGGCCGCCAGCGCGAAGTCGTCGCCGGGCGTGCGCATGGTGATGGCGAGGGGTTTCCCGTTGAGTCTGATCTCCAGCGGTTCCTCGGCGACGAGCGTGTCCGGCCGGGCGGAGACCGCTCCGTCGCGGATCCGGATGACCTTGCGTCGTTCCGTGACTCGTCCCATGGTCTGATCAGCCCCGGTTCTGTACGTGCTGGTAGCCGAAACGGCCCTTGATGCAGAGATTGCCGTGGGTCACCGGGTTGTCGTGCGGCGAGGTGACCTTCACTATCTCATTGTCCTGCACATGGAGCGTGAGGTTGCAGCCCACACCGCAGTACGCGCACACGGTGGTCGTCTCCGTCTGCCGGGACTCGTCCCAGGTGCCCGCCGCCCGCATGTCGAACTCCGACTTGAACGACAGCGCCCCGGTGGGGCACACCTCCACGCAGTTCCCGCAGTACACGCATGCCGAGTCGGTCAGCGGGGCGTCGTGCTCGACCGCGATCCGGGCGTCGAAGCCGCGCCCGGCGACCGAGATCGCAAAACTGTTCTGCCACTGGTCCCCGCACGCGTCCACGCACTTGTAGCAGAGGATGCACTTGCCGTAGTCGCGCACGTACAGATCGTTGTCGACCCTGGGCTCCTCGTCGAGGCGGGCCGCGTCGGGGCCGAAGCGGTCCGGTTTCGCCTCGTACTCCTTGATCCACTCGGCGGCGCGCGGGGTGGTCGACAGGTCGACCGAGGAGGCCAGCAGCTCCAGGACGATCCGGCGGCTGTGCCGGACGCGTTCGCCGCCGGTGCGGACCACCATCCCGGGCTCGGCCTTCCGGGAGCAGGCGGGCACCAGGGTCCGGGCCCCCTCCACCTCCACCACGCACACCCGGCAGGCGTTCTTCGGGCGGAGCGTGTCGCCCTCGCACAGGGTCGGCACGTCCTTCCCGGCGGCCCGGCAGGCGTCCAGGATCGTCGAGCCCTCCGGGACCCGCGCCTGTTCGCCGTCGATCGTGAACTCCAGCAGCCGGCGCGGGATCCCGAGCGGTGTGACGGTCATTCGTACGCCCCCAGACGGTCGATGGCGGATTCCACGGCGTTCCACGCGGTCTGGCCGAGACCGCAGATCGAGGCGTCCCGCATCGCCCGGCCGACCTCGCGCAGCAGCGCCACGTCCCCGGCCGCGTCGGCGCCGGTGCGCGCGACGATCCGGTGCAGCGCCTCCTCCTGCCGGACCGTCCCGACCCGGCAGGGCACGCACTGCCCGCAGGACTCGTCCCGGAAGAACTGGGCTATCCGGAGCAGGAGTCGCGGCAGGGGCACGGTGTCGTCGAAGGCCATGACCACACCCGAGCCGAGCGTGGTGCCCGCCTCCCGGGTGCCCTCGAAGGTGAGCGGGATGCCGAGTTCGTCCGGCCGGACGAAGCCCCCCGCGGCGCCGCCGAGCAGGACCGCCCGCAAGTTCTCGCGCACACCGGCCCGTTCGAGGAGCTCGCCGAGCGTGGCACCGAAGGGGAGTTCGTAGATGCCGGGGCGGGCCACGCTCCCCGACACGCAGAACAGCTTCGGGCCGGTGGACTTCGCCGTGCCGATCGCCGCGTACGCCGGGGCGCCCATGGTCAGGATCGGCAGGACGTTGACCAGCGTCTCCACGTTGTTCTCGACCGTCGGCTTCCCGAACAGCCCCTTCTCCACCGGGAACGGCGGCTTGGAGCGCGGCTCGCCCCGGTACCCCTCGATGGAGTTGAACAGGGCCGTCTCCTCACCGCAGATGTACGCCCCGGCACCGCGCCGGATCTCGATGTCGAAGGCGAAGCCCTGACCGAGGACGTCGTCACCGAGGAAGCCCCGGGCACGGGCCTGGTCGATCGCGTGTCGGAGACGCCGGGTCGCGCGCGGGTACTCGCCGCGGAGGTAGACGAAGCCCCGGCGCGCGCCGATCGCGTACGCCGCGATCGTCATCGCCTCCACCAGGGAGTAAGGATCGCCCTCCAGGAGCACGCGGTCCTTGAAGGTGCCCGGCTCCGATTCGTCGGCGTTGCAGACCAGGTAGTGCGGACGGTCGGGCTGCGACGCCGTGGCCTGCCACTTGCGGCCGGTGGGGAAGGCGGCGCCGCCCCGCCCGACCAGGCCCGAGTCGGTGACCTCGCGGACGACCCCGGCGGGGCCGAGCGCGAAGGCCTGCCGCAGGGCGGTGTAGCCGCCGTTCGCCCGGTAGTCGTCGAGCGAGGCCGGGTCGACCACGCCCACCCGCCGCAACAGGGTCAGGCCCTCCTGTCCCGCCTGGGGTACGGCCGTCACGGCCGGCGGCTCCTCCGGTGCCGAGTCGGGCGCGGTGGCCGCGAGGACGGCCGCCCCGACCGTCGCCGGGGCCGCCACCGCCGTACGCACCGGATCCCCGGCCCGGATTGCGAGGGCCGCCGGGGCGCGCTCGCACAGGCCCAGGCAGGGGCTGCGCTCGACGTGCACCCCGGGGCCGAGGCGCTCCTCGACGCCGGTGCACAGGTCCGCGGCCCCGGCCGCCGTGCACGCCAGGTCCGTGCAGACGTGCAGGACGGTCGCCGGGCGGGGCCGCACGGAGAACATCGCGTAGAAGGTGGCGACCCCGTACGCCTCGGCCGGGGGGACGGTCAGGCGGCGGCACAGGTAGCCGAGGGCGCCCTCGCTGATCCAGCCGATCCGGTCGTTGATCGCGTGCAGCCCCGGCAGCAGCAGGTCACGGCGGTCCCGGGCCGCCCGGCCGCCGCGCGCCCACCGCAGGTCCGCGTCGGAGCGGTCGGCGCCCTCCCAGGAGGACTCCGGAGGGCCCAACAGGGCGTCCACGGCGTCCCGTTCGTCGTCCGTCGGTTTGCTGTCGCCGAAGTGCAGGTCCACCTGTGTCACCTCACGATGGTCGCGACCGGGAGCTTCTCGATACGGATCGCCGACGCCTTGAACTCCGCCGTCCCCGCGATCGGGCAGTTCGCCTCGATCGTCAGCTGGTTGGTGTCCACCTCGTCGGGAAAGTGCATGGTCATGAAGGCGAGGCCGGGGCGCAGCGCCGTGTCGACCCAGACCGGGGCCACCACCGCGCCCCGCCGCGAGGACACCTGGACCTCCTCGCCGACGACCACCCCGTACCGCTCGGCGTCCTCCGGGCACAGCTCGATGTACTCGCCGCGCCGCAGCGGGGAGGCGTAACCGCCGCTCTGCACCCCGGTGTTGTAGGAGTCGAGCCGGCGCCCGGTGGTGAGCCGGATCGGGAACTCCTCGTCGGTGAGGTCGACCGGCGGATCGTGCCGGACCAGCCCGAAGGGCGCCGGCGTCCCGCGCCGGTCCGGGTCCGTCTCCCACAACCGGCCGTGCAGGTACGTCGGTTCGAGGCCCTCGGTGCTCGGGCATGGCCACTGGATGCCCTGGTGCTCGGTGAGCCGGTCGTACGTCATCCCGTAGTGGTCGGGGGAGACGGAGCGGAGCTCGTTCCAGACGGCCTCCGCGTCCTGGTACTTCCAGTCGTGGCCGAGCCGGGCGGCCAGGTCGCAGAGGATGTCGATGTCCTCCCGGGCCTCGCCGGGCGGGGTGACCGCCCGGCGGACCCGCTGCACCCGGCGCTCGCTGTTGGTGGTCGTGCCCTCGGTCTCCGCCCAGCCGGCGGTCGCGGGCAGCACGACGTCGGCCAGCTCCGCCGTCTTCGTGAGGAAGATGTCCTGGACGACCAGGAAGTCGAGGGCGCCCAGCCGCCGTACCGCCTGCTCGCTGTCGGCCTCCGACTGGGCCGGGTTCTCGCCGATGCAGTAGACGGCCCTGAGCGTGCCCTCCTCCATCGCCTCGAACATCTCGGTGAGGTTCAGCCCGTAGTGCGGCTGGATCACGGTGTCCCAGGCCGACTCGAACTTCAGCCGGGTGTCCGGGTCGAGGATGTCCTGGAAGCCGGGCAGGCGGTTGGGGATCGCGCCCATGTCGCCGCCGCCCTGCACGTTGTTCTGGCCGCGCAGCGGTTGCAGCCCGGCACCCCAGCGGCCCACCTGGCCGGTGAGCAGGGAGAGGTTGATCAGGGCGCGGACGTTGTCGGTGCCGTTGTGGTGCTCGGTGATGCCGAGGGTCCAGCACAGCTGGGCACGCTCGGCGCGGGCGTAGGCGTGCGCCAACTCCCTTATGGCGCGGGCCGGTACGCCCGTCACCTTCTCCGCGAGCGAGAGCGTCCAGGGCTCGACGAGCGCCCGGTACTCCTCGAAGCCGGTCGTCGCCCGCTCGACGAACGCCTCGTTGACCAGTCCCGCGTGGATGATCTCCCGGCCGATCGCGTGCGCCATCGGGATGTCGGTGCCGACGTTCAGCCCGAGCCAGCTCTCCGCCCACTCGGCGGTGGAGGTGCGGCGCGGGTCGACGGCGTACATCCGGGCGCCGTTCCTGATCCCCTTCAGCACGTGCTGGAAGAAGATCGGGTGCGCGAAGCGGGCGTTGGAGCCCCACATCACGATGACGTCGGTGTGCTCGATCTCCTCGTACGAGGAGGTGCCGCCGCCGGAGCCGAAGGCCGCGCTCAGGCCGGCCACGCTCGGGGCGTGACAGGTCCGGTTGCAGGAGTCGACGTTGTTGGTGCCCATCACCACCCGGGCGAACTTCTGCGCCACGTAGTTCATCTCGTTGGTGGCGCGGGCGCAGGAGAACATCCCGAACGCGTCGCGGTTGCGGTCCAGGCCGCGGGCCGCGCGGTCCAGGGCCTCCTCCCAGCTCGCCTGCCGGAACGGCTCGTCGCGGGAGTCGCGGACCAGGGGGTGGGTGAGCCGGGTGTAGGTCTTCGGTGCGCGCTTCCTGGCGCTCTTCATGCGGCGCTCCTCAGGGCGAGCAGGTCCGAGATGGCGTGCACGGTGCGCAGGGTGGGCACCTGGACGCCGGTGATCTCCGCCAGCTCGACGACGGCGGCGAGCAGCACGTCGAGTTCCAGCGGCTTGCCGCGCTCCAGGTCCTGGAGCGTGGAGGTGCGGTGGTCGCCGACCTTCTCGGCGCCCGCGAGCCGGCGTTCGATGGAGACCCCGACCTCGCAGCCGAGCGCCTCGGCGACGTCGAGCGTCTCGCGCATCATGATCTCGATGACCCGCCGGGTGCCGCCGTGCAGGCACATCTGCCGCATCGTGGCGCGGGCCAGCGCGCTGATCGGGTTGAAGGAGATGTTGCCGAGCAGCTTGAGCCAGATGTCGTTGCGCAGGTCGGGTTCGACCGGGCACTTCAGCCCGCCGCTCTGCATCGCCTCGCTCAGCCGCAGACAGCGCCTGGACACGCTGCGGTCGGGCTCGCCGACCGAGAACCGGGTGCCTTCCAAGTGCCTTACCACGCCCGGCGCTTCGAGCTCGGTCGCCGCGTACACCACGCAGCCGACGGCGCGTTCGGGGGCGAGGACGGCGCTGACGCTCCCGCCGGGGTCGACGCTCTCGACGCGGTGGCCGTCGTGGGGGCCGCCGTGCCGGTGGAAGTACCACCAGGGGATGCCGTTCTGGGCGGCGACCACCGCCGTCCGCTCGTGCAGCAGGGGCTCGACCAGCGGCCCGCACGCCGCGTACGAGTTGGCCTTCAGGCCCAGGAAGACGTAGTCGACCGGGCCGACTTCGGCCGGGTCGTCGGTGGCGTGGGCGTGCGCGGTGAAGTCGCCGCGCGGGCTGAGCACGCGAACTCCGTACTGCCTCATGGCCGCCAGATGGGGTCCACGGGCGATGAGATGCACGTCGGCGCCCGCGCGGTGGAGCGCGGCACCGACATAGGCGCCGATCGCACCGGCGCCGAGGACTGCGACTTTCACGGAACACTCCGTTCGGTTTGAGGGATACCGCGGAGGTGGTCGGGGAGAAGGCCGACCGAATCATGTCGACGAAATATTGTCTACAGTATGGAGTCGGGGTCGACAAGGGTTCGGACGGCGACCGTTCGGCGCATTCTGGATACCGTTCAACGCATACGATCGAGCCACCGGGTTCTCAACCACCCTTGCGGGGCCCTACCGTCCGGGACTCATGAGCAGCCCCCCTGTAGCGCCGCCGGGCTGGAGCCGCTGGCTCGTCCCGCCCGCCGCCCTCTCCGTCCACCTCTCCATCGGCCAGGCCTATGCCTGGAGCGTGTTCAAGCCGCCGCTCGAATCCGCGCTGAACCTGAGCGGCACCGAGAGCGCGCTGCCCTTCCAGCTCGCGATCGTGATGCTCGGTCTGTCGGCCGCGTTCGGCGGCACCCTCGTCGAGCGCAACGGACCGCGCTGGGCCATGACGGTGGCCCTGATCTGCTTCTCCACCGGCTTCCTGATCTCCGCCCTCGGCGCCGAGACCAAGCAGTACTGGCTGATCGTCCTCGGCTACGGCTTCGTCGGCGGCATCGGCCTCGGCATCGGCTACATCTCGCCCGTCTCCACATTGATCAAGTGGTTCCCGGACCGGCCCGGCATGGCCACCGGCATCGCCATCATGGGCTTCGGCGGCGGCGCGCTGATCGCCTCGCCCTGGTCGGCGCAGATGCTCTCGTCCTTCGGCAGTGACAACGATGGCATCGCCCTCGCCTTCCTGGTGCACGGGCTGTCGTACGCCGTCTTCATGACCCTCGGCGTCCTGCTGATCCGCGTGCCGCGCACCGAGAAGCCGGTCGCTGACGCGCCGAGCGCCTTCGAGGGCGTGCAGGTCTCCGCGAACAGCGCGATCCGCACCCCGCAGTTCTGGTGCCTGTGGGTCGTGCTCTGCATGAACGTGACCGCGGGCATCGGCATCCTGGAGAAGGCCGCGCCGATGATCACGGACTTCTTCGCCGACAGCTCCACCCCGGTGACGGTGTCCGCCGCGGCCGGGTTCGTCGCCCTGCTCTCCGCCGCCAACATGGCGGGCCGGATCGGCTGGTCGTCCACGTCCGACCTGATCGGCCGCAAGAACATATACCGCGTCTATCTGGGCGTGGGCGCCGTGATGTACCTGCTCATCGCCCTGTTCGGGGACTCGTCGAAGCCCCTGTTCATCCTCTGCGCCCTGGTGATCCTCTCCTTCTACGGCGGCGGCTTCGCGACCGTCCCCGCCTACCTCAAGGACCTCTTCGGCACCTACCAGGTCGGCGCCATCCACGGCCGGCTGCTCACCGCCTGGTCCCTCGCCGGGGTGCTCGGTCCGCTCATCGTCAACTGGATCGCCGACCACCAGAAGGACGCCGGCAAGCACGGCTCCGACCTGTACACCCTGTCCTTCTCCATCATGATCGGCCTGCTCGTCGTCGGCTTCATAGCCAACGAACTCGTCCGGCCGGTCGACGCCCGCCACCACATTCCAGCGCCGAGGGAGGCCGCCGATGTCGAACGAGAGCAGCCCGCCCAGTCCTGACCGCCGCTGGCTGATCGCGCTCGCCTGGGTCTGGGTGGGCGCGCCCTTCGCCTACGGGGTGTACGAACTCGTACAGAAAGCGACACAGCTGTTCAACGGGTGAACCGGGAGCATGCTCGGGCGTCCGAGGGTCTGCAAGAAGCCGACAACTCGGGCGCCCGTTTCCTGTGGCCTTACGTGCCGTCGTACCCGTGAGTCACTGAACAGACTGGTGGGCCCAGACCGAGGCAACAAGGGGGCTCCACCACCCATGATCGGCTCGCGCATCGCCGCCGTCGGCCACTACCAGCCCGCGAAGGTACTCACCAACGAGGACCTGGCGGGCATGGTCGACACCAGTGACGAGTGGATCCGCAGCCGGGTGGGCATCAACACCCGGCACATCGCGGGCCCCGACGAACCCGTCGACGAACTGGCCGCGCACGCCGCGGCCAAGGCCCTCGCCGCGGCCGGCCTCACCCCCGCGGACATCGACCTGGTGCTGGTCGCCACCTCCACCGCGATCGACCGCTCCCCGAACACCGCCGCGCGCGTCGCCGCCCGGCTGGGCATCCCGCAGCCCGCGGCGATGGACGTCAACGTCGTGTGCGCCGGCTTCACCCACGCGCTCGCCACCGCCGACCACACCCTCCGGGCGGGCGCCGCCACCCGGGCCCTGGTCATCGGCGCCGACAAGATGTCCGAGGTGACGGACTGGACCGACCGTACGACCTGCGTCCTGGTCGGCGACGGCGCGGGCGCGGCCGTGGTCGAGGCGTGCGGGCCGAGCGAGGAGCCCGGGATCGGACCGGTCCTGTGGGGGTCCGTCCCCGAGATGGGCCACGCCGTACGGATCGAGGGCACCCCGCCCCGGTTCGCGCAGGAGGGGCAGAGCGTCTACCGCTGGGCCACCACCCAGCTGCCGCCCATCGCCCGGCGCGCCTGCGAGAAGGCCGGGATCGCGCCCGCCGACCTCGCGGCCGTCGTCCTGCACCAGGCCAACCTGCGGATCATCGAGCCGCTAGCGGCGAAGATCGGCGCGGTCGACGCGGTCGTCGCACGGGATGTCACCGAGTCCGGCAACACCTCGGCGGCGAGCATCCCGCTCGCCCTCTCCAAGCTGGTCGAACAGGGCCGGATCTCCGGCGGCGACCCGGTCCTGCTGTTCGGCTTCGGCGGCAACCTCTCGTACGCGGGGCAGGTCGTGCGCTGTCCGTGAGGGCGCGCCCCGCGGTGTGACGTGCCCGACTCCCGCCTCCGCCGGCAGCAGTGCGCCGTAGACTGTAGACGAAAGACAATCGATACTGAGTGTCCGCACTGAGTGTCCGCTCGTAACGGGTGTCTGCCGAAGGGGGACCCGATGTTGTCAGCCGGACTGCCGCAGGGCGCGGTGCCCAAGCTCGAACGCCCCGGCCCGCTGCGCGACCGTGTCTACGAGGCGCTGCTGGAACTCATCACCACCCGCGCCCTCCAGCCCGGCCAGCACCTCGTCGAGAGCGAACTCGCCGGCCACCTCGGCGTCTCCCGGCAGCCGGTCCGCGAGGCGCTCCAGCGGCTGAACACCGAGGGCTGGGTGGACCTGCGGCCCGCGCAGGGCGCGTTCGTCCACGAGCCGACGGAGGAGGAGGCCGACCAACTCCTCACCGTCCGCACCCTGTTGGAGGCCGAGGCGGCACGGCTGGCGGCGGCCAACGCGGGCAGTGCGGGCGTGGCCGCCCTCGAATCCCTGTGCGCCGAGGGCGAGAAGGCGGTCGCCGCGGACGACGTGGACGCGGCCGTCGCCCTGAACGCCGCGTTCCACGCCAAGATCATGGCCCTGGCCGGCAACACGGTCCTCGCCGAACTCGCCGCCCAGGTCGACCGCCGGGTCCGCTGGTACTACACCCCGGTGGCCCGCCAGCGCGGCCACGAGTCCTGGATCGAACACCGCGGACTGATCGCGGCGATCACCGCCCGGGACGAGCAGTCGGCGACCAGCCTGATGCGCGAACACACCGAGCACACGCGGCGGTCGTACCACGAGCGGGCGACCTCCTGAGCCCGTGCGGGTTCACGGCAGCGTGATCAGCGCGATGCTCTCCGCCGTCGCGACGGCCAGCCGGGTGCCGTCGGGGTGGAGGGCGGCGACGGGAGTGGGAACGCGCCGGTAGCCGAAGCAGGTCGGTTTGACGGGCACGGCGACCTCCGGCCACTCCGCCACGATGCGCCCGGTGGCCGGGTCGAGCAGCCGCGGGTGGCCGAGGAACGAGATCACCTCGTCACCGCGGGGCAGCAGCAGCACCCCCGGCTCGGCATCGCCGACGGGACTGCGCTGGAGCCAGCGCCCTTCGGACACCGACCACACCCCGAGGTGGAGCGGCGGCAGCCCGGCCGTCTCCTCCTCGTCCCACTCCTCGGCCCCCGTCGCCAGCACCAGCCGGTCGGCGTCGAGCCAGCAGCCCGCCGTCACCTCGGCGGTCATGACCGCCGATATCGGCAACAGACCGTCGCCGTCCAGGGTGCCGGGGTCGCTGAGCGCGAGCGCGGTGTCGTAGACCAGGGCCATCCCGAAGGGCTGCCAGACCCAGCCGACCGACAGCAGGTACCGGCCGTCCGGGCTCAGGCCGAGCCGGGAGTGGAAGACGTCCTGGGGCTCCCGCCCACCGGCGGTCAGCCGTTCCCCGCTCGCCGCGTCCTCGATCTGGAGCACGTTGTACTCGTCCGGACAGTGCACGACGACCTCACGCCCGTCGCCCAACGCGCCCAGGGCGAGTGGGTAGTCGTAGTTCGGCGCCCGGTAGTAGCTGCGGTTCAGCTCCCGCACGACCCGTTCGCCCTCGAGCAACGCGCCCTTGGTGCCGCGCTCCTGGTACACCGCGGAGTAGCGCCCCGAGGCCGAGACGGTCCCGGTGTCGAACGGAAAGCTCCACGCGTAGGGCGCCGAGCGCTCCGTCCCATCCGGGCCCCAGCGCCGCCCGCCCCCGGTCGCGGAGACCAGCTCGTCGCCGTCCCACACCAGCGACTTCGGCGCCGACTTCACCGGTATCGACTCCACGGCCATCGATGCCCCCATCCCCGGAGCACCTCGGGCGGGCCTCCGCCGGGAATCTACGGGACCCCGCTCGGCCGGCGCGTACGAATTTCGCGCGTCCCGCGCCTACCCGTCGTCGCGGCACAGGCAGAAGGGGTGACCGGCGGGGTCGAACAGCACGCGGACGTCGTCCCGCGGCTGCTCCGGCGCGAGTACGGCCCCCTTGGCGACGGCCTCCGCCACCGCCCCTTCCAGGTCGGCCACCTGGAAGTCGAGATGCATCGTCGCGCGCTGCTCGCCGTCGACCGGCGGCCAGGTCGGCGGCCGGTATCCGGCAGCCTCCTGGAACACGATGTACACGGCCCCCTGCGGCGGCGCGACGACAGCCGTCCCGGGCTCCTCGTGCACGATCGGCCACTCCAGCAACTCCGCGTAGAAGCGGGCCAGGAGCGCCGGATCCGGTGCCTCAAGGGCCGTTCCCCACCACATGCCGCTCGTTCGGGATCGCATGGTTGAAGTTAGCGCGGTGCCGCGGGAACCGTGGGCGCGGCCACGGCGCAGTTGACCGCGTCCATCAAGGCGGCGCCGGTCTGATGCGCCTGCCTGGTGAGAGTGGACGTGGCGAAGAAGAAGGCGGCCGTGCGACGGCCGGTGGAGTCCGTGACGTTGTAGGTCGCGTAGCCCGGGACGATGCCGACGTGGTCCCAGACCGTGCCGCAGGAGGTCTTCGCCGTCTCGATGCCCAGCCCGTAGCCGAGCTCGTCCGGGTCCCCCGGCCCGTTCTCCGGCACGGTGGTGCGCATCTCGGCCAGTTGGGCGGCGGGAAGCAGGCGGCCCGACATCAGCGCGCCGTAGAAACGGGACCAGTCACCGGCGGTGGACACGATCGCGGCATCCGCTCCGTCGGCCGTGACGTAGTCGCCGGTGACGTCCACGTGGTCGTCGTGCTGCGGTCCGGCGTAGTTCCTGAACTCGTCGGGGACGTCCGGTGGCATGTGGGCGGCGTCGGGTTCATAGCCGTACGCGTGCCGGTCGCGCCAGGCGGAGCCGGTGGCGTAGAAGGTGTGCCGGAGCCCCAGGGGCGCGGCGATCCGGTCCCGCACCAGCGCCGCAAGGCTTTTGCCGGTGGCCTTCTCCAGAACGGCGCCGATCGCGATGTAGTTGGTGTTGCTGTACGACCACTCGGTGCCGGGCTCGAACAGCGCCGGGTGCCCGCTCACCAGCCGAAGGATTTCCGTCGACGTCCACACGTGGGTGTCCTGGCCGGTGAGGGCCCCGGCGAGGGCGGGGTCGTCGGTGTAGTCGAACAACCCGCTGGTGTGGTTGAGCAGCATGCGCAGAGTGATCTTTCCGCCGTTGCGCACCTGGCCGGGCAGCCACTTGCCGACCGGATCGGTGAGGGCGAGTCGGTGCTCGGCGACCAGTTGCAGGACGAGGGTGGCCATCACCGTCTTGGTGTTGGACGCTTCCCGCACCTCGTCGTCCGCGCTGAGCCGATGGTCCTTCCTCGTCCAGGTGGCCTGTTCGGAGATCTCGACGGGCCTGCCGTGACCGTCGTCCACCCGCACGATCACCCCGGGCACTCCTTCTTCCACCAACTCCCGCGCCAGCGCCCGCAGACGAGCGCGTAACCCCGTACTGTCGTCCTGCCGGACCGCAGCACTCCCGTGGATCGTGTTCGCACGGGACGGGGTCGCGGTGAGGGGCACGACGAGCGCCGCGGACACCGCAAGGGCCGCCAGCGCGCGAACCCCCGTCCGTTGCCGGCGCCGTCCGACACGCACATTCACACGCAATGCATGCTCCTTCGGGCATCGAGGGAAGGCCGTCGTGCACGATCGGGGCGAAGCCGGCTCCGGCGGGCCCTGTACAACCCCGGAGAATCCTTCGGAGGATAGCCGAAGCCGGGGCGAAAGAGATGAGTGGCGACATCGTCGGCCCGGCCGAGGGCGTGTCGCGGAAGCGGCGAAGTCCCGGACACGGGTCCGGGACTCGCCACTGGCAAGACCTGTCCTGAGGCTCCGCGGAAACCCTCAGGTCGCCGTCTGCGGCTGTGCCGTCACCACCTTTGCGCCGGTGCCCGTCTCGCGGCCCGGCTGCCGCAGCAGCAGGGCCACCCCCGCCGCCAGCATCGAGATGCCGCCCGCCAGGGCGTACGCGCCGTTGTAGCCCCAGGCGCCGACGACCATGGAGCCGAGGCCGCCGCCGAAGAGGCCGCTGATGAGTTTGCCGCTGTAGACGAGGCCGTAGTTGGTGGCGTTGTAGTTCTCGCCGAAGTAGTCCGGGGTGAGGGCGGCGAAGAGCGGGTAGAAGGCGCCGCCGCCGAAGCCGGAGAGGAAGGCGAAGAACAGGAACAGCCACTCGCTCTTGATGTCACCGGCCCAGATCACGCCGAACTGGGCCAGACCGAGGACGACGATGACGAAGACGAGGGTCGGTTTGCGGCCGAGGCGGTCGGAGAGCCAGCCGACGACGCCGCGGCCGACGCCGTTGATGACCGCCATGACGCCCATGGAGGAGGCCGCGACCAGCGGGCCGAAGCCGACGTCCTTGGCGAAGTCCACCTGGAAGGAGATGCCGAAGATCGAGACGCCGGCCGTCATGACGATCGCGATCCACATCAGCGGGAGCATGCCGGTGCGGATCGCCTCCTTCGGGGTGAACTGGCGTACCGCGGGCGGGTTCTTGGCGAGCGCCGCACCGGTCCTGGTGCCGCCCGCGTGGGTGAGCGGGTCGACGTCGGCCGGCCACCAGTTCTTCGGCGGGTCCTTGAAGAAGAACGCGGTGACCAGGACGACGACCATCACGTAGGCGCCGATCAGGTCCAGGACGCGGTGGTAGTTCGCCGTGTCGAAGGCGTAGTTGAAGATGAAGATGAAGGGGAGGGAGCCGTAGGCGAAGCCGCCGTTCACGAAACCCGTGCGGGCGCCCCGGCGTTCGGGGAACCACTTGCCGACCATGTTGATGCAGGTCGCGTAGACGAGGCCGGAGCCCAGGCCGCCGATCACGCCGAAGCCGATGATCGCCAGCCAGATCTCGCTGATGTGGGAGAGCGCCAGGAAGCCGATCAGGCACATCACGGAGCCGGTGTACATGGCGCGACGGGCGGTCAGGATGCCCTTCTCCCGCAGCCAGCCCGCCGGGAACGCGATGCCGGCCTGGAAGAACACCCAGACGCTCAGGATCCAGAACGTGTTGGACTGCGTCCAGCCGTGCGCGTGGGACAGGGTGTCCTCCGCGGAGCCGTACGCGTACTCGAAGACGCTGATGGCCATCATGGCGATCCACGGCAGGTACACCATGATGTTGCGGGAGTGGCCGAGGATGTCCCGGTCGGTCTCGCCGATCCGGTACACCCGGCCGCGGGCGTCCGTGACCTCGCGGTACGGGCGCCGGCCCGCGTCGGTGCTGTTCGTGGCTACAGGGTCTGCCGACATGTCACGCCATCTCCTCGCCGAGCGGCTGCGGGTTGGGGACGATGCGCCGGGCGCTGGGCCTGCCCGGTGCCTTGAGGAAGAGAGCCAGCACTGCGGAGGCCAGGCCGACGGAGCCCGCGAGCACGAACGCGCCGTGGTAGTCCCACTCACCGACGACGACCGCGCCCAGACCGGAGCCCACCAGGCCGGAGATCAGCTTGGAGCTGTAGACCATCCCGTAGTTGGTGGCGTTGTTGTTCTCACCGAAGTAGTCCGCCGTCATGGCCGCGAAGAGCGGGAAGATCGCTCCGCCGCCGAAGCCGGAGACCATGGAGCAGAACAGGAAGAACGGCATGCTGCCCATCTGGCCGGAGACCAGCACGCCGAACTGTGCCGTGCCGAGCACGATGCAGACGATGATGAGCGTGTTGCGGCGGCCGTAGCGGTCGGAGATCCAGCCGATGACGCCGCGGCCGGTGCCGTTGACGATGGCCTTCAGGGACATGGCCGTGGCGACGATCCCGCCCGCGAAGCCCATGTCCTTGCCGAACGGCACCTGGAAGGCGATGCCGAAGATATTGATGCCGGCCGTGCAGAGCAGACAGAACCACATCATCCACAGGACCGGGGTACGGGCGGCCTCCTTCGGGGTGTACTGCTTGACGGCGGGCGGGTTCTTCTCCAACGCCCTTCGTATCCGCGGGTCCTGAGTGGCCTTCAGGGGATCGACGTGCGGCGGCCACCAGTTCTTCGGCGGGTCCTTGAAGAACCAGCCGGCCGACGCCACCACCAGGCACAGCCCGATGCCGACCGCGGAGAGCACGACCTTGTAGTTGCCGAGGTCGAGGACCGAGGTGAACAGGAACACGAAGGGCACGGACCCGTAGGCGAAACCGCCGTTGACGAAGCCCGTCTTGCCGCCCTTGCGCTCCGGGTACCACTTGCCGACCATGTTCACGCAGGTCGCGTAGACGAGACCGGCACCGATGCCGCTGCACATGCCGAAGCCGAGATAGGCGACGACCACGTTCGGCGCGAACGCCAGCGCCACATAGCCCAGCAGCGTGCCCACGGCACCGATCAGCATGGCCGTACGGGCGGGGAGCCGTCCGCTCTCCCGCAGCTGCCCGGCCGGGAAGGCCACGGCCGCCTGGAAGAACACCCAGACGCCCATCAGCCAGAAGATGTGCCCGCTGCTCCACAGATGCGCATCGTGGAGCGTGTCCTCCGCCGACGTGAACGCGTACTCGGCGGAGCTGATGCCCATCATGCCCACCCAGGGCAGGATGACCATCCACTTGCGTGTGCGGCCCATGAGATCGACATCGCGTTCGCCGATCCGGTACGTGCGGCCGTTGCGGTCCGTCACCTCCCTGAAAGGGACGGACGGCGATAGATCGATGGATGACATGTCTGCTCAGCACCCCTTGCGTCGAAAGTTCTGGCCAGCGCCCCCTGTCCAATGCCTTTCGTGCGCGCACGGGTCCCGGGGCCGGCCGACGACGCGCTCGCCGGCCGGCCCCTTCCTCGGCTACGTCATGACCCGCCCCCCAGCAGTCCGCTCCCCAACAGCCCGGCTGCCCGCGCCCAGCGGTACTTGGCGCCGAGCACGGCCACCGGCCGTTCGGTCGTGTACGGGTACGCCACGACCCCCCGCTCGTACAGGTACTGGCAGGCCTCCTCGACCTCGACGTCCCCCGCGAGCGAGGCGACGACCGGCTTCTCGATGCCCCGCTCGCGGAACTCCGCGACCACGCGGGCCGTCAGTTCGGCGAAGACCATCGGCGGGGTGACGATGGTGTGCCAGTAGCCGAGGACGAGCGCGTGGATCCGCGGGTCCTCAAGACCGAGCCGGATCGTCGCCTCGTACGTCGACGGCGGCTCGCCGCCCGTGATGTCCACCGGGTTGCCGGCGGCGCCGAACGGCGGGATGAAGCGCCGGAACGCCTCGTCCAGGTCCGGCGGTATCTCCATCAGGGTCAGCCCGTTGTCGGTGATCGCGTCGGAGAGGAGCACGCCACTGCCGCCCGCGCCGGTGATGATCACGACGTTGTCGCCCTGCGGGGGCGGCAGCACCGGCAGGCCGCGTGCGTACTCCAGCATGTCGTTCAGGCCGGGTGCGCGGATCACGCCCGCCTGCCGCAGGATGTCGTCGTACACCGCGTCGTCGCCCGCGAGCGCGCCCGTGTGCGAACCGGCCGCCTTGGCACCGGCCGCCGTACGGCCCGCCTTGAGGACCACGACCGGCTTCTTCGGTACGGTCGCCCGCGCGGCCTCCACGAAGGCGCGGCCGTCCTTCAGGTCCTCCAGGTGCATCGCGATGCACTCGGTGTGCGGGTCCTCACCGAACCAGGTCAGCAGGTCGTCCTCGTCCAGGTCCGACTTGTTGCCGAGCCCGACGATCGCCGACACACCCGTCTTCGTGGTCCGGGCGAAGCCGAGGATCGCCATGCCGATCCCGCCCGACTGGGACGTCAGCGCCACCCCGCCCTTCACGTCGTACGGCGTGCAGAACGTGGCGCACAGGTCCTGCCAGGTGGAGTAGTAGCCGTAGATGTTCGGGCCGAGGAGACGGATGCCGTACCGCTCGCCGACGGCGACGATCTCGGCCTGGAGCTCCTCCTCGCCGGTCTCCGCGAAACCGGACGGGATCAGGACGGCGTTGGGGATCCTCTTCCGGCCCACCTCCTCCAGCGCCGCCGCGACGAACTTGGCGGGAATGGCGAAGACGGCCACATCCACCTCACCGGGAACGTCCGTGACACTCTTGTACGCCTTGCGGCCCAGAATGTCATCGGCCTTGGGGTTCACCGGATGGATCTCCCCGGCGAAGCCGCCGTCCACGAGGTTGCGCATCACCGAATTGCCGATCTTGCCCTGCTCGTTGGAGGCACCGATCACGGCGACCGAGCGGGGCTGCATCAGCCGGCGCATGGACTCCAGGATCTCGTCGCGCGTGTACTTCCTGCGCTCCTGCGGCTGCTTCTCCGCGAGGATGATCCGGATGTCGGCGGCGACCGCGCCCTCCGGCGTGGCGATCACCGGGTTGAGGTCCACCTCGGCGATCTCCGGGAAGTCCGCGACCAGTTGGGAGACCCGGCGGATCTGCTCGGCGACCGCCCAGCGGTCCACCCCGGCCTGCCCGCGCACCCCGCGCAGCACCTCGGCCGCCTTGATGGAGTCCAGCATCGACAGTGCCTCGTCGGCGGAGACGGGCGCGAGCCGGAAGGTCACGTCCTTCAGCACCTCGACCAGCACCCCGCCGAGCCCGAAGGCGACGACCTTCCCGAAGGTCGGGTCGGTGACCGCGCCGACGATCACCTCCGTGCCCTTCGGCAGCAACTCCTGCACCTGGACGCCCTCGATGCGGGCATCCGCGTCGTAGCCGCGCGCGTTCTCGATGATCCGGTGGAAGGCCGCGCGCACGTCCGCCGCGCCCTCGACGCCCACGATCACCCCGCCCGCGTCGGTCTTGTGCAGGATGTCCGGCGAGACGATCTTCATGACGACCGGTCCGCCGAAGCGGGCCGCGTACGCCACCGCCTCGTCGACGTCGGTCGCCAACTCCTCGCCCGGTACAGCGATCCCGTACGCGTCGGCGATCACCTTGCCCTCGGGCGCGGTGAGTGCGGTACGGCCCTCCGCCCGCACGGAGTCGAGGAGCGCGCGGACCCGCAGCTCCCGGTCCTCTGCCATCACGTCAGATCACTCCGTTCGACTTGAGCAGGCGCAACTCTTCGTCGCCGAGACCGAGTTCGCCGATGTAGACCGCTTCGTTGTGCTCGCCGAGCAGCGGCGAACTGGTGACGTCGACCGGGGAGTCGGAGAGCTTGAGCGGGCTGCCGACGGTGACGAACTCGCCGCGCTCGGGGTGCGGGACGGTCACCACCATCTCGTTGGCGACCAGCGACTCGTCCTCGATGATCTCCTTGGTGGAGAGGATCGGCCCGCACGGGATGTTGTGGGCGTTGAGCTGCTCCAGCACTTCCCACTTGGGGAGCGTCGAGGACCACTCCTCGATCAGCTGGAACATCTTGCCGAGCTTGGGCAGGCGGGACTCCGGGGTCGCCCACTCGGGGTCGTCCGCCAGCTCGGGCCGGCCGATCAGCTGCGTGATCGGCTGCCACCCGACGGGCTGCACGATCACATACACGTAGTCGTTCGGGCCGCCCGGCGCGCACTGGACCGCCCAGCCGGGCTGGCCGCCGCCGGAGGCGTTGCCGGAGCGGGGCACCTCGTCGCCGAAGTCCTCGTTCGGGTACTCGGCGAGCCGGCCGTGGGCGAGCCGCTGCTGGTCGCGGAGCTTCACCCGGCAGAGGTTGAGCACGGCGTGCTGCATGGCGACGTTGACGCGCTGGCCGCGCCCGGTGTGCTCGCGCTGGAAGAGTGCCGCCAGTATTCCGGCTACTGTATGCACTCCGGTGCCCGAGTCGCCGATCTGTGCGCCCGTGGCCAGCGGCGGGCCGTCCTCGAAGCCGGTGGTCGACATCGACCCGCCCATCGCCTGGGCGACGACCTCGTACGCCTTGAAGTTGGTGTACGGGCCGTCCCCGAACCCCTTGATGGAGGCGTACACGATCCGGGGGTTGATCTCCTTGATGCGGTCCCAGGTGAACCCCATCCGGTCGACCGCGCCGGGACCGAAGTTCTCCACCATCACGTCCGAGCGCCGGATCAGCTCGGTGAGGAGTTCCTTGCCGCGCTCGGTCTTCGTGTTGAGGGTGATGCTCCGCTTGTTGCAGTTGAGCATCGTGAAGTAGAGGGAGTCGACGTCCGGGAGGTCGCGCAGCTGCTTGCGCGTGATGTCACCGGACGGCGCCTCCAGCTTGACCACGTCCGCGCCGAGCCAGGCGAGTAGCTGGGTGGCGGAGGGGCCGGACTGGACGTGGGTCATGTCGAGGACGCGAATGCCCTCAAGTGCCTTGGTGGTCATGGGCGTTCCACCTCACTTGTACATGGTCTGGTTCATGGTTCCGGGGGCGTACGCGTCCGGGTCGACCCAGACGTTGATCAGCGACGGCTTGCCCGACTCGCGGGCCCGGCGCAGCGCGGGGCCGATGTCGGCGGGGTCGCGGACCTCTTCGCCGTAACCGCCCAGCATCTGGGCGAACTTGTCGTAGTGGACGTCCCCGAGGGTGTTGCCGACCCGCTCGCGCTCCTTGCCGTACTTGGCGGCCTGGCCGTAACGGATCTGGTTCATCGAGGAGTTGTTGCCGACGATCCCGACGAACGGGAGGTCGTAGCGGACCAGGGTCTCGAAGTCCCAGCCGGTGAGCGAGAAGGCGCCGTCCCCGAAGAGGGCGACCACCTCCTTGTCGGGGCGGGCCTGCTTGGCGGCGAGCACGAAGGGGACGCCGACGCCGAGGGTGCCGAGCGGGCCCGGGTCCATCCAGTGGCCGGGCGACTTGGGCTGTACGACCTGCCCGGAGAAGGTGACGATGTCGCCGCCGTCGCCGATGTAGATCGAGTCCTCGGTGAGGAAGTCGTTGATCTCGCTGACCAGGCGGTAGGGATGGATGGGGGAGGCTTCCGACCGCAGGCTCGGCAACCGCTTCTCCAGCGCGGTCTGTTCGGCGGCGCGCAGCTCGTCCAGCCACTCCTTGCGCCGGGACGCGCCACCGTTGACGCGCCCCGAGGCGGCCTCGGTCACGGACTTCAGGACCAGGCCCGCGTCCCCGACGATCCCGAGGTCGATGTCCCGGTTCTTGCCGACCGTGCGGTAGTCGAGGTCGATCTGTACGACGGTCGCTTCCGGGGAGAGCCGCTTGCCGTAGCCCATGCGGAAGTCGAAGGGGGTGCCGACGATCACGATGACGTCGGCGTTGGAGAAGGCGTAGCGGCGGGAGAGCTGGAAGTGGTGCGGGTCGCCGGGCGGCAGGGTGCCGCGTCCCGCGCCGTTCATGTACGCCGGGATGTTGAGGGTCCGCACCAGCTCGATGGCGTCCGCGGTGCCCCGGGTCGTCCAGACCTGGCTGCCGAGCAGGATGGCCGGTTTCTCGGCGTGCACGAGCAGGTCGGCGAGCTTCTCGATCGCCTCGGGGTCGCCGGCCGA
The DNA here is from genome assembly GCF_040652195.1 of Streptomyces sp. NPDC048278. Classification (NCBI taxonomy): domain Bacteria; kingdom Bacillati; phylum Actinomycetota; class Actinomycetes; order Kitasatosporales; family Streptomycetaceae; genus Streptomyces; species Streptomyces sp. NPDC048278. The sequence goes on from NZ_JBEZLP010000013.1 coordinate 295,253, forward strand.
GCGGGTGGCGGCCCGGTAGGCACCCGCCTTGGGGATGCGGGCCTTCGCGACCGGGACCTTGGCGTCGAGGACGTCGCGGGGGATCTCCAGGAAGGAGGGTCCCGGCGCGCCGTGGTAGCACTCACGGAACGCCATGGACACCATGTCGGCGGCGCGCGCGGTGTCCGGGACGGCCGCCGCGAACTTGGTGATCGGCGTCATCATGTCGACGTGCGGCAGGTCCTGAAGGGACCCCATCTTGTGCTGGCTGAGCGCCCCTTGGCCGCCGATCAGCAGCATCGGGGACTCCGCGCGGAAGGCGTTGGCGACTCCGGTGACCGCGTCGGTCGTACCGGGCCCGGCGGTGACGACCGCGCAGCCCGGCCTGCCGGTGATGCGCGCGTAGCCGTCGGCGGCGTGGGCGGCCACCTGCTCGTGGCGGACGTCGACGACTTCTATGCCCTCGTCGACGCAGCCGTCGTAGATGTCGATGATGTGGCCGCCGCACAGGGTGTAGATGCGGTCGACCCCCTCGGCCTTCAGCGCCTTGGCAACGAGATGACCACCGGAAATCACGTCCTGGGTGTCGTCGGGCATGGCGAAGTCCTGTCCCTTCGTAGGGGGTTGGAACGCTCTCGCGGTACATTGCATACAGTCGACGAATACTGTATGAACCTTGTTATCCCGCATCCGGTGGGTGGTGTCCAGGGGGCGTGCGGCACTTTCCAGACAGGAGCCGAAATGGACCTGTACGAGCACCAGGCAAGGGAACTCTTCGAAGATCACGGCATCGTGGTGCCGAGGGCCGAGGTCACCGACTCGCCCAAGGAGGCCCGCGAGATCGCCCGCCGACTCGGCGGCAGGGTCGTCGTGAAGGCGCAGGTCAAGACCGGTGGCCGGGGAAAGGCGGGCGGGGTGAAGCTCGCCGCCGACCCGGCCGCGGCGGAACTCACGGCACGTCAGATTCTCGGCATGGACATCAAGGGGCACACGGTCGGCAAGGTGATGCTGGCCCAACCCGTCGTCATCGAGAGCGAGTTCTACGTCTCGTACGTCCTCGACCGGGCGGCCGGCGGCTTCCTCGCCATCGCCTCCGCGGAGGGCGGCATGGAGATCGAGGAGGTGGCCGCGACCCGGCCGGAGGCCGTGGCCCGGGTCCACGTCGACCCCGCGGTCGGCGTGACCTCCGCCAAGGCCCAGGAGATCGCCGACGCCGCCGGACTGCCGCCGCAGACCGTCGACGTCCTCGTACGGCTCTGGCAGGTGCTGGTCCGCGAGGACGCGGTGCTCGTCGAGGTGAACCCGCTGGTGCGCACCGAAGAGGGCCGGATCCTGGCCCTCGACGGCAAGGTCACCCTCGACGACAACGCCCGCTTCCGGCAGTCCCGTTGGGGTGCGGAGGAGGGCGAGCACCACGACCCGCTGGAGGCGGTGGCCGCCGCGAAGGGACTCAACTACGTCAGACTCGACGGCGAGGTCGGCATCATCGGCAACGGTGCGGGTCTGGTGATGTCCACCCTGGACGTGGTCGCAGGCTGTGGTGCACGCCCCGCCAACTTCCTGGACATCGGCGGCGGAGCCTCCGCCCGGATCATGGCCGACGGGCTGTCGGTGATCCTCTCCGACCCGTCCGTGAAGTCGGTCTTCGTCAACGTCTTCGGCGGGATCACGGCCTGCGACGCGGTCGCCGACGGCATCGTCCAGGCGCTGGAGGCCGTCCGGTTGACCAAGCCGCTGGTGGTCCGCCTCGACGGCAACAACGCGGCCCGCGGCCGGGCGATCCTCGACGACCGCGCGCATCCCCTGGTCGAACAGGCCACCACCATGGACGGCGCCGCCCGCCGCGCCGCCGAACTCGCCCACACCGCCTGAGGAGCCGGGACATGGCGATCTATCTCACCCAGGAGAGCAAGGTCCTCGTCCAGGGCATGACCGGCGGCGAGGGCATGAAGCACACCCGGCGCATGCTGGCCGCCGGGACCGACGTCGTCGGCGGGGTCAACCCGCGCAAGGCCGGGCAGAGCGTCGACTTCGACGACCGTGCCGTCCCGGTCTACGGCACGGTCGCCGAGGGCATGGCCGCGACCGGCGCCGACGTCACCGTCGTCTTCGTGCCGCCCGCCTTCGCCAAGGCGGCGGTGCTGGAGGCCGCCGACGCCGGGATCGGCCTCGCCGTGGTGATCACCGAGGGCATCCCGGTCCACGACTCGGTGGCCTTCACCGTGTACGCCCGGCGCAACGGCACCCGGATCATCGGCCCGAACTGCCCAGGGCTGATCACCCCCGGCCAGGCCAACGCGGGCATCATCCCGGCCGACATCACCAAGCCCGGCCGCATCGGACTCGTCTCCAAGTCCGGCACGCTGACCTACCAACTCATGTACGAGCTGCGGGACATCGGCTTCTCCACCTGCGTGGGCATCGGCGGCGACCCGGTCGTCGGGACGAGCCACATCGACTGCCTGGCCGCCTTCCAGGAAGACCCCGACACCGAACTCGTCGTCCTCATCGGGGAGATCGGCGGCGACGCGGAGGAACGGGCCGCCGCCTACATCCGGGACCACGTCACCAAGCCGGTCGTCGGCTACATCGCCGGGTTCACCGCGCCCGAGGGCCGCACCATGGGCCACGCGGGCGCCATCGTCTCCGGCTCGGCCGGCACCGCCCGGGCCAAGCAGGAGGCGCTGGAGGCGGTCGGCGTGCGGGTGGGGAGCACACCGACCGAGACCGCCCGGCTGGTCCTCGAACTCCTGGAAACGGGGGGCTGACCATGGACCTCGTCCGCAAGCCCGGCACCGGCTGGGACGACGCCTGGGCACGCTGTCTCGACCTGGCCCCCGAGGCCTTCCGGGACGACCGGGTCCTCAACCTCTGGGCGGGCACCTGGCGGCCCGACGGCCGCCCGCTGCCCGCGACCAGCCCCGTCGACGGCAGCCCGATCGCCGGCGCCCCACGCCTGGACCGGGACACCGCGCGCCGGGCCGTCCGCGCCTGCCTCGACCAGCACCGCGCCTGGCGGTACGTCTCGCTGGAAGAGCGCCGGGCCCGAGTGGCCGCCACCCTCGACGCCCTGACCGAACACCGCGAACTCCTCGCCCTCCTCCTCGTCTGGGAGATCGGCAAGCCCTGGCGGCTCGCCCAGGCGGACGTGGACCGGGCGATCGACGGGGTCCGCTGGTACGTCGACGGCATCGGGCCGATGCTCGCCGGGCGGGCCCCGCTGGACGGGCCCGTGTCCAACATCGCCAGCTGGAACTACCCGATGAGCGTGCTCGTTCACGCGGTACTGGTCCAGGCTCTCGCGGGCAACGCGGTGGTGGCGAAGACCCCGACCGACGGCGGGGTCGCCTGCCTCACCCTGGCCTGCGCGCTGGCCGCCCGGGAGGGTCTGCCGGTGACGCTGCTCAGCGGCAGCGGGGGCGAGCTGTCGGAGGCGCTGGTGCGGGCGCCCGAGATCGGCTGCGTCTCCTTCGTCGGCGGCCGGGACACGGGGGCCGCGGTGGCCACCGCCGTCGCCGACCTCGGCAAGCGGCACGTCCTCGAACAGGAGGGACTCAACACCTGGGGCATCTGGAACTTCACCGACTGGGAGGCGTTCACCGCCGTCGTCCCCAAGCTCTTCGACTACGGCAAACAGCGCTGCACCGCCTACCCGCGCTTCGTCGTCCAGCGTGAGCTGTTCGACGAGTTCCTCAGGGCGTACCTGCCGGCGGTGCGCGGACTGCGGGTCGGCCACCCCCTGGCGGTCGCCGACCCCGCCGACCCGCTGCCCGAACTGGACTTCGGGCCGGTGATCAACGCGGCCAAGGCCAAGGACCTGACCGACCAGGTGGCCGAGGCCGTCGACCGCGGTGCCGTCCCGCTGCACCGCGGCAGCCCGGCCGACGCCCGCTTCCTGCCCGGCCAGGACACGTCGTCGTACGTCCACCCGGTCACCCTCCTCAACCCGCCCCGCTCCTCCCCGCTCCACCACGCGGAACCCTTCGGCCCGGTCGACACGATCGTCCTGGTCGACACCGAGGCCGAACTGCTGGCCGCCATGAACGCCTCCAACGGCGCGCTGGTCGCCACGCTCTCCACCGACGACGAGGCCACCTTCGCGCGGCTGGCCCCGCAGATCCGCGCCTTCAAGGTCGGCCACGGCAAGCCACGCTCCCGCGGCGACCGCGACGAGCTCTTCGGCGGCTTCGGCGCGTCCTGGCGGGGCGCCTTCGTCGGCGGGGAACTACTCGTACGGGCGGTGACCAACGGGCCGGCGGGGGAGCGGCTGCCGGGGAACTTCCCGGAGTACCAGCTCATGCCATAACGGCGGCGCGCACAGACGGCGGCCCGGGCGCGCGCCCGGGCCGCCTGCGAGCAGCGGGCCGCCCCCGGGAGGCGCGCCGGCCACCTGCCCGGTAGCGGGCCGGGCACGCACGGTGAGGGGGCGCCCACCTGCGGATACACCGACGGAAACGCAGGTGAAGGGCACTCCGAAAGCTTGGTATTGTTGTCCATGTCGCCGCGGGGAACACCCCCGGTCAGGCGGCAGACACCTGGTCCGGGTGGCGGAATGGCAGACGCGCTAGCTTGAGGTGCTAGTGCCCTTTATCGGGCGTGGGGGTTCAAGTCCCCCCTCGGACACACTCGCCGTAACGATACGGAACAGAGGGCCACGACCTGACGGTCGTGGCCCTCTGTGCGTCTGCGCGTCGGTCACCCTGCGGGATCGAGGACGACCGGGAGCTCCGCGAGGCCGCGGAAGGCCGGGAAGGGGACCTCCAGCCATCGTGCCTCGGCGTGGGGGTCGGCCAAGGCCATCCTCGGGAACCGGTCGAACAGGATGGTGAGGGCCAGCTGCATCTCCAGCCGGGCCAGCGGGGCTCCCAGGCAGTAGTGGCTGCCGTGCCCGAACCCGAGATGCGCGTCCTGCGCGTTGCCCGGACGCGTCACGTTCAACTCGTCCGGGGCGTCGAACTTCACCGGATCCCGGTTGGCCGAACTGATCGCGATCTGGACCAGGGCGCCCTTGGGGATCCGGGTCCCGCTGTACTCCACGTCCTCGGTCGCGTAACGGAACGTCGCGCTCTCCACGGAGCCGTCGTAGCGCACCAGTTCCTCGACCGCGGCGCGCATCAGCTCCCCGTTCTCCCGCACGGCGCGCAGCTGCCCGGGATGGGACAGGAGATGGTGCACGGCATTGCCGAGCAGGTACGCGGTCGTCTTGTGACCCGCGAACATCAGCAGGAACGCCGTGGACACCAGCTCGTTCTCGGTCAGTCCGCCGTCGTCGTCCCGGACCGCGATGAGCGCGCTCAGGAGATCGTCGCCCGGACGCTTCCGCTTGGCGGCGATGAGATCGGAGAAGTACGCGTGCAGGTCCTCCTCCGCCTTCTGCTGGGCCCGCTTGGCCTCCGCGTCGAAGCCGCTCCGGGCCACCGCGGAGGACAGGTTCTGCATCCGCGACCGCTCCTGGGGCGGAACGCCGAGCAGATCGCAGATCACGACGACCGGCAGCGGGAACGCGAAGGCCGGCAACAGGTCGAAGGGCTCCCGGACCGGGCACTCGTCGAGCAGGCCCCGGACGATGTCCTGGATCTTCGGCCGCAGAGCCTCCACCCGCCGTGGGGTGAACGCGGAGTTGACCAGCCTGCGCAGCCGCATGTGCTTGGGCCCGTCGGAGTTGAGCATGTTGTCGTCCAGCGCGACGGACGAATCACCGAAGATCCTCCGGTAGGCGTCCATGGCCCCGTACATGTCCTTGCTCAACCGCGGATCCGCCAGGGCGGCCCGGGCGTCCTCGTACCGGGTGATCAGGTACGTCTCGTTGCCGTGCGGCGGTCTCATGGGGCAGACCGGGGCCGCGTCGCGGAGCCGGGCGTAGACCGCGTGAGGGTCCCGCCGGAACTCCGGGGTGCAGCGTTCCGCCGCGGTGACGGCCTCTTGCGTGGTGGTCACGGACGACTCCCGAGGTCGAAGACGGCCTCGGCGTTGCCACCGAGGATGAGCTGCTGCGACGCCGCGTCGACCGGCAGCTTCTCGATCATGCGGATCTGGTCCTCCAGCGGCACGGCCAACGGAGGCGAGTCGGTACCGAACAGCATCCGCTCGGGTCCCAGCACCTCCGCGTTCAGGCTCAGATGCGCCGAACTGAACGGGCTCGTGTCGACGTACATGCGCCGCAGCGCGGCGGCCGGGTCGACGGACGGTGCCTGGGCCCGGGCCTGGGCTGCTTCGGGCCGGCCGGAGGGCGGCGCGCCCCCGGCCCAGTGCCGGGCCCGCAACCGCTCCTGATCCACCTCCAGCGACTCCGCGAGCCGCTTGATCCGCCGCCGGGTGATGGACGCCCCGGACGGCG